>UQOH01000012.1 GCA_900542625.1 uncultured Fusobacterium sp.
TAAATATCTTTATTAAGATATTATACCATTCAGACGATAACCCTCCTTTAAAAGTTTAAATAATTTTAAAGTATTTTTTTCAAAATACTGAACAGTTTTAAATAATTTTATTTAAATCAAAAAAATTTTTTTATAATTTAAATAGTAAATCCTGATATACAGGGAAAGGCCATATAGTTTTCTCACAAACAAGCTCAAGAGCATCTGCCCATTCTTTTAGATGCTGAAGTCTTGGAACTACATGAAAATGATAAAACTTAGCTCTTTCATATTGGTCGTTTATGCTTATAGCCTGTGCAAAATCGTTTTCAAGCTCAGCAAGAGATGTTCTTAAATGAATTTTTGCATTTAATACTTTGTTAAGATGTTTTTTATCCCCTTCAATCAATTCTTCATTTTCAGGTCCCATAGCCTCTCTTATGCTGTTTATAGATGATGCAATATTATTCATATATCTCATAACAGCAGGATAGATTTCATTTCTTGCCATTCTTATTGCAGTAGATGTTTCTATATGAAGCTGTTTGTTGTATCTTTCTGTATAAACTACAAAGATAGAGTTAAGCTCTGTTCTGCTTAAAACTATTGTTCTTTCAAAAAGAGCAATAGTTTCTTCTTCTGTGTAAACAGGAAGAGCTTCAACTGTATTTCTAAGGTTTCTTAAACCTCTCTTCTCTGCTTCTTCTATCCAAGCATTGTCGTATCCGTTTCCGTTAAATATTATTTTTTTATGTTTGTTATATCTTTCTTTAATTAATTGAATAATGCTTTTCTTTAAATCTTTTTTATTTTCAACTTTTTCAAGAATATCTGCATATTCTCTTAAAACATCAGCCACTATTGTATTTATAATAAATGTTGGTGTTGACGGAGATGCACTTGAACCAGGCATTCTGTATTCAAATTTATTTCCTGTAAATGCAAATGGAGAAGTTCTGTTTCTGTCAGAAATATCTTTTGGAATTTTAGGGAAGTTGTAAGCCCCAAGTCCTATCATAACTTCTTCATGTGTTGTTGTTTTAATTTTTCCGATATTTTCAAGAATGTCTTGAAGCTGATCTCCCAGGAAAATAGATATAATGGCAGGAGGTGCCTCATGTCCTCCAAGTCTGTGGTCATTTCCAGGTGTTGCAGTAGATGCTCTTAAAACATGAGAGTATCTGTCAACAGCCTCTACAACAGCTGTTAAGAAAACAAGGAACTGCATATTGTCTTTTGACATATCTCCAGGATCAAAAAGATTTTCTCCAAGATTTGTAGCTAAAGACCAGTTACAGTGTTTTCCAGAACCGTTTACTTTTGTAAATGGTTTTTCATGAAGAAGAGCAGCAAGTCCATGTCTGTCTGCCACTTTTTTGATAACGTCCATAGAAAGCTGATTTTGGTCAACAGCAACGTTTGCACTGGCGAACATTATTGCAAGTTCAAATTGGTTTGGAGCAACTTCGTTGTGTTTTGTTTTTGCCATAACTCCAAGCTGCCATAATTCACTGTCCAGCTCAGCCATAAATTTTTCAACTTTTTCTTTTAAAGTTCCATAATAGTGGTCATTCATTTCCTGCCCTTTTGGAGGAAGTGAACCAAAAAGAGTTCTTCCGCAAAGCATTAAATCCTGTCTGTTTTCCCAGAATCTTTTCTCAATAAGGAAATATTCCTGTTCAACTCCAAGAGTAACTTCTATTCTGGAAGTTTCTGTATCTCCAAGAGCTTTTTTTACTCTAAGAGCCTGTTCTGTTACTGCGTTGATAGATCTAAGAAGAGGAACTTTTTTATCAAGAGCCTCACCATTGTATCCTATAAAAGCAGTAGGAATATAAAGAGATTTTGCTTTTTCAGGTCCTCTTAAAAACATAGGAGATGATAAATCCCAAGCAGTATATCCCCTTGCCTCAAATGTAGAACGAAGTCCTCCATTTGGAAAAGATGAAGTGTCAGATTCTCCTTTTATAAGCTCTTTACCAGAGAACTGAGAAAGAATATTTCCGTCAGAAGAAATAGAGATAAATGATTCGTGTTTCTCAGCAGTCAGGTCTGTAAGAGGCTGGAACCAGTGTGTAAAGTGAGTTGCTCCGTTTTCAGTTGCCCAGTTCTTAGCAGCATTGGCTATAACCTCTGCCACAGATATAGAAAGCTCTTTTTCTCCCCTTTGAACAGCTTTAAATTCTTTAAAAATAGAATTAGGCACTCTGCTCTTTAGTTCCAGTTCTGAAAAGTGAAATTTCCCGAAAATTTCCAGCATATTATTCATTGTTGAAACCTCCTGTATATAAAAAAATAAAATTAAAGACAAGATTTTTTTAATACCTAAATAAATGTTAAAAATAATTTATGAGAAATTTTACCACAAAATTTTATTCATTACAAGGAAAATAAAAAATATATTAAATTCTTTCAACTAAAAATTGAAAAAACCGCTCAAATAATATATAATTTAGAGAGCCTAAAGTGAAAAAGGAATTGATGGAAAATGGAAAGAATATACGGAAAAAGTATATATGAAGGTATAGTTATAGCAGAGCCTTATTTAAAAGGACAAAAAAACCTTGAAATAGAGTCTTTTTCACTTTCAGATGAAAAGATAGACAAAGAGATTGAGAGATACGAAAATGCTGTTAATAGTGCAAAAAATAAGTTATCAGAATTAAAGCATAGTCTGAAAGGGAAAATTGCTGAAAAAGATCTTCAAATACTGTCAGTGCATTTTATGATGCTTGATGACCCCATGTTTAAACATGATATACAGGCATCTATAAAAAAAGATAAACTTAATGCAGAAGAAGTAATAAAAAGAACTGTAAAAAAATATGTGGATTCATTTAAAAAAATGAAAAACCCTTTGTACAGGCAAAGAGCTTTAGATATTCAGGATATTGGAGAAAGACTTTTGGAGGCACTGGCAGACAATGAATGTGCATACTGCGGTCTTGAGGGAAAAATCCTTATAGCAGAAGATATTCTGCCCTCAGAGCTTTTGGATATTTATAACAAAAAGATAGATGTTAAAGGAATAGTGATGGGATATGTCGGAGAAACATCTCACACAGCTATTCTTGCAAAATCCCTTGAAATTCCCACTTTTATGGGAGGAAATGATATCCTGAAAAAAGAATGGGGAGAATACATAATTATTGATACATACAGTGAAAAACCTGTTGTAATAACAAAACCTTCTTTAGAAACTTTAAAAGAATACAAAGTTTTACAAGATGAATTTGAAAAAGAAAAAGAAGAGATAAAAGAGAGTATAAATCTTCCTTCTGTCACAAAAGACGGAGTAAAAATTTGCCTGGAAATAAATGCAGGACAAAGACTTGATGATTCTGTTATAAAAAAAGTTAATGCAGATGGTGTAGGACTTTTAAGAACAGAGTTTATATATATGAAAGGGGACAGACTTCCTGAAGAGGAAAAACAGCTTTCTTTCTATAATGAAATGAGCGATAAAATAGGACATGAAAAACCTTTGATAATAAGAACTCTTGACATTGGAGCAGACAAAAGTCTTCCATATTTTAAAATGGAGCACGAGCAGAACCCTTCTCTTGGAGAAAGAGGAATAAGATTTACTCTTGATAAAAAAGATATATTAAAAACTCAGCTGAGAGCAATTCTTCGGGCTGGATATGAAAAAAATATAAAAATAATGCACCCAATGATTTCTAATATTGAAGAGATTGAAATTGTAAAAAAACTTACAGACGATATGAAAGCAGAACTTGCTGCAGAAGGGAAAACTTTCAGCAAAGATATAAAAACAGGAATTATGGTTGAAGTTCCTTCAGTGATACTTATGGCAGATAAAATATGTGAGTATGTTGATTTCTTTTCAATAGGAAGCAACGACCTGGCACAATACATACTGGCAGCAGACAGATTTTCGCAAAGAGAAAATAATCTTTATGATTATTATGAGCCTGCTGTTTTAAGAGCAATAAATGTTATAGCAGAGGCAGGACAGAAAAATAATAAAGATGTGGCTGTCTGTGGTGAAATAGCAGGAGAACCTCTCGGTATTGTAATACTTTTAAGTTTCGGAATTACAAATTTAAGTATGTCTGCTACTTTTATACCAAGAGCCAGAAATCTTGTAAGAAAAATAAAAATGTCACAGCTTGAAAAAATAAAAAAATCTATTCTGAACTGCAAAAATTCAGAAGAGGTAAAACATACAGTAAGAAAATATCTAAGAAATATAAAGGGAGAGTAAAATTATGAAGAAAATAACAGTGCAGATAAAAAACAAAGCAGGACTGCATGCAAGACCTTCATCTCTTTTTGTACAGCTGGCATCTACTTATGATTCTGAAATAAAAGTAAGATATGAAGACGAGGAAATAAACGGAAAAAGTATCATGGGACTTATGCTTCTTGCTGCAGAGCAGGGAAGAGAACTTGAACTTGAAGCAGACGGACCTGATGAAGACGATATGCTTGAAGCTTTAAGAATATTAATAGAAGAAGATAAATTTGGAGAAGACTAAAAATTTATGGAAATAATAAGAGCAGAGAAAATGGGTTTCTGTTTTGGGGTTGCCGGAGCTATAAATTTATGTAATAATATCCTAAAAGAAAAAAAATTTGAAGAAAATTATTTTATTTTAGGAATGCTTGTACATAATAAAAGAGTCACTTCAGATATGGAAAAAAAAGGATTTAGAACACTTTCTGAAGAAGACTTGAAAGATAAAAAAGTAAACCTTACAAAAAAAGATGTAGTAATAATAAGAGCACACGGGACAACAAGACAAATTTATGATATACTAGAGAAAGAGAAAGTAAAAATTTATGATGCTACTTGTATCTTTGTGGAAAGAATCAGGAAAGCACTGATAGAAGCAGAGAGTAAAGGAAAAAAAATAATATTTATTGGTGACAGAAATCACCCTGAAGTAAAAGGAATAGTATCTTTTGGAAAAGATGTAAGTATAGTAAATTCTTTCGAAGAATTTATAAAGCTTTCTATTGATAAAGAAAAGGAATACTGCCTTTTGACGCAGACTACTTTAAATAAAGAACTGTTTTTTCAAATAAAAGATTATGTAACAGCAAATTATACAAATATAGAAATATTCAGTAAAATATGCGGAGCTACATATGAAAGACAAAAAGCAGTAGAAAAACTTGCCAAAGAAGTAGATATGGTTCTTATAGTTGGGGACAATAAAAGTTCAAATAGCAAAAAACTATATGAAATTTCTGAAAGCGTAAATAAAAAAAGCTACCTTATACAAGATTTGACAGAATTAAACTGCTCTTGGTTTGACAATGTCCAAAAGGTAGGAATAACAGCAGGAGCATCAACACCGGAAGAAATAATATTAGAGATAGAAAACAAAATAAGGGGGATTTTTGATGACAAACATGGATTATAATGAATTTGAAGCGCTGCTTAACGAGTATCTGCCTGAAGAAGGAAGCACAGGAACTAAAGTAGTGGGGACTATCGCAAGCAAGGAAAGAAATTTTGCTTACCTTGATGTTCCAGGACAAATAACTTCAGTAAGAGTAAGAGCTGAAGAGCTGACAAATTATAATATCGGTGATGAAATAGAGGTTATGCTTGTTGGTGAAACACCTGAAGGTGAATTCATAATTGGTTCTAGAAGAAAAGTTGAAATGGAACAAGGTTGGGACAAAATTAAAGAAGCTTTCGAAAAGAAAGAAGAAGTTACAGGAAAAGTTGTTAAAGAAGTTAAAGGAGGATATATTGTTGAGATATTTGCTCACCAAGTGTTCCTTCCAAAATCTTTATCTGAAACTAAAAAAGGTGAAGATATAACTGGTAAAGAAGTTAAGGTTCTTGTAAAAGATATTAAAGAAGACAAAAAAGGAAAAAAAGTTACTGTTTCAAGAAAAGATATAGTTATGATGCAGGCTGATAAAGAGTTTGCTGAATTAAAAGAAGGAGAAGTTTTAGAAGGTGTTATTACAGAACTTCTTCCATTTGGTATCGTAGTTGAAATCGGAAGTTTAAGAGGATTTATCCATATTTCTGAAATTTCTTGGAAAAAAGCTGAAAAAATTGAAGGATTCAACATTGGAGATAAATTAGAAGTTAAAGTTATCGGATTAGAGCCAGAAAAGAAAAATGTTAAATTATCATTAAAAGCTTTAGTAAGAAATCCTTGGGACATAGCTGCTGAAACTTTAGCTGTTGACGGTACAGTTGACGGAAAAGTAACTAAAATATTACAATATGGTGTTTTAGTTGAAGTTATGGACGGAGTAGAAGGACTTATCCACATATCAGATTTTACATGGAACAGAAAGAAAATCAACGTAAATGAATTTGCTAAAATTGGAGACGTTGTAAAAGTTAAAGTTCTTGAATTCAAACCTGAAAGCAGAAAATTAAAACTTGGAATGAAACAGCTTTCTGTTGATCCTTGGGAAAAAGCAGAAGAAGCTTACAAAGTTGGAAACAAATTAACTGGTAAAGTTGCTGAAATAAAACCATACGGAGTTTTTGCTGAAATCGAAGAGGGAATAGATGTATTTATTCACCAATCTGATTTTGCATGGGTTGGAGGAAAGAAATTTGAAAAAGGCGACGAAGTAGAATTTGAAGTAAGCGAACTTGATTTAAACGAAAAGAAAATAAAAGGAAGCATAAAAGCTCTTGAAAAAAGCCCATGGGAAAAAGCTATGGAAGACTACAAACTTGGTGATGTAGTAGAAAAACCAATTAAGAGCATATTAGAATTTGGAATGTTCGTTAAATTAGAAGACGGAATTGACGGATTTATCCCTACACAACTAGCTTCTAAAGACTTTATCAAAAACTTAAAAGATAAATTTGCTGTTGGAGATATGGTAAAAGGTAAGATAGTTGAAATAGACCAAGACAAACAAAGAATAAAAATTTCTGTTAAAGGTCTTGAAATTGAAGAAGAAAAAAGAGAAAATAAAGAATTAATAGAAAAATATGGAATCTCTTCTTCTGAAGAATAATTAAAAATAAAATAATAAAAAACAGCTCTTTGTCATCAATACAATTTGACAAAGAGCTTTTATTTTATCATTTTTTTAATCGTTATAATATAAGTTTTCTGTTGGGAACACAGAATCGCATGTTATTTCTATTCCTAGTTTTCTCATAAGCTGATCATCAGTTTTTCCCAATATAGATGTTGAGTGTGCCTGACATCCTTTTAATTTTGAAAGATTATCGATAGCTTTCTTTGCTCTCTCATCAGTAACAGCACAGATGCTAAGAGCAATAAGAACTTCCTCGCAGTTAAGAGTTGTGTTTTTGCTTTCAAAATTTACAGATTTTAAATTTATAATAGGTTCTGCAATTTCAGGTGCAATAAGATGAACTTCATCAGCAATTCCTGCATGATATTTTATTGCATTAAGAATAGCAGATGCACTTGCACACATTGTAGGAGAACCTTTTCCTGTAATCATAGTTCCGTTGTCAAGCTCTATTGCCACAGCAGAATAAAACTCATTAGGATCTTCTGCTTTCAGTTTTTCAAGACGATTTCTTGCAGCTACAAGAACTTTTCTGTCTGTTTCTTTTAACTGAAGTTCTTCCATGATAAGTTTTGCTCTCTGATAAGTGTCTTTGTCAACATACCCTTTTTTATGTTCACAAGCTGTTTTTAAACATCTTCTTATAATTTCCTGTCTAGATGCCTCTTTTACAACCTCATCATCAACAATTCCGAATCCTACTCTGTTTACTCCCATATCAGTTGGAGATTTATATATAGATTCTTTTCCTGTAATTTTTTCAATTATTCTTTTTAATACAGGGAAAGCTTCAATATCTCTGTTATAATTTACAGCAGTTTCTCCATATGCCTCAAGATGAAATGGGTCAATCATGTTTACGTCTTTCAAGTCAACAGTAGCAGCTTCATAAGCAATATTCAGCGGGTGTTTTAAAGGAACATTCCATACAGGGAATGTTTCAAATTTTGAATATCCTGCAACTTTTCCTCTTTTGTCCTCATGATACAATTGACTAAGACATGTGGCAAGT
Organism: uncultured Fusobacterium sp.; assembly: GCA_900542625.1. Taxonomy (GTDB): domain Bacteria; phylum Fusobacteriota; class Fusobacteriia; order Fusobacteriales; family Fusobacteriaceae; genus Fusobacterium_B. The sequence continues at coordinate 7,991 of UQOH01000012.1, forward strand.
TTTCCGCTTCCAGGTCCGGGAGCAGTAACAACCACGATAGGTTTTCTTGTTTCAATATATGGATTTCTTCCATATCCCTCTTCACTTACTATTGTATCAACATCTGTTGGATAACCTTTTGTTGCTCTGTGTCTGTATACTTTAATTCCTCTTTTTTCAAGTTTATTAATAAATACAGTAGTAGCCGGCTGGTCATCAAATCTTGTGATAACAACACTGTTTACTTCAAGTTCGTAACTTCTTAAGTCGTCAATAAGTTTGAAAACGTCCATATCATAAGTGATACCGAAATCTCCTCTTATTTTGTTTCTTTCAATGTCTCCTGCATAGACACATATAACGACTTCTACATTTTCTTTTAATTTATGTAGTAATTTTATTTTCGCATTTTCGTCGAATCCCGGTAAAACTCTTTTTGCATGAAGGTCGTAAAGAAGTTTCCCTCCAAACTCAAGATATAATTTGTCAAAATTATTTACTCTCTCCAGGATATATTTAGATTGTTCTTCAAGATACTTATTGTGATCAAATCCTATTTTCATTATTTTTTCTCCTTATATAAAAGACTACAAAAAATTAAAAAATTATCCTATAACAATTTATAATTGTATCATATTAATCATGTTTTTTCTATAATTTTATATATTTTTCTTTGAACAAATATTTTCTTTGCCATATTCAATCAACTCTTGACCTCTAAGAACAAATCATTTAAAATAAAGATACAAATTTTAAAAAAAAGGAGAGTGCATTATGCTAAATTACGATTATCCTTTATATCGTCCCCCAAGTGAAGGATTAAATCTAATAATTCAGGTTACTCTGGGATGCTCGCATAATAAATGTACATTTTGCAATATGTACAAGAGCAAAAAATTTACAATAAAATCTTTGGAAGAAATCAAACAGGAAATTGATATGTTCAGCAGAATGTACGGGCATATAGAGGGAATAAGAATATTCCTCGCTGACGGAGATGCTCTTATTATCCCTATGGAAAAACTTAGACAGATTATGCTTTATCTGAGAGAAAAGTTTCCTAAATTCGACAGAATATCAATGTATGCTTCACCAAAATCAATAAGACTGAAAACTCCAGAAGAGTTAAAAGAGCTTAATTCTCTTGGATTAAAGCTTATATATCTTGGAGTTGAAAGCGGAAGTGATAAAATTCTTGCTCATATTAAAAAAGGAGTTACAAAAGCTGAAATGCTTGAGGCTGGACTTAAGGCAAGAGCAGCAGGAATTCAGATTTCTGTAACTGTTATAACAGGTGTTGCACAAAAAGACGGTTCAGAGGAACATGCTCTTGAAACAGCAGATATTATTTCAAAAATGAATCCTGATTTTTTCAGCATTCTTACTTTAAGAATATACGAGGGAACAGAATTTTATGATGAATATGTAAGCGGAAATTTCAAACGTCTGTCTGATGCAGATATTTTGAGAGAAGTTAAAATGATAATAGCAAACATCAATGTAAAAGAACCATGTGTTTTCAGAAGCAATCATGCTTCAAATTATCTTCCGCTGGGAGGAACTCTTCCATATGATAAAGAAAGAATATGTGCCGTTATTGACACTGTTCTTGCTGAAAATAAAGAATTGGAAACTCAATATACAACAAGAGGAATGTAAAAATAAAAGGGACTGCTCACAAGGCAATCCCTTTTTAAATATAATATTTTATTTTTTAACTACTCCTCTTATCCCTCCGGAAACAAGAACAGCAATATCGTTCAATGTTGACGGAAGAGTAAAGTTTCCTGAAAGAGCAATATATTTAGGCACCCAGACAGGATTAAATTTATTCTTAAAGTTTTTAAGCCCCAGAAAATTATAGAAGTTTCCTCCGTTCTTAAAAATAAATGCTCCAAATTTATTCCAAAGAGATGTACTTCCTCTGTATTCAAGTCCTGAAAGAGGAGCCATTCCAAGATTAAATGCTTTGTATCCCTCTTTTCTTCCCCAAAGCATAATATTGATAAATAAAAATTCCATGGAGTCTGTCAAAGCTTTTTCGTTGTATCTCATCAAGTCAATAGAAAGCTCTTCTCTATTAAAAGTTTCCCATAAATTTGCAAAAGCCACAATTTCATCCTCAAGCTTTAATACAGCAATTCTGAAATTTTTTAAATATTCATCATCAAATTTTCCAAGAGAGAACTCTTTTTCTGCTCCGTTTTTGTTTTTCATCCAGCTTTCTGAAATCTCTCTCAGTTTATCTTTTACAGGCTCAAAATCAACGACATCAAATACAAGCCCTGCTTTTGTACATTTACTGTAAGTATATCTCAATTTTCTCTGTGATGGTCCTTCCAAGCTGAAATTTGTTAAATCCACAACAGCCTCTTCACCTATTTTGAAAAGCTTTAATCCTATATCAAGATAGTAATTCAGATATTTTTTATTTATTTCATAAAATGCCACGTGATATCCGCTTCTTCTGCTTATATTATAAAAATCCCAGATACTGTCTTTTATGTCTCTCTCATCCCCAACAGGATCTCCCATAGCAATAAGTCTTTTGTTTGATTTTCCATACATAATAAAGTTTGTTTTATTTTCATTAAAATATATAAATTTATCATCTAAAAGAGCCAGATTTGAGTTTGTTGCTGAAGAAAATTTCATTATCTCTTTAAGCTCATTTTTTACATCAATACTTTTTATCTTATCTATCTGTATCACAGGACGGAACATTCTCAGCATTAAAAATACTATAAATATTATTACGCTTACAAGAGAGGCTCTCAAAAACATTGGAGCACCGTTGTTAAGAGTAAACTGCCACCACAGTTCATCAGAATATTTAACATTTCTGAAAGAATAGAATCCTAAAAAGATTGCAAGAACAATTACAACTCCTGTGGAAATTACCCATTTTATATTAATATCTTCACTGAAAATAGAAGATTTTCTGTAAAACTTATCTCTTGCAAAAAGCAGGAAAATAAGAGTTATAGAAAGTACAAAGAAAATAGGATAATGAAATCCCTTAAAAATAAGGAAGATATTTCCCAGAGAAACCAGCAGCACAGTAAGAAAATATGCTGCATCAAGTCTTCTCTTTAATCCATAAGCAAGAATTAAAAGAAGTGTTCCTGTTATACTTGCCAGAAGATGTGATATTATTATTACATTTTCCGGCAGAAGTTTTGCCAGTATTTTTATATGAACAACATTTGGAGGAAGTGCTCCTGAAAATAAAAGCAGTGCTCCTGATGTAAATACCAGAACAGATAAAAGCTCAAGTGACACATTTACCATAAGGTTGCTTATAAAATTTCCTGCACCTTTCAGGGAATCTCTCATTCTAAGCATTTTGTAAAACAGGAAAGATACCAGAGCAATAACAAAAGGTGCTAAATAATATAATATTCTGTATACAATTAAAATTGCTACAACCACATCACTTGAATAATAATTATTTAAAAGTTTCACAAAAGTTACATCAAAAACTCCAAGTCCTCCGGGAATTGTACTCAGCACTCCTAAAACCTGTGAACACATAAATATTGAAAGAAATGTTCCAAAGTTTATATTTGATTCTGGAAGAAACAGATATAAAATATTGCTTATTAAAAGCCAGTCACATATTCCAAGAAGAAACTGAATAAAAATATCTCTTACTTTAAAATGCTTTTTAGCAACAAAATAAAATATAAGAAACATTCCCACAAGAAGAGCAGCCACTCCTATAAAATATGTGTCTTTCAATATAAAATTAAATCTTGTCAAATCATTTGGAAAAACTATCTGAGATATTCCTCCAACAAGAAGAACTCCAACAAGAAAACTTAAGTATACATTTTTTATTATGCTTAAAATCGATTTGTAATTAATGTTCCAGATAGAATACAGATTAATTCTTATGCTTGTTGAGCTAAGTCCTGAAAGCCCTATAAAATTTGCAAAGGCATAACTTACAAAAGATGTAAACATAATCTTTCTTTTTTCAAGCTTTATATCTGCAACATTAAATGCCAGAAGTTCATATCCTGTAAGAATAAGATAATTTAAAACTACCAGAAATACTGCTATTCCAAGTTTGTACAAAGGTATTCCTGCAAGAGCAGATTTTATACTTGCCAATGTATATACTTCCATTTCTTTATGGATAAAATACAGCATAATAAAAACCACTGTCAGCTGTATTATCATTCCTATTTTTTTTAACTCTAATTTCATCATAAAAATCCCCTTCTGTTTTTCAATGCTGTTTTATATTCCTCTATTTTACACAAAGCACATGATAAATTCCACCTATAATTTCAGTTCCTTCTGTATCATGTTCAAATCCCGGAAAAGCATGATCCCATAAAGACAAAGCTTTCAGATATTTTATCTGTGGACTGTTTTCATCTCCAAAATTTTCTCCTGACATAAGCATTGGAATTCCTGGCGGATATGGAATAACAGAATTTGCTGCTATTCTGTCTGCCAATTTGTCTGCAGGAACAAGTTCCACTTCATTGCTTACTATCTTATTGTATGCCTCTCTTGGTGTAATTACAGGAACAGGAAGAGAAGAATAAGCTTCGTTTAATACTGCTCCCAGGTTATTTTCTTTTAGATACGCAAACATTTTATCTCCAAGGTCTTTAACTCCCATATCTTTGTATATCTCTTTATGCTCTGATACAAGCTCTGGAAGAACTTCTGCAAGAGGAGCATTTTTATCATAATATTTTTTGAAATCTGAAAGTACACTTACAAGAGTTCCCCATTTTCCTTTTGTAACTCCCATTGAAAACAGGAACATTAATTGGAAATCTGTTGTTCTTGTAGGAACTATTCCAAATCTATTAAGATAAGCAGAAACCAAACTTGCAGGAACTCCTTTATCAAGAAGCTTTCCATCTTCTCCCATTCCAGGAGTAAGAATACTTACTTTTATAGGATCAAGCATACACCAGTCCTCTTTTAAATCTTTAAATCCATGCCATGAATCTTCAGGATGCATTATCCAGAATTTTTGGTCTTTGGCTAATATTTTTGTATCTGCCTCATAGAAAGGAACTGTTTTTCCTGATTTATCAGAATAAGTTTCAGCATTCCACGGTTTAAAGAACCAATCTTTTTTAGCAGTGTATTGGGCATATAATTTTCCTATTACTTTACGAAATTCCACCGCTTCTTCCACAACTTCATTCATAAGAGATTTTCCTGATTCTCCGTCCATCATAGCTGTTGCTATATCATTTGATACTGCTATTGCATACAAAGGAGATGTAGTTGCATGCATCATATATGCCTGATTAAATCTTCCCTCTTCCATAGTTTTTTTACCATATCTTACATGAATAAATGAACCTTGAGAAAGAGCATTTAAAAGTTTGTGTGTTGAGTGGGTTGCAAAAACAGTAGGTCCTTTATGCTCCTTATCAGGTATTCCTCTCATAGCATAATGGTTTTTATATATATCATTAAATCTTGCATATCCATACCACGCTTCATCAAAGTGAATTACATCAGAAGATTTTTCAAGAAGTTTTTCAACCTTTTCAGCATTGTATGTAACTCCGTCATAAGTACAGTTTGTTACAACTGCATAAACAGGTTTTTCTTTTTCTTTTCCTTTATTTTTAATTAAAGGACTTTCTTTTATTTTTTCTTTGATAGTTTTTTCTTCCATCTGCTCAGGAAGAATAGGACCTATTATGCCGTATCTGTTTCTTGTTGGTGTCATATATACAGGAAGTCCTCCTCCAAGAATAAGTCCCTGTTCTATTGACTTGTGGCAGTTTCTGTCAGCTATTATTATATCGTTGTCTTTTGTGCACGCCTGCATTATAGTTCTGTTCGAACCAGATGTTCCTCCTAAAACAGAATATGTTCTGTCTGAACCGAAAACTTTTGCTGCATATTCCTCTGCCTCTCCAAAAGCTCCTGTGTGGTCAAGAAGAGAACCAAGTTCAGCTCTTTCTATTCCCATATCTGTTCTGAAAAGATTTTCTCCGTAGAAGTCGTAGAATTTTTTACCTACTGCTGTTTTTGTAAATCCTACACCTCCCTGATGTCCCGGAGCTGCCCATGAATATTCAGCTTTTTTCTCATAAGTCATTATTGCTGCTGCAAGAGGCGGAAGAAGCTGTTTTCTGTATCTTTCAATAGCTGCTGAAATACGTTCCATGACAAATACAGGAGAATCTTCCAAAAGCCATACATATTCATTTATTTTATTAAATGTATCCGCTTTTAAACTGTCTATTGCTTTTTCATTTTCTGCAAGGAGAAACACAGGAACATTTTTCTGTCTTGTATGAAGATTTGTTATAAATTTTTCAAGTTTTTCTTCCTGTCCTTTCACTCCATGTTTTGAGTCCCAGTCAATAAGAAGACAATCAATAGATTTATTTATTTTAATTTCATCTTCTGCATCTTCAACAGAATCAGCAGAAACTATAGTTACACCTCTTCTTATTATCTCTTCTTTTAAAGCGTTGATAACGCTTTTTATACTGCTTTTTTCTTCTCCATTTCTATTTTGTACTAAAAGTATTTGATATACTTCCCCATCTAAATTTTTCATTGCTGCATCACTCCTTAATCAAGTAAATATTCTAGTTAATATTTAATTTTCCTGAAACCATTAATATAAAAGAGACTATTCCCACTGCTCCAAGAATAAATGCAAAACCTTTTTCTTTTCCTTCAAACACTCTGTGCTTTCCTTTACTTCTTTGAGACACTGTATAAACTATAATTCCAAGAGCAAAAATTGTTGTGGAAATAAGAAGCAGTGACATCTTTGATGAAAGCAGAAGCCAAAGTGTAAATATTGCTGCTGTAAGTCCTGACAGAAATGCCATTTTTATTTTTTTTGAACCAATATTTTCAAGATTTCCATTTTGAACCTCTTTAAGAAGAAAAAATGTACTTGCAATATATGGAGGCAGAATCATAAGCCCTGTAATATCTACAAGAAGAAGCCATGCATCTTTGCTGTATAAAACAATAAACATTGCAAGCTGCATAGCTATTGTTGACATTAGAAGAGAGGCTGTTGGAGTATCGTTTTTATCCACTTTTGTTAAAATTTCAGGGAAAACTCCATCTTTAGCTGCTATGTATGGTACTTCAGCAGTTATTACTGTCCAAGAAAGCCAGCACCCCAGAAGAGCTATTATAATTCCAATATTTACAAATGTAGCTCCCCAATGTCCTACAATTATTTCAAGCAGGTAGGCTGTTGATGGTGTTGGAAGAAATGCCAGTTTACTTTGGTGAAGAACTCCAAAAGAAAGTATTGATAATCCCGAAAAAATTACAATACATATAAGTATTCCTAAAAGAGTTGCTTTTCCTACATCTTTATGATTTCTGGCTCTTCCTGAAAGGACTACTGCTCCTTCAAGCCCTATAAAACACCATAAAGTAATAAGCATTGTACTTTTTATCTGCTGTGTCATACTTCCAAGATGTTCTATCTGCCCGTACACATCATAAGAAGCGATACTTCCCTTAAATGCTTTGGCAAAAAAGAAAAGTATCACTGCAAGAACTATAAGTTTTGCAAAAGTTGCAATATTATTAAGAAATGTAGCTTTTGTAACACCGCAAATGACTATGAAGTACATTATCCAGATAAATATAGAACCGCCTATAAATGACTGAATGTTGTGTCCGTTAAACACCGGATAAAAATATCCGATAGTCTGCATTAGCAGCACTGCAAAAGCAACATTTCCAAAGATTGAACTCAGCCAGTATCCCCATGCTATCTCACATCCTGTAAATTTTCCAAATCCTGTTCTGGCATAAGAATAAATACCTGAATGAAGATTGGGATTATTGTCTGATAAAATGCTGAAAGTATTGGCGAGGAAATATATCCCTACAGCTGTCACTATCCATGAAATTGTTACAGCCATAAATCCTGCATCAATACTCATGTTCGACGGGAGATTAAAAATTCCTCCTCCAATCATTGAACTGACGACTATTGCCGTAAGTCCGACCAAACCTAATTTGTTACTGTCTTGATTTTCCATAGTTCCTCCTTTTTAAAATAATATATTTTTGTATTGCTCTGCCGTTTTGATGTGTAATAAGGTTAAAAAGTTTATAACTAATTTTAATAAAAATTTATAGATAAGTTATAATACTGCATATTAAAATAAATTAACATTAGAAATTTTTATAAAAAATTTTTTATTTTTTTATACTTTTTTGATAAAAAATACTAAATTTTAAATAAAAAACAGCTGGATTATCAAAATTTCCAGCTGTCTAAATATCTATATATTTTTTATATTATTTTTCTGCTTCTTCTTTCCATTAAAATTGTATTCTGCCATACACCAAATATATCTTTTGCTATCTTTTCTCTGTATCCGATTTCTCTGAAACCGCATTTTTTATGAAGCAGTATGCTTGGAGAATTTACTTCCAGAATAGCAGAATAAAGACTCCAATAACCTTTTTTCTCGCTCTCTTCAATTAGAAAATTTAAAAGCTCTGTCCCTGCTCCTTTATTTCTGAATTCAGAGGAAATATATATGCTCACCTCAACAACACCTTTATAAACCTCTCTTGCTGAAGTTGCACTCAAACTGCACCAACCGATAATTTTATTATTGTCCATAATCACATAACGGCAGTCTTTCAAATGAGATTTATCCCATGCTTCATATGAAGGACACTCTTTTTGAAATGTTGATCTTCCTTCTGCCAGTCCCTCTTTATAAACTGCACTGACTTTTTCCCAATCGCTTTCCTGCATATCTCTTATTTTATATTTCATATTTTTTCTCCTAATACTTTATTTTTATTGTATCACAAATTGCTTAAATTTTGTGCATTCTTGATTAATTTTGCTTCCATTTTGCGTAGGTTTCTATAAAAAAATAGTATAAAACTTATTTTTATGATATAATATATTCTAAACAAATTAATAATGAGGAACAAAATTGATGGCTAAAATTGATACTAACAATAGTTACAAAAACGAAAAAGAAATCTATTTTATGCTTAAAATAGATGAAAATGGAGGATATATTTCTCCTGTTACACACGACGGAAAAACAATTGATTCTTTTCTTCCATACGATATAAGAGACAAACATATTCAAAAAGTTGTTTCTTTTCTTACAGATGTAAGGGAGGATGACTTTTTTATTGATTGGGAAAAAACTGTTCAAAACATATATCTTGATGATTTTTACGAAATGGCAGAAAACTTAAAACACATAGAAAATTTCGTCACAGAAGATTTTCAGAAAATTGTATGGAGTTTTACAGGAAACGAAATTACTCTTAAAATCGAAGATATTGAAGAAGAACCTGATAAAGTAAAACCAACTGTTTTATTAAATAAAAAATATGAAAATTTTAAAGTTATTTCAGACACTCTTCTTTACCATAACGGTATAGTTTATTGTTTTGATATAGCTGATGAAGACCTTGATATCCTGAAAGAAAAAATATCTGTTATAAGCAGAAATGAGCTTGAGGCTTTTCTGACTCTTGCACACCATTCTTTCAAAAATATTGAGATAGAATATAAGGGATATACTGTTGAAAAAATAAAAGACACTGCAGGAATACCGCAGATTACAATAGAAAAAATATCTGTTGACAACAGTCTTTATTTAAAAATTGATTTATGTTATTCAACTCTTACAGATGACTTTATAAGACTGAATAATATAGAAGAAATTGTTATTGTAAACACTCTTGAGAAAAAAATATACATCTGTAAACCAGATGGAAAAATAGCTGCTGTTGTAGAGGCTATTTCAAAGCTTATTTTAAAACATCAAAGAAAGCTGGGTATGAAACAGGGATTTTTCATAGATGAGGATAACCTTATTATTATCAATGAAAAAATAGCAAGAGAGTTTGTAACAAAAGATCTTCTTCAACTTGCAGGAAAATATAAAATAGTGGGAACAGATAAACTGAAATCATATACTGTAAAGGTTGTTAAGCCAAAACTTATTGGAAAGCTTAATCACTCAATAGATTTTCTTGAAGGAGATATCTCTCTTCAGATAGGAAATGAAAAATTTGGAATATTCGATGTTTTGGCTAAGCTGAAAAAAGATTCGTATATTGTTCTTGGTGATGGAACTAATGCTGTTATTAACAGAAAATATATAGAAAAACTGGAAAAAGTTTTTAAGAAAACAGAGAACAACAAAGTAAAAATTTCTTTCTTTGACCTTCCTATTGTAGACGATTTAATAGAAAATAAGGTTCTGAAAGAACATATTGCAGAGCAGAAAGAGTTTTTCAACGGAATTAATAATATTGAAAACTATAATGTTAAAATACCAAATATAAATGCAACATTAAGACAATATCAGGAATATGGATATAAATGGCTGTGTTATCTTATGGACAACAACCTTGGAGGATGTCTTGCCGATGATATGGGACTTGGGAAAACTCTTCAGGCAATAGCACTTATCACAAGAATACACCGTTCAACAAAAAAGAAAATGAAAACTCTTATTGTTATGCCGAAAAGTTTAATTTTCAACTGGGAAAATGAAATTCAAAGATTCAGCCCTGATTTGAAAACAGGAATTTATTATGGAAACAACAGAGAGATAGAAACCTTAAAAGATTCAGAAGTAATTCTTACAACATACGGAACCGTAAGAAACGATATACAAAAATTAAAAAAATATAAATATACTTTAATTATTCTTGATGAATCACAAAACATTAAAAATACAAATGCACAGATTACAAAAGCTGTTATGCTTTTAAACAGCAAATACAGAGTTGCTCTTTCAGGAACTCCTGTTGAAAACAACCTTGGAGAACTTTATTCTCTGTTTAGATTTCTTAATCCGTCTATGTTTGGAACTTCAGAAGAGTTTAACAAATACTATGCAGCTCCTATACATAAGGAAAATGATAAAGATGCAATAGAAGAACTTAAGAAAAAAATATATCCTTTTATTTTAAGAAGGGTAAAGAAAGATGTATTAAAAGATCTTCCTGAAAAAATTGAAAAAGTTCTTTATGTAGAGATGAATCCTGAACAGAGAAAATATTATGAAGAGAGAAGAATGTATTATTACAATATGGTACATGAAAATATAAAAACTCAGGGATTTGGAAAATCACATTTCTATATTCTGCAGGCTCTTAATGAACTTAGACAGATTACAAGCTGTCCTGAAAGTAAAAACTCGCAGATAGTTTCAAGCAAAAGAGATGTTACTATCGAAAGTATACTTGATGCAGTTAGAAACGACCATAAAGTTCTTGTTTTTGCAAACTATATAAGTTCTATTGAGGGAATATGCAAAGAACTTAAAAAACAGAATATCAAATATCTTTCTATGACAGGGGCAACTAAAGAAAGACATCTTCTGGTTGATAAATTCCAAAATGACAGCCAGTATAAAGTATTTGTAATGACGCTGAAAACAGGCGGAGTAGGACTTAACCTTACTGCAGCAGACACAATATTTATATATGATCCTTGGTGGAACAAGACTGTGGAAAATCAGGCTGTTGACAGAGCATACAGACTTGGACAGGATAGAACAGTATTCTCATATAAGGTTATTTTAAAAGACAGTATAGAGGAAAAAATCTTAAAACTTCAGGAAACAAAAAGCAAATTGGTAGAAAGTCTTATCTCTGATGAAGGAACATCAGTTAAGAACCTGAGCGAAGAGGATATAGAATTTATTTTAGGTAAATAAAAAAAGGATTGGAGAGGATTATGGGAATTAGCAAAGCAAGATTTCGAGAAGCATTGGATAATTTTTATACTAAAGAAGAACTTTTTAGACTTTTCAAAAAATATCTTCTTAACTGGATAGCAGAGGGATATATCGGAAGTAATCTTGGGCTTTTTGAAATATCTCTTATTACTGCTGACAGTAATAAAAATAAGTTCTTAGATTTAATGGAACAGATATTTTCAAAACAGGAAGTTTTCACTGCAGTCTTTAATACTCTTCCTAAAGATATACAAGAAATATTTACTGTTATTGCATGGGAAGGAAAATTTCCCATTAAAGACAGAGAAAAATATCAAAAACAAGGAAAAGAATTTACTTCTGATTTTAGTCTAAAAGATGAATTTCTTTTCTTTAAAATCACAGAAGGTGTAAAAAAAGATGAATATCTCTATATTGACAATGATATTGTAAGAGTATACAGAACTTTTCTTCCAAAAATAAGAGATTGTTTTATACACACTTGTGAGCCTGATAAAAAACTTTTATTTGACAATAACGAAAGCTATATTGTTGAAAATCTTGCCAGCTATTTTAATTTTTTCAATGATGGCAAACTGCAGCTTTCAGGAAGCGGAAAACTTCTTAAAGCATCCAAAAATGATATGTGCAGATACTGTAATATCAAAGAATATTATGTTGATGCAAAAGATTTGGATTTTTTAAAAACAGAAACAATAGCTCTGTTTTTCTTTCTTTTAAAGAAAAATTATCTTACTCGTGAATATTTTAGAATAAGCAACATTAAAAATATTGTAAAAGATTTTCTGGACGGTAAAAATATCAAAGAGGAAAGTTCTGTTTATGTGACATTATATCTTAACTATTTAAAAGGCGTCAGAAAAATAGATAAGAATAATGATGAAATAAAAAGAGCCATAAACAGTGTGAAAGAGGCTCTTCTTCAAATTCCTGATGATAAAGCTGTGAGTGTAGATAATATTATCAAATATATTTTGTACAAAGATAATTTTATTGAAATTTTGGATTTAAAAGAGGTTTATGAAAATATTTATATCAATGAAGCAAACTATGAAAGAACAAAAATTGTTTCATATTTTAAATATAAAGCATATATTATTGAGCCTTTTATCAAATCCGTTTTATTTATCTTAAGTGTTTTGGGAGTTCTCGAAATATATTATGATTTTCCTTCAGAAAACAATGCTCTTTATCTGAAACACGGTTATCTTTCAAAATTTGACGGTATAAAAGCTGTTAAATTTACAAATCTTGGAAAATATATTTTTGACAGACAAGAACAATATGATTTCAAAGATGAAGAAGAGGGAGAAGTAGTTCTTGAAGAGGACAGGCTTATTGTTACAGTCATGGGAGATGCTCCTGTAAAAGTTCTTTTCCTTGAAACTATTGGAATAAGAATAGCTGATAATAAATTTAAAATTACACAGGAAAGCTTTTTGAAAAAAGTATCATGTAAAAAAGATATTCTTGATAAGATAAGTGAATTTAAGAAAAAAATACAGTCTGACCTTAATGATATATGGAAAAACTTTTTTGAGGAGTTGCTGAAAAAAATGGAATATGTGCAGTTTGTTCCTGAATATAGAGTTTTAAAGCTTGAACAGGATAAAAATTTAATAAATATAATAACAAAAGATAAAAGGCTGTCAAATATAGTCTTAAAAGCAGAGAATTTTCATGTAATTATAAAAGAAGAAAACATGGAAAAATTTGCTGAAGTTTTAAAAGAAAACGGTTACTTTTTCAACTCTTTATCAGATAATGCTGATAAAAAATAACTTTTTACAAAAAGACTCTATTCAGAATTAAATGGTTTTTATATGGTGGAACAGGTTATTCTGTTTCACCATTTTTATTTCCTTTGTTGTATGGTAATAAAAAAATCTGTATAAAACAGACGGAAAAAGAGCATAAAAAAATATTTTTTTGTGGCATAAAATTTGCTTTGTATTTAGACATAAATAAAAATTTTTCTTAGGAGGAAAGTATATGAAACTAACAGTAATCGGAAGCCATTTATGCGAAGATACAAGAAACGCATTAGAAGTTTTAAAAGAAAAAAATGTAGAAGTAAATTTTGAAAATATGTCTGAAAGCTTAGACTCTTTAAAAGCATATCTTGCAGTTCGTGAAACAAGTGAAATGTATAAAGCTGTAAGAGCAGCCGGAGGAATCGGTATTCCTTGTTTTGTTTTTGAAGACGGAACAAAAACTCTTGATTTATCAGCAGCATTAACAAAAATAGACTAATTTAGATAATCAGGGATTGTAAATTTAAAAATCAAAAATTTTAGGAGGATTAAAAATGGGAGAAACTAAAAAACAAAGTATTTGGGAAGCCTATAAGTTTTCAATTATCTTATTGGGAGCAATTATAATAGGTAGCTTTATCGGAATTCAATTTGGAGAAAAGGCAACTGTTCTTAAACCATTTGGAGACTTATTCATCAACGGTATGTTCATGGTAGTTGTACCTCTTGTTTTCGTAACAATCAGCAGCTCTATAGCTGGAATGAACGACATGAAAAGACTTGGAAAAATTTTAAAAACTATGCTTTTAACTTTCGTAGGAACTGGACTTTTAGCAGCAGTATATGTTTTCGTTACTGTTAAAGTATTCCCTCCTGCACAAGGTGTATCACTTGCTATGCCTGCAGCTGAAGCATTAAAACCATTCCAGACAGGAGATCAAATTGTAGCAGCTTTAACTGTTACTGACTTCCCTGAACTTATTTCAAGAAAAAATATGCTTCCTTTAATTATATTCTCAATAGTATTTGGTATCTGCACAAATATGATTGGTGAAAAAGGAAAAATAATTGCAAGAGGACTTGACGCTTTATCAGAAGTATTCTTAAAAATAGTAGGACTTTTAATGTACTATGCTCCAATCGGATTAGGTGCTTACTTTGCTGCACTTATTGGTGAACACGGAAAAGAACTTCTTGGTTCTTATGCAAGAGCAATGGCAGTTTATTATCCATTATGTATAGTTTATATTTTCACAGCATTCCCTCTATATGCTTGGATTTCTGGTGGAATGGAAGGTGTAAGAAGATTAAAATATGTAGTATCTCCTGCAATCACTGCAGTGGCTACTCAAAGTTCAATAGCAACACTTCCTGTTAACTTGGAAGCATGTAATAAAATCGGTGTTCCTAAAGATATCAGAGAAATCGTTCTTCCAATCGGAGCAACAGCTCATATGGACGGAACTGTATTAAGTTCTATCTTAAAAATATCATTCCTTTTCGGAATTTTCCAAGTACCGTTCACTGGTGTAGGAACTTATGTAAGTGCTCTATTCCTTTCAATCGCAGGTGGAGTTGTAATGTCAGGAGTTCCTGGCGGAGGACTTATCGGAGAGATGTTTATCGTTGCAATGTATGGATTCCCAGCTGAAGCATTCCCTATTATCGCAACAATAGGATATCTTGTTGACCCATTTGCAACAATGGTTAATGCAAGTGGAGATACAATAGCATCAATGCTTGTAACAAGAGTTGTTGAAGGAAAAGACTGGGTAAATAAAAAATTATCTTAAACCAAGTTAAAATAAAATTCTTTAAAACCAACCTAAAAAAATCAGACAGCTTTTAAACTGTCTGATTTTTTTATATATATGTGTAGAGAATTGTTACCTTATCTTTTAAATAAAAAAGGCTGTCACAAAAGGCAGTCTAACTTTCTGGTGCATCATACTGGGCTTGAACCGGTGACCGTACGATTAAGAGTCGTATGCTCTACCAACTGAGCTAATGATGCATATTTTTTTGTAAAAAAAATGGAGCGGGAAACGAGGGTCGAACTCGCGACATTCAGCTTGGAAGGCTGACGCTCTACCAACTGAGCTATTCCCGCAATCCTTATTACAGAGATGATTATAGCATTACTTGAAAATTTTGTCAAACATTTTTTTAAAATTTTTTTATAAAATAATAGGAACTGTTATTTTTGTAATAAGAATAAAATTTTCTAGGAAAAAATATCAGCTATTTATATTGCTCACAGAAAGAAAATTTGAAACTCACTTCGTTCAAACAGTCAAATTTTCTGTATTCTGTTTCGCTGCATAAATTACGCAGATATTTTTAATATCGAAAATTTTATTTTTATTTCATTATTTTATAACAGTTCCTATCTTTAAATATTTTTTAATTAGTCATTGTATCCGTTAGGATTGTTGCTCTGCCATCTCCATGAATCTTCACACATTCTGTCAAGATCATATTTAGCTTCCCATCCTAATTCTGCTTTTGCTTTTGCCGGATCAGCATAACACATTGCAACATCTCCAGGTCTTCTTGGAGCGATTACATATGGAATATCTTTTCCGCAGGCTTTGCTGAATGCTTTTACCATATCAAGAACGCTGTATCCTTTTCCTGTTCCAAGATTGTAAATTACAAGACCAGGATTAGTTTCTAATTTATCAAGAGCTTTTAAGTGTCCGTTTGCTAAGTCTACAACGTGGATATAATCTCTTACACCAGTTCCGTCTGGAGTATTATAGTCGTCACCAAACACGCTAAGTTTTTCTAATTTTCCTATTGCAACTTTTGTTATATAAGGCATTAAGTTGTTAGGAATACCATTTGGTTCTTCTCCTATTGTTCCGCTTTCATGAGCTCCAACTGGGTTGAAATATCTAAGAAGTGCAACGTTAAGTTCTTTATCTGCTTTACAGATATCCACTAACATCTCTTCTATCATAAGTTTTGTTCTTCCGTATGGGTTTGTAGCACTTAGAGGGAATGTTTCTAAAATTGGACAAGTATGCGGATCTCCGTATACTGTTGCTGAAGAACTGAATACAAAATTACGAACTCCATATTTTTTCATTAAGTTTAAAACTATAAGAGTTGTTGTAAGGTTGTTTGTATAATATGCAAGAGGTTTTGCAACTGATTCCCCAACTGCTTTAAATCCTGCAAAATGTATTACAGAATCAATATTATTTTCTTTAAATATCTCTTCCATTTTTTCTTCATCTAATATATTAACTTCATAAAATTTAGGTCTTTTTCCTGTTATAGCTTCTATTCTGTCTATAACTTTTGGGCTACTATTACTTAAATCATCAACAATAACTACTTCTCTGCCATTTTCCAATAATTGAACTACAGTGTGACTTCCAATATATCCTGCTCCACCTGTTACTAAAACTGCCATAATAATATCCTCTCCTTTTAATTAAGATTTTATATTTTTATTATACTACATTTTTATATTATCTTTCTTTTATTCTTAACCTTTTCTCATAAACTTTTTTAATTTTATTACTAAAGTTTCTTTTATTTTATAAATTTTAAAAATATTATTATTATTTTTTTATGTTTCTTTTACTTTTATTCTTCACTTATTCTGTATGATAAAGCTTCAAGAAGATGAATTTTTTCTATGTTCACACTTCCTTCCAAATCACTTATTGTTCTTGCTGTTTTCAATACTCTGTCAAAACTTCTGGCTGATAAATTAAGATTTTTTACAGCCATTTTCATAACCTCTTTTGTATCTTTATCCAACTGACAATATTTTTCTAAATCTTTTCTTGTCATATCTCCGTTTAATTTATCATTTCCAAATCTTTCTTTTTGTATCTCTCTGGCTTTTATCACTCTTTCTCTTATCTCTTTTGACGTTTCTCTTGCAGAATTTTCCACAAGTTCGTTTTCTTTTAATCTTTTTATCTCTATTTTCAAATCAATTCTGTCTAATATAGGTCCAGACAGTTTTTTCATATATCTCGAAATCTCTCCTGCTGAACATCTGCATAAATCCCCTTCCTCCATAGCAAAGCCGCATTTACATGGATTGCATGCAGAAATAAAAATCAAGTTTGCAGGAAATTCTGCCTTGTACATTGCTCTTGTTATTGAAACTTTTTTCTCTTCCAAAGGCTCACGAAGAGTTTCTATAACATCTTTTTTAAACTCCACAATCTCATCAAGAAAAAGAACTCCTCTATTTGCAAGAGAAATCTCTCCAAGAGATGGAGTTCTTCCTCCGCCTATAATTGACACACTACTGCTTGTATGGTGAGGATTTCTGAAAGGTCTTTTTGTGATAATCGGTCTTTTTTCACTAAGCTCCCCTGAAATACTGTAAAGTTTTGTAACCTCTATTTTCTCTTCCTCTGTCATTGGCGGAAGTATACTCATTATTCTTTTGGCAAGCATAGTTTTCCCAGAACCGGGAGTTCCTATCATCAAAAGATTATGTCCTCCGCTGGCACAAATCTCCAAAGCTCTTTTAGCTTTTTCCTGCCCTTTTACATCATAAAAATCAAGTTCTTCTTCCTCTTCAATCTCCTCTTCTGAAATCTCATATTTTTTGTATTCTCCTGTTTCAAGAAAAGCTGCTGCCTCTCTTAAATTTTTTACAACAACGACTTCTATTCCCTTAACAAGAGTTCCCTCTTTCATATTATCATAAGGGATAACAACACCTTTGTAGCCGTATTCTTTAGCAAGAATTGCTCCGTTCACAATACCGTCTGTTCTTTTAAGCTCACCTGTCAAAGAAATTTCTCCCATGAAAAGATAACTTTCCAGAATTTCATTTTGAACCTCTATAATTCTGCTTCCTTTCATAATTCCAACTGCTATTGGCAGATCAAAATGAGTTCCAACTTTTTTAATATTTGCCGGTGTAAGATTTACTGTAATCTTTTTCGGTTCAAGCTTGTATCCGCTGTTTCTTATTCCTGCTCTTATTCTTTCTTTACTTTCATTTATAGCTGTATCTCCAAGACCAACTATATTAAATGCAGGAAGTCCTTTGGAAATATCAACTTCCACATCAACCAAAAAAGGTTCTATTCCAAAATATCCGGAACTTTTAACTTTTGTTATCATATCTATCTCCTGTATAATTTTTTAGTTATTACATTATAACTTATTATAATAATTTTATCTATAATAAAAGACAGCATATTTATAAAATATACTGCCTTTATAACACAATAAATTCTATTTTCCTTTTATTTCCAATCTTTCATGTACTCATGATGTGCTTCTAAATAATCTGCTACCAAAGTTTTTGCTAAAGAATATGAACTTACTAAAGGGTGAACCGTCAATGCTTTAATAGCTTTTTCTATACTTTTTTCAAAAATTGCTTCTACAGTTAAATTTTCATATAATTTTACAGCTTTAATAAGATTCTGCTGCATCAAAGGAACATTTTCCATTTTTATTGGTTTAACTTCTCCATTTTCTATAGTACAGCTGATTTCTATAACATCATCATCTGCTAAAAAATCTAGTGCTCCATTATTTGGTACAGAAACAACTATTCTTTTATTTGGATTTTTGCTTGCAGCTTCTAAAATATCTATCGCAACACCTGCATATCCTCCTGAATCAGGCATTTCTATAAATTTTTCAAGAGAAACAACTTCTCTTTTATTAGCTTTTTCAACACCAGATTCTCTTGTCATATAGCTTCCTTCTCTTTCAAGTAAAAATCCAAAATAAATTTCAAAAGCTTTATCTATATTATTTACAATATCTATCTTTTTTAATTCATTTAACATTCTTGTATTTATATCAACAATCTGCTCCCCTCTTGTTTTTCCTGATTCAAGAATAGCCTCAACAGCTTTTTCTCTATAATAATAAAAATATAAATATTCATTTAACAACATATTATCTGAAAGATGAACCAAACCTTTCTCGAAATATCTCATCTCTGTTTCTTTAAATACTCTTGTATTTTCTATAACTTCTTTTGTAATATCTTTTCCTCTTAAAGTTATATTTCTAAACCAAGATAAATGATTCAATCCAAAGCAATCTACTTTTAAATCATCAGGATTTTCTCTAAATATTTCTGCAATCTGCCTTATTAATTCACTTGGAGCATCACAAATTCCAAAAAATCTTTTTGAAAATCCTGAATTTTTAACTGCCTGTGTAACAAGACCAGCAGGATTTGTAAAGTTAAACAACATAGCATCTTTTGAAGAATATTTTTCTATCATTTTGCAGTAATCTAATATAACAGGAATTGATCTAAGAGAATATGCAAATCCTCCAGGTCCTGTAGTTTCCTGACCTAACACTCCATGTTTTAAAGCTACTCTTTCATCTTTTACTCTTCCTTGCTCTTCTCCCACTCTGATTGTTGTAATGATATAATCAGCATCTGTTAAAGCATCTACAGGGTTTGAGGTTATAGAAAAATTAACTCTGTCATTCATCTTTTCAAAAATAGTCTTCGCTAAACTTCCATATATATTAAGTTTTGTTTCATTATTGTCCATAAAAACAATAGAAGTTACTCCTATTTTTTCTGCCTGAACAGCTAAAGACTTTGCTAAAAATGGAGATCTTACTCCTCCACCGCCTAATACTACTAATTTCATAATTCCTCCTAAGTTATATAAATTTTAAATTTTTTTTGCTTATTTATGTTTATTTATATATTTATCAACTTTTCCTCTTATGCTGTGAACAGAAACCCCATATATTATCTGAATATTTTTTTCATTTTTTACAACTCCTGAACTTCCTGTTGTTTTTAATAA
This sequence comes from uncultured Fusobacterium sp., assembly GCA_900542625.1. Classification (GTDB taxonomy): domain Bacteria; phylum Fusobacteriota; class Fusobacteriia; order Fusobacteriales; family Fusobacteriaceae; genus Fusobacterium_B. Next base: position 28,217 of record UQOH01000012.1, read on the forward strand.
TGCTTCATTTAATAATTCTGGTTTTACAAGTTCCACTCTTAGCCTTGTAAAACAGTTATCTACAGATATTATATTTTCTATTCCTCCAAGTCCATCAACAATATTTTTTATTCTTTCTTCTGAATTTTTAGAATTATTTTTACTTTCCATATATTCTTTTTTAGAATACAGTTTTACTTCTTCGTCATCTTCTCTTCCTGGAGTTTTCAAATTAAATTTTAAAACAAAAAACTTAAATACATGATAACACACAAATCCCTGAGCTAATCCTATAAGCATAAAATACGGCCATCTTGTTACTGACGGAGCCATTGGCAAATTGTATAAGAAAAACTCTATATATCCGCTGGCTCCCCAAGGTCTTATTGAAAATATATTTAATACTGCCTGCGAAACTCCTGATATTGCAGCGTACACTACCCATAAAACAGGAGAAATAAACAGGAATGTAAATTCAATCGGTTCTGTAATTCCTACAAGCATTGCTGTAAGTGTTGCAGGTATTAAAATAGCTTTCGCCTGTATTTTCTTTTCAGGTTTTGCTGTTTTGTAAAAAGCCAGAGCAGCCCCAACAAGCCCAAACATACATACCATTCCCTGCTGTGAAAATCTTATTGATTCATGCATAAGTTTTATATCTTTATTTGCCATCTCTGCAAAAAATATTTGAAGAGTTCCTGCATAAGTAATACCATCTCTTACTAATGTTCCCCCTATGCTTGTCAGCTGGAATGGAGACCATACTAGATGGTGCAGTCCTGTTGGTATTAATACTTTTTCAAGAAATCCATAAACAAATACTCCTAAAGAACCTGCATTAATCATAAATTTTGTAGAAGCTGTTATTCCATGAGCTATAAAAGGCCAAATATAACTAAGAAGTATTGCCATTACAATTACTATAGGAACCATAACAACAAATACTACTTTTGTTCCTCCATACATTGCCATAGCCCCATTAAATTCTGTATTACAGAATTTATTGTGAACTACTGCTGTTATAACTCCTAAAAGTATTCCTAAAAAAACTCCCATATCAATAACCCTGAAACCAAGCAGCATACACTGTCCTGTTCCTGCCAGCTGCCCATTTTCAGGCATAGGAATAACACGTCCTGTTAGTTCAAGAAAACTTGAATTAGCCCCTAAAAACATAATAAAAACCATTACAGATAATAAAGCAGCTTCTGTTTTTTTCTCCTTAGCCAATCCATAAGTTAATCCAACTGCAAAAATTAAACTCAAGTTACCGAATAACGGCCATAAAGTTCCTCCAAGTAAAACCGAAATATCATTTAATATCGTTCCTGATGAAGACCAGTTACCTAAGAGGGTAGCTATAACTAGCGCTGTTCCGATTACCGGAAGAAATAATATTGCTCCCATCATTGCTCTTGAAAATTTTTGAAATTGATTAAACATTTTCTTTTCCTCCTGCCTGTTATAATTTTTATCATAGAAGAATTATAACATATATTTTTAATTTTAGAACAAATCAAACATAATAAAAACATGTTAACGTTTTTTGTCAACATGTTTTCAAATTTTTTATAAACTACTGAAATTTCTTTCAGCATTAATATTCAAATAACTTTCTATTTTCTTCTTTGTTCTCTATATTAAAAAATATTTCAGTATAGGCATATTAAATATTTTTCCAACTATTCTTGGACAAGTAAATAACTTTACTCTTGCACCATCATTAACTATTTCTTCTATAAATTTTAGTTTTGTCTGTATAGTAATAGTTTTCTGATATTATCATTTTAAAATCTTCTATACCAATAGGAATTTTTTCCATTCTATTCACTTCCAGTATATATAAAATTACATCATATATCAAAATAAAGTAGTAGATAAAAAAATTCTGGCTTTTATTTTTTTATATAATTTTTTTTAAAATACAACCTTATAAGCTCTTCAAACCCTGCAATGCAATAGCCAAAAAAAGGATTAGGATAAAAAACGTCATCATCCTGTTTAAATTTATCTTCAAAAGTAAATGAAAAATCTGAAATTTTAGAAATCCTACTTCCCCCTCTTCCTGTGAAAGAACCTATTTTAATTTCCATTTCTTTAAGTTTTTCACATAGTTTATAAGCATTATATGTTTCTCCTGACTTAGATATAACCAACAGCATATCTAATTTCATTTTGCTTTTCTCAACAGTTTTTGGATCCATAGCAATAATCCATATAGTATCTATACCCAAAACTATTAATTTTTGATAAATATATCGAGCAACTATTTCAGAAAATCCCTCTGCATATATCCCTATTTTCCCATTTTTTAAAATTTCTAAAAATTCGTCTATTTCAATTTTATTTCTTACTCTGAAAGCTCCATGAGTTGTAAGTTCTATTTTTGAAAAATCTCCATAAGAATCTAAGCTTCCTTCTCTAAAACTGTAAAGCATATCTACAAATCCAGAATATCCAAGTTTTTTTGATAATCTCATAATGGTTGAGGTAGATGTATATTTTTTTCTTGCAACTCCGCGAACACCTAGTTCTAAAGCCTCTGATATATTATTTATTAAATATTCTATTAATTCTTTTTCAGAAGAACTTAATTTTTTCCCGTCATATATGCCGTCATATATTTTTTTCATATTCTCTCCTTTTGTAATGATTTTACTATTATTTTATTATATTAATAAATTTGTAAAATAACAATAAATAATTTTTTTGCTTTTTATAAATTCTATTTTTTATGATAAAATATCCTTATACACCAATAACTAAAATAAGGAGCACACTCATGACAGCAAATGAAAAAATTCAAAAAATAAGAGAATTAATGATAAAAAATAATGTTGATATTTATATAATTCCCTCTGCTGATTTTCATCAAAGCGAATACGTAGGGGAATATTTCAGATGCAGAGAATATGTTTCCGGATTTACAGGTTCAGCAGGAACTCTTGTAATCACAAGAAAAAAATCATATTTATGGACAGACGGAAGATATTTTATTCAGGCTGAAAATCAGATTAAAGGCAGTGAAATAGAGTTATGCAAATCTGGAACAGAGGGAACTCCAACTATAACAGAGTTTCTTAAAAAAAATATGAAAGAAAATGAAATTCTTGCTTTTGACGGCAGAACAATAAGCTACAATGAAATGCTTAACTATAAATCTGCTGTTAAGGAAAAAAATATTAAAATAATAACATCTGTTGATTTTGTCGGAGAAATCTGGGAAAACAGACCCTCTCTTCCAAAAGAAAAAATCTTTTTGCTTGATATAAAATACTGCGGAGAAACATTTAAAAGCAAGCTTGAAAGACTAAGAAAAATTATGTCTGAAGAGGGAGCAGATATTCATGTTATCACATCTCTTGACGATATTGCATGGCTTTTCAACATCAGAGGAAGAGATATTGCATACAGCCCTGTTGTTCTTTCTTATGCTGTAATAACTCCTGACAGAGCTATTCTTTACACTGATAAATCTAAAATTGATAATAATACTGAAAAATATTTTGAAGAAAACAATATTTTTGTAAATGATTATTTTTCTTTCTATGATGATTTAAAAAATATTGATGTTTCTAAAAAAGTTATGCTTGATTACAGCAGAATAAATGCTGCTGTTTATAATGCTGTTCCTTCAGCTGTTAAAAAAATTAATAAAATAAATCCTACCCAAAACTTTAAAGCAATAAAAAATGAAACAGAAATTAAAAATATTATAAATGCTCACATAAAAGACGGAGCAGCTTTTACAAAATTTATGTACTGGCTGAAAAACAATATTGGAAAAACAGAAATTACAGAGATAAGTGCAAGTGATGTTTTGGAAAATTTCAGAAGAGAGCAGGAAGGATTTATTGAACTCAGCTTTGAAACAATATCAGCATATGGAGCAAATGCTGCAATGATGCACTATACTGCAGGAGAAAATTCTAATGCTGTTCTTGAAAATAAAAATCTTCTTTTGGTTGATTCAGGAGGACAGTATTTTGAAGGGACAACGGATATAACAAGAACTATTGCTCTTGGAAAAATTGATGATATTATAAAAGAGCATTACACAGCTGTTTTAAAAAGCCTTATTGCTCTTTCAAATACAAAATTTCTTCATAGAACAAAAGGGTGTCATCTTGATGCAATAGCAAGAGCTCCTATCTGGCAGATTGGACTTGATTACAGATGTGCTACAGGGCATGGAATTGGTTATCTTTTAAATGTTCATGAGGGACCGAATATTTTCAGACTAACTGCTGATTTTGTTGTTGAGCCTAATATGATTACAACTGTTGAGCCTGGAATATATGTAGAAAATTCTCATGGAATAAGAATTGAAAATGAGGTACTGAGCAGAAATCAAATAAAAAATGAATATGGACAATTTATGGAATTTGTTCCTGTTACTTTTGCTCCTATTGATATTGATGCTGTAAATATATCTATGCTTTCACAAACTGAAAAAGATTATCTGAATAACTATCATAAACTTGTCTTTGAAAAAATTTCTTCTCTTTTAAATGAAGAAGAGAGAGAATGGCTTAAAATTTATACAAGGGAAATATAAAAAAATAAAAGAGATAAGCTGATTACGACGGCTTATCTCTTTAGAAATGATAAATACACAAAATTATTTATGTTCTATTATTTTTTTATATATCTGTTTACGATTTCATCGTATTTTCCATTTGCTTTTAAATTTGCAAGTCCTTTGTTAAACATATCCAAAAGTTCTTTATTTTCTCCTTTCATTACAGCAAAACCATAATATGTAGGTTCAGCAACCTCTTCAAAAGGAATTACAAGATCAAGTCCACGTGAAATTTCATAACCTAAAACAGGATAATCTTCAAAACATGCAACAGTATTTCCATAAATAACATCTTGGAACATAGTAGAAGACTCTTCAAATTGAACTATTTCAAATCCATATTTTTCTGAAATTGATTCAGCAAATCTGCAGGCTGCAGTTCCAACTTTTCCTGCAACTTTTTTTCCTCTTAAATCTTCAAAAGATTTTATTCCAGAATCTGCTTTCACTCCAATAGTCACACCTGTATCAAAATATGGTGAAGACATATCATATTTTTCTTTACGTGGTTCTGTTATAGACATTCCTGCAATAATTCCGTCTGCTTCCCCTGTTTCAAGAGCTGTAAGAGCTGCAGCAAATCCTACAACATTAACTTCATATTTAAATCCTTGGTCAGCAGCTATCTCTTTTAAAAGTTCCATATCTATCCCAACTAATTCCCCTTTGTCATTTTCAAATTCAAAAGGAGCATAAGTTGTGTCAGTTGCTATTTTGTAAATTTTTTCTTCTGCAGAATTTTCACCAGCCTGTTTTTCTTTTCCGCAGCCTGTAAATACAAGAATAAAACTCATACAAATTACCAAAAGCTTAAAAATTTTTTTCATAATACCACCCTCCTAAAAAATTATAATATTTTGTTTAAAAAGTTTGCTGTCCTTTGATTTTCTGGTGCAGAAAATATTTTTTCAGGTGTCCCCTCTTCTAAAATATATCCTCCGTCCATAAAAATTACACGGTCAGAAACTTCTCTTGCAAACCCCATTTCATGTGTGACAACAACCATTGTCATTCCATCAACTGCCAATTGTTTCATTACGTCTAAAACTTCTCCTATCATTTCAGGATCAAGAGCTGAAGTGGGCTCATCAAAAAGCATAATATCAGGATTCATAGCTAAAGATCTGGCTATTGCCACCCTCTGTTTCTGTCCTCCTGAAAGATTATTAGGATAAACATCAGCTTTATCTTCAAGACCAACTCTTTTTAAAAGTTCCATTGCTTTATTTACAGCTTCCTCCTTTGTTAATATTTTTAACATCACTGGAGCAAGAGTAATATTTTCTAAAACAGTAAGATGGGGAAAAAGATTAAAATGCTGAAAGACCATTCCTATTTTTTCACGAATCTTGTTAATATTAACATTTTTTCCATTAATACGTTCTCCATCTACAAGAACTTCTCCACTGTCAAAATCTCCAAGTCTGTTAAGACATCTAAGAAGTGTACTTTTTCCAGAACCTGACGGACCTATAAGGCACACAACTTCTCCGTTTTTTATTTGGAGATTTATATCTTTTAAAACTTTTAATTTTCCAAAAGATTTCTGCAGACCTTTTACAAAAATTTTATTTTCCATATTTCAATCTCCCCTCCAAATATTTTGCTCCAAGAGAAAGAGCAAAACAAACTACAAAATAAAATATTGCTATAACTATCCAAACTGCCATGACAAGTGATGTTGAGTTTCCTGCAAGAATTTTTCCGCTCATTGTAAGTTCTCTTATTCCAATTACAGATAAAATTGATGTATCTTTCAAAGAAATTATACATTGATTTATTATTGACGGAAGTATAATACGAAATGCCTGAGGAAGAATAACCTTTCTCAAAGCCTGTATATATGAAAGTCCCAGACTTCTTGCTGCCTCCATCTGTCCAATATCAACTGCCTCAATTCCTCCTCTGATTATTTCTGCCATAAATGCTCCCGCATTAAGAGATAAAGTTACTGTTCCGGCTGTAAATGCTCCTCCTATTTCTGCCCATGAAAAACCTGTTGGTTTTAATACTTGAGCAAGTCCGTAATAAATAATAAACGTCTGAACCATAAGAGGAGTTCCTCTTATAATTTCTATATATGTTGATGCAATCACTCTCAAAACTCTGTTTTTGGTTATTCTGAAAAGTCCAAAGAAAATTCCTAAAATAAGAGCAAAAACAAGTGATAAAACTGATAATTTTACTGTTTCCGTCAATGCAATAATAAGTGATGGAAAATATTTTATTAATATTTTTACAACTTCCATAAATTCCCCTTTCCCTCATGTTTAATTTTTATATGCTGTTTTTCTGTTTTTCATAAATTGCTTTTACAAAACCTTTAAATAATGGATGAGGATTATTAGGTCTTGTTTTAAATTCAGGATGAAACTGTGCTGCAATAAAAAATTCATGGACATCTTCTGGAAGTTCTATAATTTCAGCAAATTTTCCGTCAGGAGAACTTCCTGAAATTATAAATCCTGATTTTTCAAATTCATTTTTAAATCTGCTGTTGAATTCATATCTGTGTCTGTGTCTTTCAAAAATAAGTTCTTTTCCATATAATTTTTCTGCTAAGGTTCCATTTTTTATTTTGCAGGGATAAGCTCCAAGCCTCATTGTTCCACCTTTATCCTCTATATTTTTTTGCTCTGCCATTATATCTATAACCGGATAATTAGTTTTTTCATCAAATTCTGTTGAATTTGCTCCTCTCATATTAAGAACATCTCTGGCATATTCAATGACAGCTGTCTGCATTCCAAGGCAGATTCCAAGAAAAGGAATTTTATTTTCCCTCGCATATTTAATTGCTTGAATTTTTCCTTCTATCCCTCTGTTTCCAAAACCTCCGGGAACTAATATTCCTTTATATTTTTTTAAAACAGCTGTATCTAAATTTTCTGCCTGCACATAATCTATACAAGCCTTATACCCTGAAGAATAAGCTGCATTTTCCAGAGCCTCATTTACACTTATATAAGCATCTTTAAGTTCCACATATTTTCCTACAACTGCAAGCTGTATTTTTTCAGCAGGATTTTTAATTTTATGAACCATCTCTTCCCAAGCAGAGAGATTAATTTTTCTGTCTTCAATTCCTAATTTTTTACACGCTATTTTTGCAAATCCTTCTTTTTCCATAATCAGAGGAAGTTCATAAATTGTTGAAGCATCTTTTGCTTCTATTATTGCTTCAAGTTCTATATCACAAAACATTGAAAGTTTTTTTCTTATATTTTCATTTATGGAATGCTCTGTTCTGCACACTAATATATCAGGTTTTATTCCCATTCCCATAAGCTCTTTTACAGAATGCTGAGATGGTTTTGTTTTTAATTCTCTGGCAGCTTTTATATATGGGAGCAAAGTTACATGAATATATATTACATTTTCTTTTCCCACATCATATTTAAACTGCCTTATAGCTTCCAGAAAAGGAGTTGATTCTATATCTCCAACAGTTCCTCCAATTTCTGTTATAACAATATCAGAATTATTTATTTTTCCTGCTTTTTCTATTTTGGATTTTATTTCATTTGTTATATGGGGAATTGTCTGGATTGTTTTTCCAAGATATTCACCTCTTCTTTCTTTGTTAATAACAGATTGGTAAATTTTTCCTGTTGTAATATTATTATATTTTGTTAAATTTTCATCAATAAATCTTTCATAATGTCCAAGGTCTAAATCTGTTTCTGCGCCATCTTCTGTAACAAACACTTCACCATGTTCATATGGATTCATTGTTCCTGGATCTATATTAATATAAGGGTCGAATTTTTGAATAGTGACCTTATAACCTCTTTCCTTTAATAATCTTCCCAGAGAAGAAGCTGTTATCCCTTTTCCCAGTGATGAAACTACTCCTCCTGTTACAAAAATATACTTTGTCTCTTTCATAAAATAACCTCCATAAAAATTGAAATCAAAAAAAGGCGAAAAAAAAATCGCCTTTTTTATAGAAAAATTTTTATTTTTTCTTAGTTATTATTTTTTATGTGAGGAGTATACCACAATTATTTTTTTCATACAACATTTTTTTTAAAAAGTTTATTTTTAATGGTTTTAATTTCTTAATGAGTACTTTATATACAAAAATAAATTTATTTTTTCCAAAAATATTCACTAAAATTTTATTGCCTTTTAAGCTTTATAATCTTGTTTTAAAATTAATAAAA
>UQOH01000013.1 GCA_900542625.1 uncultured Fusobacterium sp.
CACCAAATCAGAAAAACTGCTCCTGTAAGAGCTGATATGAGAATCAGTTTTTTGTGCTCGCTTCCGCAGAAAGCCCTGCATATGTGAGGAACTATAAGCCCGATAAAACCTATTGCTCCTGTAAGGGAAACCAAAACAGATATAAGGAAAGTGCTTAAAAGTATAACAGATGTTTTTACAAAAGCTATATTCATTCCAAGCATTTTTGCACTGTTGTCTCCCAAAATTAAAATATCAAGAGATTTGGACATCATAACTGATATTCCCAGAACAAAAAGAAGAATAATAAAGGGAACAAGAAGTTCTCCCCATTTTGCTCTTCCAAGACTTCCCATTGTCCAGAACACTGCTGATTTTACCTGATTAGCATTTTTAGCTGAATACACAAGCATATTTGTGATAGATGAAAATATAGTTGATACAGCCAGTCCTGTAAGGATAAGTCTTACTGTTGAACTGCTTTTTCCATATTGTGTTCCCACAGCAAAAACTATCAGTCCGCAGATTAAAGAACCTGCAAAAGCTCCGCCTGCCACACTTGTTATTCCAAAAGCCGCACCGCCGAAAACAATTACAAATACAGCTCCTGCTGATGCTCCGGAAGATATTCCAAGAATATACGGGTCTGCAATAGGATTTTTTGTTATACACTGCATAAGCACACCACAAAGAGCGAGTCCTGCTCCGCATATTCCTGAAAGAATCACTCTTGGAATTCTTACATCCCAGATAATAACTTCTGCTGATTTCTTCCACTGAGGTTCAAAAATCTCTTTTTCACTTATTCTGTTAATAATAAATTTATATACATCACTTATTTCTATATAACTGCTCCCGAAAGCAACTCCAGCCACAAGACTGAACAAAAGCATCCCTGCAAGCACCATAAAAATTAAAGCAAATTTGTCTTTTTTCTTAATCATTTTTATTTTCCATAAAACATATTATATAATTTTACAACTGTATCTGCATTTCTTACTCCCGGAGCAAGTTCTACAAGATTTACAACATAAATTCTATTGTTTTTCACTGCATCAAGAGTGCTCATTCCCGGAATATTTTTAAACACTTCTATTTTTTTATCAGCAGGAAGTCCTGATGCATACTCTGTTACAACAATAATATCAGGATTTCTGTCTAATATACTTTCAAAAGATACAAGTCCGTAATCAACATCTAAATCAGAGAAAATATTTTTTCCTCCTGCAAGTCTTACTAAATCTGTAGGAAGTCCTGCTCCTCCAACAAAAGCCTCACTATCCCCAGAATCATAAATAAGAACCTTTGGTCTGCTGCTTTCAGGAATATTTTTAGTTTTTTCAGCTATTGGTTTTACAGTATTCTGCATTTTTGCAATTACTTTTTCTGCATTTTCAGGAACATCAAATATTTTTCCAAGAAGTCTGAAATCATCATACACAGTTTCTATTGTTGCGTCATTTCTAAGCCCGTTTGAAACAAAAGGAACTACTCCTCTTTTTTCAAGTTCTTCAAGAGAACCTGTGCTTTCCTCTGTAATAGATTGCTCCCATCCTGAAACAAAATCTGCTCCTGTTGCAATAAAAGCTTCTTTTGACACTGAATGTCCCTCTCCCATTTCAAGAACAGGAATTTTATCATAAGCCTCTTTGTATTCAGGTAAAATCTCTTCATTCATAAGAGCTGTTCCTGCCATTTTATCTCCAAGGTCCAAAGCAAGAAGTGTCTCTGTCATAAATTGAGCCAGAGTTACTGCTCTTTCAGGAGATTTTGTCACTACTACATCTCTGCTGTATGTACCGTCATCAAATCTGTATTTTACAGTTTCATAAGAAAAAGAAACTGCTGTCAAAACTAAAAATATAATGCTGATTAAAAATTTTTTCATTTTTCCTCCATAGATTCTGCTAATATTTTCTCATATCAAGTTCATCAGAATTAAAAAACTCTTTTCTCAAATAATTGTGTGCAATGCTTACTGCCCTTTGTATATCCTGAGTAAGATTTCCAAGAATTCTTATAATAAATCCCTTCACTTCAAGAGATGTAATTCCAAATTTTATATCAAGCCCTGAATTTCTTATTTCTTCCCTTATATGATTTATTATATCTCTGTCCACTCTTTTGTCAACAACTATCATTGTACCAAAGTTTTTATATCCTTCCAAAATTCCAAAATCCTGCATATCATATTCTGCAGGGATAAGCTTCAGATTATCAAAGTATACCAGCTCATCTTCAAGAAATATTCTTGTTTTCATTCTTGTGCTTGTGTATTGGAAATGTTTTCCGTCAGGTGACCACCCTGCTGTTATTCCGTCTGCATAAATAAATGTGCTGTTCTCTTTCAGATAAATATCTGTTTTCTGCTCATAAACAGCATCTTTATAAAGAATAACACTGTCGTTTATATATTCCATAACAGCATTTTCTCCCACTCTTATTTCACTGTATTGTTTTGAAGGAATACCATTTTCACTTTTATAGACTTTGTTTGATGCCTGAGTAGTAAGAACTGCTCTTGTTCCCTCTTTCATCTCTATATAGTTTTCATAATATTCCCCTTCAATATATCCTCCTCCAAGCTGAATAAGATAATAACATGGAATATTATCTGTATCCAGATAAATGGCAGGAGATACTTTTGATGCTCCAACAGTATAACTTTTTTCAGCTGAAGTTCCTCTGGAAAAATTTTTTAGGACAAGCTCAGTGTAGCCTGCAAGATTATTTCTGCCTAAATCCTCTATTGTAAAACGTTCTTTCATTACTTAAGTCCTTCCAGCAGACAGTCTTTTTTTATCCAGTCTATAACTCTCTGAACTCCTTCGTCTGTTTTCAGATTTGTGAAAATAAAAGAATTTTCTTTTCTGAATACCTGTGTATCCCTCTTCATTACATCTAAATCTGCCCCGACATATGGTGCAAGGTCTATTTTATTTATAATGAACATATCGCTTTTTATCATTCCCTGTCCTGCTTTTCTCGGAATTTTTTCTCCTTGAGCCACGTCAATTATATAAATTGAAAAATCTACAAGGTCTGGACTGAATGTTGCTGCAAGATTATCTCCTCCGCTTTCAAGGAAAATAATATCCAAATCATCAAATCTTCCCTTAAGCTCATCAATAGCAGCAAAGTTCATTGACGCATCCTCTCTTATTGCTGTGTGAGGACATCCTCCGGTTTCAACTCCGATTATTCTCTCTTCTGGAAGAACAGAGTTTTTAACCATAAACATTGCGTCTTCTTTTGTATAAATATCGTTTGTTATAACTCCAATGCTGTAATTCTCAGCCATTATTCTTGTTACTCTTTCTATAAGCAGTGTTTTTCCAGAACCAACAGGTCCTCCAACACCAATTATTATAGGTTTCATAATACCTCCTGTCACTACGACATAAATAATCTGAACACTAAATCTTCATGATTTATCTGAGAGATTTCAAGACCCGGCACATTTGCACCAAAATCTTCTGCATCCAGATTTAATATATTCTCTACAATTTTTTCAAATACAGGGAAAAAATCTTTCATAATTACAAGCCCGTGTTTCTGCCCTAAAGGGATTGCTCTCACGCCGTTTTGAATAAGAGTTGAAACTGTGCTGTACATATAGCACAACACAGCCTCCTCTATGTTAAGTTCAAAATATTTCATAAGCATAGCAGTTGCAATAGCAGGATGACCGAAAGATTTTTTCTTTTTTATTCTCTCTTCATACTCTTTTAAAAGAGGCTCATCATAAAGGTCAAGATATGTTTTTACCATTCTCTGCCCAACAAGTTTTGCTCCATCTCTTGTTTCCTTTGCTGTGTTCTGCACTGTAATTATTCTGTCAAGTTCCCATATTTTTTCTGTTTCATTTTTTTCTATATATTCATATACAAGCCTTACAGCAAAGCCGTCGCTGTACATAAACTGATGTGTCAGATACTGCTCTATCCATTTTTTCAAAGTTCCGCTGTCTTTTATATCTCCGTCTCTCAAATATGTTTCCATACCGAAAGAGTGATTGAAAGAACCAACAGGAAAATTTGAGTCGCATATCTGCATTACATTTAATATTTTAAAATTAATGGCTGTGGTCAACATGTCTGAACGCCTGTTTTAATTTTAAATTTGTTCTTACAAAATCAACTTTGTGGTCTGCAAGAAGTCTTTCCACAACATAATCATATTGAATTATGATTTTTCCATCTTCAATTTGAACCGGAAGATGTCTGTTTCCAAGGCTGTGTGCCACTTCTCCCATTTCGTTGATATCTTTTGGAGTGATAACAATTACATCATCTTCTTTTACACAGATAACAACCATGTTGTGTCCGTCATTAAAAAGAATGTCTCCGTCTTTCATCTCTGTTCCTTTTTCAAGAGAGATTCCATATTCATGCCCATGGTCAGAAGTAACTCTAAGAACTCTTTTTAAAAGTTCGTCGCTTTCAAGATATATTTTTTCCATGTGACAGTTTATCTCTTTTAATTCAGATATATTTCCAAGAATTTTATCTAATATCATTTTATCTCCTTTAGAATAAGAAATATTTTTGAGCCATTGGAAGTTCTTTTAAAGGCTCACATGTTATAAGTTCTCCGTCAACTCTTACATCATATGTCTGTGGGTCAACAGTTATATTTGGAGTTGCTGTGTTGTGTTTCATATCTTTTTTAGTAAGAGTTCTGTGCCCTCTTACAGGAAGAACTATTTTATTAAGTCCCAATTCCTCTTTTATTCCATGCTCGTAAGCATAAGTTGAAACAAAAGTAATAGATGTACTTCCTACAGCTTTTCCAAATCCTCCATATTGAGTTCTCATCATCATTGGTTCTGGTGTAGGAATAGTTGCGTTTGCATCTCCCACAACAGCCTGAGCTATCATTCCGCATTTAACAACCAATTTTGGTTTTACTCCAAAAAAAGCTGGTTCCCAGATTACAAGGTCAGCATATTTTCCAACTTCTATTGAACCTACATATTCAGAAATTCCATGAGCAAGAGCAGGGTTTATTGTATATTTTGCAATATATCTTTTTGCTCTGTTGTTGTCTGCATACTCTTCATCACCTTCAAGGATTCCTCTTTGAAGTTTCATTTTATGAGCTGTCTGCCATGTTCTCATAACAACTTCCCCGATTCTTCCCATTGCAAGAGCGTCAGAACTCATTATACTTAATGCTCCCATATCCTGTAAAATATCTTCAGCAGCTATTGTCTGCTCTCTTATTCTTGAATCAGCAAAAGCTAAATCTTCAGGAACTTTTGGGTCTAAGTGGTGACATACCATAAGCATATCAAGATGTTCTGCTATTGTGTTTACAGTAAAAGGTTTTGTAGGATTAGTTGATGCAGGAAGAACATTATTGAATGATGCCATTCTTACAATGTCAGGTGCGTGTCCTCCACCAGCTCCTTCAGTATGGAATGTGTGGATAACTCTGTCTTTTATTGCATCAATTGTTCCTTCAACAAATCCAAATTCATTAAGTGTGTCAGAGTGAAGTGCTACCTGCACATCATATTTGTCTGCACATTTAAGAGCATTGTCAATAGCTGATCTTGTTGCTCCCCAGTCCTCGTGAACTTTTAATCCGATTGCTCCTGCCTCTATCTGCTCATCATTAGGTCCTTCAACTGCTCCGCTTCCTTTTCCAAAGAAACCAAAGTTAATTGGGAATCCCTCTGCTGCCTCAAGCATTCTGTGCATGTGCCATGCTCCCGGAGTAGTTGTTACAGCTTTTGTTCCTTCTGCAGGTCCTGTTCCTCCTCCGATAAGAGTTGTAAGTCCTCCGCTTAAAGCTGTTTCTACTATTTCAGGAGTAATATAATGGACGTGAGTATCTATTCCTCCGGCTGTTACTATCGTTCCCTCTCCTGCTATTACTTCTGTACTTGCTGAAACGATAAAATCTACATTATCCATCATGTCAGGGTTTCCACCTTTTCCGATGAATTTTATTTTTCCGTCTTTAATTCCAATATCAGCTTTATATATTCCTGTGTAGTCTAAAATTACTGCATTTGTAATTATAGTATCCACTACTTTTTCATTTGTTCTAAGTTCAACAGGGTTTAATCCCATTCCAGCTCTCAGAGATTTTCCTCCGCCGAATTTACACTCTTCACCATAAGTAGTGTAATCCTTCTCTATTCTTATAAAAAGTTCTGTATCTGCAAGTCTTATGCTGTCCCCTGTTGTAGGTCCATACATATCTGCATATTGTTTTCTTCCTATTTCAAAGCTCATCTATTTACTCCTCCTATAAAGCTCCGTTTACTTTATCATTAAGTCCGTATACTCTTCTGTTTCCGGAAATATCTATAAGTCTTACCTCTTTTTCATCTCCCGGCTCAAATCTTACTGCTGTTCCTGCTGCTATATCAAGTCTTTTTCCATATGCTTTTGCTCTGTCAAATTCCAAAGCCGGATTTACTTCATAAAAATGGAAATGAGAACCAATCTGTACAGCTCTGTCTCCTCTGTTTATAACTCTTACAACAACTGCTTCTTTACCTGCATTGCAGACTATTTTTTCTTTTTTTAATATATATTCTCCCGGTTTCATTAATTCCTCCTATTGAATTGGATCTTTCACACTTACAAGTTTTGTTCCGTCTGGGAATGTTGCCTCTACCTGAACTGTTTCTATCATTTCAGGAACACCTTCCATAACATCATCTCTTGTAAGAATTGTTCTTCCAAAACTCATTAATTCTTCAACACTTTTTCCTTCTCTTGCCCCTTCCATAAGTTCATCAGTTATAAGTGCAATAGCTTCAGGATAATTTAATTTAAGTCCTTTATTTTTTCTTCTTCTTGCAACTTCTGCTGCCACTACAATAAGCAGTTTTTCTTTTTCTCTAAGTGTTAGTTTCACTTATATACCTCCGTATTTACTTTAATTCACTGCTAATATTATACAATAAACTCCTAATTTTGTATACTATCAGTAAGAAAAAATAATAAAAAAAGAGGACAATATCCTCTTTTTTTATTATTCTATTTTACTTTTACTCCAAATTTAACTTTTTCTCCGTTTACATTAAATTCCTGAGCAAATCCGTCCATTCCGTCAAAAACAATTTCATCTGTTAATGTATCATTTTTTATGCTGTCAGCATTTCTTGTAATGATATCTTTAATCTTATCATTTCCTTCTTGGTAAAGCACAATATGATCTACAACATTGAAATCTGCTTCTTTTCTCATAGATTGGATTTTACTGATTATTTCTCTTACAAATCCCTCTTCGATTAATTCAGGAGTAAGTTTTGTATCAAGAACAACAACCATTCCTTTATCTGCTAAAGGCATATATCCTTCTGTCTGAGCAGTTTCTATTAATAAGTCTGACTCTGCAAGAGCTGCCTCTTCTCCGTCAGAAAGAGTAAGAGTTAATACTCCTTTTTCATCAAGTTCTTTTTTAGCTTTGCTTCCGTCAATTTCTGCTAAAAGAGTTCTGATTTCATTTACTTTCTTACCAAATCTTTGTCCTAAAGTTTTTAACTGAGGCTTGAATGTATAAGAAGTAAATTGTGATGTATCCTCAACAAAGTGGATCTCTTTTATATTTAATTCCTCTCTGATAATATTTTGGTAAAGTTCTCCAACTTCATGGTTTGCTTTTACATAAATATTAGCAATAGGCTGTCTGTTTTTGATGTTTGCTGCATTTCTTGCTGCTCTTCCTAAAGTAACTGCTTGTAAAACTTCTTCCATGTCTGCCTCTAAAGCTGGATCTATTGCAGTTTCATCAACAACTGGGAAGTCACATAAGTGGATACTTTCAGGAGCAGTTTTGTCTATGCTTCTAACAAGGTTTTGATAAATTTCTTCTGTCATAAATGGAATCATTGGTGCAGCTGTTTTTGCAATAGTTACAAGAGCTGTATATAATGTCATATATGCAGTGATTTTATCTTCTGTCATTTCTGTTACCCAGAAACGCTCTCTGCTTCTTCTTACATACCAGTTACTTAATTCATCAACAAAGTCTTGAAGTAATCTTGCAGCCTCAAGAAGTTTGTAGTCAGCTAAGTTTTCATCTACACCTTTTACAACTGTATTTAGTTTTGACATAAGCCATTTATCCATTACAGTCATTTTTTCTTTATCAAGTGTATATTTAGTTGCATCAAACTGGTCTATCTCAGCATAAAGAACAAAGAATGCATAAGTGTTCCATAATGTTGACATGAATTTACGTTGTCCTTCAAGAACTGCTTTTCCATGGAATCTGTTAGGAAGCCAAGGAGCTGAGTTTATGTAGAAATACCAACGGATTGCATCTGCACCGTAAGTTGCAAGAGCATCAAATGGATCAACTGCGTTTCCTTTAGATTTAGACATTTTTTGTCCGTTTTCGTCTTGAACGTGTCCAAGAACTATAACGTTTTTGTATGGTGCCTCATTGAAAATCAATGTAGATACAGCAAGAAGAGAGTAGAACCAACCTCTTGTCTGGTCAACAGCTTCAGAAATGAAATCTGCAGGGAACTGTTTTTTGAACAGATCTTGATTTTCAAATGGATAGTGATGCTGAGCAAAAGGCATTGAACCAGAGTCAAACCAGCAGTCTATAACCTCTTTAACTCTTGTCATCTGTTTTCCACAGTGAGGACAAGTAATAGTTACTGCATCAATATATGGACGGTGAAGTTCAATATTTTCTGGACAGTTTGGTGACATCTCTTTTAATTCAGCAATACTTCCTATTGCATGTTTGTGTCCGCACTCACATTCCCATACGTTTAATGGAGTTCCCCAATATCTGTCACGGCTGATTCCCCAGTCCTGAACATTTTCTAACCAGTCACCAAAACGACCTTTACCAATAGATTTTGGAATCCAGTTGATTGTGTTGTTGTTTCTGATTAAGTCCTCTTTAACAGCAGTCATCTTAATGAACCAAGATTCTCTTGCATAGTAGATAAGAGGAGTATCACATCTCCAGCAGTGTGGATAGCTGTGCTCAAAGTTTGGAGCATCAAAAAGAAGTCCTTTTTTATCTAAGTCGATTAAAATTTCTTTATCTGCTTTTTTACAGAAAGTTCCAGCCCAAGGAGTTTCTTTTGTCATTTCCCCTTTTGCATCAACTAACTGTACAAATGGAAGATCATAAATTCTTCCAACATTTGCGTCGTCTTCCCCGAATGCAGGAGCAATATGAACTACTCCAGTACCGTCTGTAAGTGTAACATAATTGTCACAAGTTACATACCAGCATTTTTTATCAGGTTTAACAAAATCAAATAAAGGCTCATATTCTTTATATTCTAAATCTTTTCCAATAAATTCCTGAACTATTTTATAGTTTTCTTTTAATACTGCAGGCACTAAAGCCTCTGCCATATAGTAAGTATATCCTTCATGCTCAACTTTTACATAAACTTCTCTTGGGTTTACACAAAGAGCTACGTTTGAAGGAAGTGTCCATGGAGTAGTTGTCCATGCTAAGATGTAAGCATCTTCTCCTTTAACTTTAAATCTTACTACTGCTGATTTCTCTTTTACATCTTTATATCCTTGAGCAACCTCGTGGCTTGATAAAGGTGTTCCGCATCTTGGGCAGTAAGGAACAATTTTAAATCCTTTGTATAATAATCCTTTGTCCCAGATTTGTTTTAAAGCCCACCATTCAGATTCTATAAAGTTGTTGTCATAAGTAACATATGGGTTTTCCATGTCAGCCCAGAATCCAACTGTCTTAGAGAAATCTTCCCACATTCCTTTATATTTCCAAACGCTTTTTTTACATTCTTCGATAAATGGCTGTAAACCATAAGTTTCAATCTGCTCTTTTCCGTTGATACCTAATAGTTTTTCAACTTCAAGTTCAACAGGAAGTCCGTGAGTGTCCCAACCTGCTTTTCTTGGAACATCATAACCTTTCATTGTTCTGTATCTTGGAACCATATCTTTGATAACACGAGTTAAAACGTGTCCAATATGAGGTTTCCCGTTTGCTGTAGGCGGTCCGTCATAGAAAGTGTAAGTTTTATCTCCCTTTCTTGACTCGATACTTTTTTCAAAAATTTTGTTTTCTTCCCAGAATTTCTCAATTTCTTTTTCTCTCTCTACGAAATTTAAACTGGTAGATACTTTTTTATACATAAAAACCTCCTGAATAAAAGTTTATATTATTAACTGCGTAATAAAAAAGACAACCATGCAGGTTGTCTTCATCTTTACAAAATAATTTATTTTCTTAAGAAGAATCAGCTTATTTTACAACACCACATAATAACATCTATAATATTGTTTTCTAACGTATTATTGATGATATTATAATTATAGTATTTGCTAAAGTCATGGCTTCTTCTCTCCTTTATCTTTCTTTTTTCTAAATACAATATATCACACATTGCATATAAAAGCAAAATATAAATTATTTTTTAATTTAATCTAAACTATTTTCTTTTAGATTCTTCAAATTTTGCCCAGATTCCAGCTTTAACTAATAAAGATTTTACTGTTCTTGTAGGTTGAGCTCCATTTTGTAAGTGAACTAAGATTTCTTCTTCTTTTAAAGTTACTTTAGAATCTTCTAATGGGTAGTAGTTTCCTAAGTATGCTACTGCGCTTCCTTCTCTTTTAGTAGTTGATTCCATAGCTACTACTCTGTATACTGGGTTTTTTTTGCTTCCTAATCTTGTTAATCTTAATTTTAACATTAAAAATCACTCCTTTTATATTCTTTTATTTAAATTTTATTTTTTATTTAATTATTTATTGCTTTATTTAGAAAGGAAATTTTCCTCTTCCTTTTCCGCCTTTCATATTTGGCATTCCGCTGCCCATGTTTTTCATTGCTCCAAGGTTTGGCATTTTTCCGCTGCTGAACATCTTCATCATGTTTTTCATCATTTCAAACTGTTTTAAAAGTCTGTTTACATCAGCAACATCTGTTCCGCTCCCTTTTGCAATTCTTATTTTTCTGCTTGCTTTAAGTATTTCAGGTTTAGCTCTTTCTTCTTTTGTCATAGACTGAATAATTGCTCTTACCTTTTTCATCTCTTTTTCTGCAAGAGAAAGATCTCCAAGGTCGTTTCCAACTCCCGGTATCATTTTTAAAACACTTGCAAGAGGTCCCATCTTTTTAACCATATGTAACATTTTCAAGAAATCCTCAAGGTTAAATTTCTGAGTTCTTATTTTTTCTTCCAATGATTTTGCATCATCTTCATTGATGTTTTCCTGAGCTTTTTCAACAAGAGATACAACGTCTCCCATTCCTAAAATTCTTGATGCAAGTCTTTCTGGATGGAACAGCTCTAAATCTCCTATTTTTTCTCCGACCCCTACAAATTTAATTGGTTTTCCAACTACGGATTTAATTGAAAGAGCAGCTCCTCCTCTTGTATCTCCGTCAAATTTTGTAAGAACAACACCATCTATGCTTAATTTATCATTAAAATTCTTTGCTAAGTTTACAGCATCCTGACCAATCATAGCATCTACTACAAGTAAAATCTCTTGTGGTCTTACTGTTTTCTTAATCTCACTAAGTTCTTCCATAAGAGCCTCGTCAACATGAAGTCTTCCTGCAGTATCGATTATCATATATGTATAATCTCCTGCTTTTGCCTGTCCCCATGCTTTTCTTGCTATATCAACAGGGTCTTTGTTTTCCTCATCTGCATAAACAGGAACATCAATCTGATTTCCAAGAACCTGAAGCTGTTTTATAGCTGCCGGTCTGTAAACGTCTGCTGCTACAAGATAAGGTCTTTCTCCGTCTTTTTTCAGCTTGTGGGCAAGTTTTGCTGCAAATGTAGTTTTTCCTGCTCCCTGAAGACCTGCAAGCATTAAGACAGTAGGATTTTTAACTCCCTTTGTAAGTTTTGAGTTTGTTCCTCCAAGAAGTTCAACAAGTTCATCATTAACGATTTTTATAAACTGCTGTCCCGGATTAATCCCTCTTATAACTTCTGTTCCTATTGCTTTTTCCTGTATCTTATTTATAAAATCTTTTACAACTTTATAGTTTACATCAGCTTCTAAAAGAGACATTTTAACTTCTTTTAAAGCCTCTTTTATGTTGCTTTCGCTAAGTTTTCCATGTCCTCTTACTTTTTTGAAAATGTCCTGAAATCTATTTCCTAAATTTTCTAACATCTTTTTCTCCTATAATCTTTCGATTAACCCATTTTTTCAATAATTTTATCCAGATTTTCTTTTTTAAAATCTTTCTGAAGTTCTAAAAGCTCATTGTAAAGCTTTCTGTCTTTTTTATAAAAATTAAGTTTTTCTTCATACTCTCTGAGAATTTTACATCCTCTTCTTATATTATCATAAACAGCCTGTCTGCTGATTTCATAATTTTGAGCAATCTCGCTTAAAGACAAATCTTCCTCAAAATAATCTATAAGATACCTTTTCTGCTTTTCTGTAAGCAGAGGTTTATAATAATCTAAAAGTATCCCAATTTCAATCATTTCATTTAATTCCATTATTATCACCAAATCATTATAATAATTTTCCAAAACTTTGTCAAGTATTTTTTCTTTACATTTGTTTATTTATTTCTGCTTCTTAATTCTCTGGCAATACTGTAAATAATCTCTCCTGTAATTCCCCAGATTACATCGCCATTGTAGGAATAGAAAAGCAGCCTTCTCGGGCTTCCTCTCCACGGCTGATTATATTTTTCAGGGAGTCCCCATTTCTTAGCAGAAAAAACTATCTTTTCCCCTTTTTCATCAAGATAAAAAGGTTCATTCTGCACTGTTACATATTCTATTTTTGGTTCTGTTTCAAGAAAAAACTCTAAAGGAACAAGGAAAAGCCTTTCTACTTCATCAGGATTTGTCTTAAGCTCTTCCATAGAAAAATTTTTTACATATCCTACATAAGCCTCAACCACAACACCTGTTGGAATTATAAGAGTTCCATATTTTCTTGTATCTGTCACCCTTTCTTTTTTTAGCCCTATTTCTTCATATGTTTCTCTTAAAGCTGTTTCCAAAAAACTTAAATCATTTTTATCTCTTCTTCCTCCGGGAAAAGAAACCTCTCCTCCCTGTCTTATTCCTTCTGCTCTTTTTTCAAAAAGTACATAAATTTTCCCATTTATTTCACAAAACAGAACCATAACAGCAGAGTTCATTGAAGATTCTCTTCCTATAATTTTACTGTGATTTTTATTATCAAAAAAACTTTTAACTGCATCTTCTTTCAGCATAATTTCACCACTCTTTATTAATTTATATTACACCTTTATTCTACCATTTTTATCGTTTTTTTACTATGTATAATAACTTCAAATATTAGCAGCTCAAACAGGAATTACAGCATTTATATATAATTTCAACAGCTTTTGATATATTTTCTCTGTTAATTGAAGAATAGTTTATTACAAAAATATGTTCAATATTTTCTTGATCCTCTATGTAATATTCTGATAATGACGTCAGTTTTACTCCATGCTTTTTTAAAAGAGAAATAAACTCTTGATCTGAACAATTAATATCTATTTTCATTAAAAAATGCAGTCCTGCATCTGCATTTAAAATTTTAACAAAATTTTTCAACGAACTTTCATTAATCGCATTTATTAATATATCCCGTTTATGCTGATAATGATTTCTCATTCTGTTAATATGTTTTTCAAAATATCCATTTTCAATAAATTTCGCTAAAGTATACTGCTCAAAATTGGACACAGTACACGAATAAAATGACAATGTTTCAAAATATCTCTGTAAAAGAGGACGGGGCAGAACCATATAACTTATACGAATAGTAGAGGATAAAGTTTTTGTAAAAGTATTCATATAAATAACTTTATCTGAAACATCAATACTTTGAAGTGTGGGAATTGGTCTGCCGCTTAAACGCAGCTCACTGTCATAATCATCCTCTATAATATATCTTGTTTTCTTTTTAGAAACCCATCCTAAAAGTTCGTATCTTCGGCTTATAGACGTTACAATTCCTGTTGGGAAATGATGAGAAGGTGAAATATGAACAATATCAATTTTTTTATCTTCTAATTCTTTTACTTTTATTCCATTTTCATCCATAGATATAAAATCACAAGTTACAGAATGACTTTTATAAATTTTCGATATTTTTTGATAACCTGGATTTTCAACAGCATATCTTTTTTCTATTCCAAAGAGCTGAATCAATAATCCATAAAGATATTCTGTTCCTGCTCCAATAATAATCTGCTCAGGAAGCACATGTATATCACGAAAATCCTTAAGATGTCCTGCTATAGCCTTTCTTAAAAGAAAAAGACCTCCGCTCGGAGGATTAATCATAAGCCCTTCCTGATTATTACGTAAAACTTCCCGAATTAATTTTGTCCATACTGCAAAAGGAAACAAAGCTGATGGCGTCTGATTGCTTGAAAAGTCAAATATATAGTTCTCTTCTTTATTTGTTACAGACACTGTTTCACTTTTTGTCAATGAAGTTTCAGCAGTAATATGTTTTTTTAAATCTGTCACATAAAATCCCTTTTTAGGAATAGAATATATGTACCCCTCTGACATTAAATTTTCATATGCATTCTCTACTGTAATCACACTGATGCCTAAATTTTTTGCAAAACTCCGTTTGGAAGGCAGTTTTTCTCCAGAATGTAAAATACCTTTTAATATATCTTTTTTTATACATTTATATAAATATTCATAAAGAGAATCTGACCCTATTTCTGCAAATGAATATGTTCTCATAATCTTCTCCTTCCTTAAACTGACCTTATAAATATTATCTATTTTGATAATTTACATATATTCAATTTGTATTATAATAAAAATAATCTGTTTTGTAAAGTTAAGTACAAGCTGTTTATTACCGAGGAGGATTATCATGGAAAAAAATGACTTAAACAAAGATTTAAATTTAAAATTAAAAGGCGGAGTTATTATGGATGTAACTTCTCCTGAACAGGCTAAAATAGCTGAGGCTGCAGGAGCCTGTGCTGTTATGGCATTAGAAAGAATTCCTGCTGACATTCGTGCTGCAGGAGGAGTATCCAGAATGAGCGATCCAAAATTAATTCAGGAAATTAAAAATGCTGTTTCTATTCCAGTTATGGCAAAATGCAGAATAGGACATTTTGTTGAGGCACAAATACTGGAGGCTGTTGGAATTGATTATATTGATGAAAGTGAAGTTTTATCTCCTGCTGACAACATTTATCACATTGACAAAAAACATTTTAAAGTTCCATTTGTATGCGGAGCAAGAAATTTAGGAGAAGCTTTAAGACGTATCAGTGAAGGAGCATCTATGATCAGAACAAAAGGAGAGGCTGGAACAGGGGATATTGTTCAAGCTGTAAGTCATATGCGTATGATGAATAGCGCTGTTGCCAGACTTAAAAGTATGAGAGAAGATGAACTATACGAAGAGGCAAAACAAATGCAGGTTCCATACGAATTAGTTCTGTATGTTCATAAAAACGGCAGACTTCCTGTAGTAAATTTTGCTGCCGGCGGAGTTGCAACTCCGGCTGATGCTGCTCTTATGATGCAGTTAGGTGCTGAAGGAGTTTTTGTCGGTTCTGGTATTTTTAAATCCGGAAATCCTGAAAAAAGAGCAAAAGCTATCGTAAAAGCAGTGGCTAATTTTAACGATGCAAAACTAATTGCAGAATTATCAAAAGATTTAGGTGAAGCAATGGTTGGCATCAACGAACAGGAAATTGAGGTTTTAATGGCTGAACGTGGAAAATAGAAAAAGAAAAATGCCAAAAAGAATTCCTTCTCTTTGGCATTTTTTGATTATTCATGCTATTCTAGTTTGCTTTTTCTTCCTTTTCTTCTGCCCATATTTTACGCATAATTGCTGGATAAAATTCCACCAGATGTTTTAAAATAACATCAATCACTGTGTAAACAATTTCGCTATTGAATGTTTCAGCATCTGTTACAATACAGCTGTCAAGACATAGATCTCCATTATCTGTTACAAAATATTTAAATACTTTAAATTGTCTGTTCAGTTCATTGATATATTCTAAAATTTCACCTGTGTTGTGCTCTTTAGCAAGCTTTGCTGCTACTTGTACACGAACCATTGTATAAATACTGCTGTCTGTAATAACTATTATTGGAAGATTCTGCCCTTCCACTTCCATAAAAGAACGATAAACAACTGTGTTAAGCTGATCTTTTATCTCCTCTTTCTGAAAGCATTTAATCTCTTTTTCTTCCAAAAACTTATCAAATTTTTCTGCTTTTAACGTCATTATACTGCCTCCTGTTTTTTATTTTCTACTCTTTATTTTTGAGCTATTTTTTCTTTTTCCTCTTTCTCTGTATTTTCAACAGCTATTATAGGAATCTCTTTATCTTCTTTTGCTTTTGTTCCGCTGATTATTATTTTATCTTTAGTGACAATAATTTCAGGCATTCCTGCATTTTCAATATTATTGTCTATCAGATTATAATTCAAGTATGGCTTGTAAACAAACTCAAACGGACTATTTAAAATATAAGACTTATTGATTTCTGCTTCAAAATCTTTAAGCTTATCAAGCATTATTTCTTCTCCTGCTTCTCTTTCTGCATACACTTTAAATCCATCTGTTACTTTTAAAAGTATTCCGTCTGTTTCTATTGTATTAGGCTCATTTGTAAAATTCAATAGGATGTATTGAAGTTCTGTCGGAACAGTTAAGCTTGCCTGATTCCAAATTGAAATATCTGTATTGTCATAACCTGAATTTTCACCATAAACTGTTGTTGTTGTAGTATCATTAGCAAAGTGTCCTATTCCTGTGATATTAAGTTTAGGAAGCTGAAGTATCTTGCCGTCAGTTGAAATCTCTGCATCTTTAGCCCAAAGCTGAGTTATAAGAAGTCCATTCGGTAATCCTTTTGCATGAAGTTCTGCTCTGGTAATCGGAGAATTTGTATTATCTTCAGAGTTATTAAATGTAACCTCTACAGGAGTAGTGTATCCTTCTCTCTGACTTAAATCACTTATTGTTATATCGTTACTTGAAAGCATAGATCCTTTTCCAACTATCTGTTCTTTAACATCCATTTTGTGATCTTTGCTTCCCATTGTAATTACAACATAATCTCCGTTTATCAATTTAATATATATGTCTCCATCTTTTGCATATACTCTTGCCTGATCTTTAGCATATACTTCATTTAAATTAATATCGCCTTTTGCTGAATAAACTTCCAGAGATTCATTAATTGAAGTTAATTTACCTGTACTTGTAATTTTTCCTTCTGTTTCAGTTTTAATAGTAACATCTTTATCAGCTGTAAGATTTGTAATATCAATATTTCCTACTTTAGTTGTTATATCTGCTGTTCCTAATGCTGTTCCTGTTATTATAGAAATGTTTCCATTTACTGTTGATGCTGATAAGTTTCCTTGTTTTGCTTCTGCATTGGCTAATGTTATATCACCAATATTAGTAGATGTTGTTATATTATTTGCAGCTATGAAATTTGTTCCTTTTATAAATCCATCATTTGTTGTTACTTTAATGTTATTTCCTGATGTAAGATCATTAGCTGTGATTGTTCCTTTATTTGTTCCTGCTGTTATATCGTCTGTTGAATTTATTATTCCAAGGTTAATATTTCCATCTACTGTTGTTGATATATCTGTAATACCATTTATTGTTCCTTTATCAATAGATATCGCTCCAGTTGCTGTTTTAGCTGTTAAGTTTCCTGTTGAATCTATTGCTCCAAGATCAATAGCTCCATCTACTGCTGTTGATATATTTGTAGTACCATTTATTGTTCCTGTTGTTATAGAAATATCTCCTGTAGATGTGCCAGCTGTTAAGTTTCCTGCTAACGTTTCAAGAGTTCCTGCTTTAATATCTCCAGTTGTTGTTGTTAAGTTCATATTAGTTCCTGAAACTGCATTATTAATATCTATAGCACCAGATTTTGTTGATGCTGATAATTCTGTTCCTGCATTAGCTTTTCCTGTTACTTTGATATCTCCTATATTAGTTGCCAGCAATATTTCCTCTTTTGTTGATGTTACATTTCCTATTTCTATATTTCCTCTTAATTCTTCTACTGTATTTTCTGTTGTTACACTTATTTTTGAACCTGTTAATTCATTTACTTTTATGTTTCCTGTTTCAGCAGTTATCTCTGCTGTTCCTAAAGCTGTTCCTGTTGTTATAGAAATGTCTCCATCTACTGTTGATGCTGATAAGTTTCCTTGTTTTGCATTTGCATTGGCTAATGTTATATCTCCAATATTAGTAGATGTTGTTATATTGTTTCCAGCTATGAAGTTTGTTCCTTTTATAAATCCTTCATTTGTTGTTACTTTGATGTTATTTCCTGAAGTAAGTTCATCAGCTGTGATTGTTCCTTTATTTGTTCCTGCTGTTATATTATCTGTTGAATTTATTATTCCAAGATCAATAGCTCCATCTACTGTTGTTGATATATTTGTAGTGCCTTTTACTGTTCCCGTTGTTATTGTTATATCTCCTGTTGATGTACCAGCTGTTAAGTTTCCTGCTAATGTTTCAAGAGTTTCTACTGTGATAGTTCCATTTTCTTTTGTTGTTAAGTTCATATTGCTTCCTGAAACTGCATTAGTAATATCTATATATCCAGTTGTTGTTGATGCTGATAATTCTGTTCCTGCATTTGCTTTTCCTGTTACCTGGATATTTCCTGTTCCTGTTGTCATTGTTAACTTTTGATTTTCCGCATTTGCATTAGCTAATGTTATATCTCCAGTATTAGCAGATGTTGTTATATTATTTGTTGCTGTAAAATTATTACCTTTTATAGATCCCATATTTGTTTTTGTTGTGATATTTGATGCTGTAAGATCATTAACTGTAATTGATCCTTCGTTTGTTGATACTAATATTTCGTTTCCAGTATTAATATCATTAACAACTATATTTCCTATTTCTGTTGATGTTAATTTTACATTTTTCTCAGCTGCAACGTTTTTATTTTCTGCAAAGATAATGCTGCCTGTATTTTCTATAGTTACATTAGAATTATCTCCTGTTGCTGTAATATCAGAAATAACTTTTATATCTCCTGCTGCATTGGTAATTTTGACATTTCCAGCATTTCCTTCACTCTCTTCATTAACACTAACAGTTAAACCATTTTCTCCAGTGTTATTTATTATGATATCATTTATTGCATTAGTTAAATCAATGCTGTTAAATGTATTATTAGAAGCTAAATTTATTCCTTTATTGGCTGAAGCTATTACTGTATTAGCATTAATTGTATTAGTTGCAAACTGATTAATATTTCCTCCATTTGCTGTCATAATTAATTTATTTGTAGTAATATTTGTATCTGTTTCCTCGCTACCAAGACTTATGTATCCAGCTGCATTAAGATCAGTTCTACCACTGTTAGGATCTTCAGTTTTATTATTTATATTTTCAACTTTAAGATTTGCTTCTCCAAGGACTTTAACAATTCCATTTCCTTGAATTTCTCCTAAAGTTAATCCTTTTTGATTATCAGGAACTTGAACCTCTGTGTCTCCCTTAGGTGGTTCTTCTCCTTTTACAACTTCACTGCCTGTTCCTGTTTCTGCATCAGATCCACTGTTTTTACCTGTTATATAAATATTTCCTCCAACTTCTGCTGTTATGATATTTTTATCTAAATTATTATTTTTTATTCTTAATGATCCACCATCAGTATCACCAATGTTTCCACCTGCTTCAAGAATAATATTTCCTTCTACAGAATTAATATATCCCAATTCTCCACTAACACTTAAAATGTCGCTTTGAGATTTCAGAACAATATCTTTTCCTGCATAAATTGCAGCTACTTTCATATCAGAATCAGATTTTTGATTAATATAGATACTTTCATTTGTTCTAGCAGTTAAAGTTCCTTTAAGATCAGTAGTTAATTCATTATTTTCTGCTCCTAAATCTGCACTTCCACCTTCAAGAATTAAATTATTTCCAGTAAAGTTAGTATTAGTATTGCCAACTGCATTAAATACTCCACCAATTCCAAATAATCTAATATCTTTTTCAGTTGTAATCTGACCTACATTTACTGCATTATAACCGCTTTCCTCTCCTGCTCCGCTTCTTACTGCTAAATATACATTTTCTCCAGCGTTAACATTAAGTTTTCCTGTTGAATCAGTTAATTTAATTCCTACTGCTTTTTTATTTGAAATAGTTGCTGTTCCAACTTCTTCTGTTCCATCTTTTTCATCCCAAACAACATCAGCAGCTTCTGCTGATGCAAGTTTTTTCATATTAGTATATTTTCCATCAGCATTTAGTTCATCTAATTTGATTACTGTTTCACCAGCATCTTTTCCAATACCCATTCCTGCATTTATAGTTATATTTTTACCAGTAATATTTGGATCTTTAGCCTTAGGATCAGTTGTTGATCCAGCTTCTGGGTTAGCAATAGTATCTTTTATAGCATATAGTAAATCTTCTTGTGTCCATTTAAACTCAGGCTCTTTTGTAAGTTCTTTATATTTTATATCTTCTTCCAGATAAGCATCTACAGATTCATATTGTCCATATTTTGCTTCTAACTCTGCATATCTTGACACTAAATCTATCTTCTCTTTTACAGGGGGTTCTTCTGGTTTTCCTTCTTCTAGCTTCTCTGTTTGTTGTATCTCAGGCTGTCCTGTTTCTTTGAAGTATTCTTGCAATGCTAGATAATAGTCATATTCTGTTATTATTCCTTGTTTATAATCTTCTGCTTCAGCAGTTTTCTTAGCTAAATATTCTTCACTTCCTGCAATTAGACCTGCACTCTGCCAATTTTCTATTTTTTCTTCAATATCTGCTCTGCTTGAAGTTTCTTCATTAGGATCAGGAAGAGCATCAAGCACATATCCATCTGTATTTAATATTACACTTCCATCTAAAGTTTCAATTCTACCAATTCTCATATCTCCTGAAACTTCTGTAAGAGTAATATCTCCTTTAGCTTTAGCACTTATACTTGTTGACATACTATCTTGAATATCTACAAGCTCATCAGCTGAATTTACATTTAGAGTTATTCCGCCATCTGTACTTACAAGATTAATTCTATTACCTTTTATTCCTATAGCATCTTCAATTTTCTGTGAAATATTTCCTGAAGCTGAGAAATCTATATCTTTTCCAGTAATTGATCCTATTATTGCATTTCCAGCTTTCTGATAATCACCTTTAAGTTCTATAGAAACATTCCCACCTGCATTAGCAGTCAGATTTACGTCAGCACCTAATGATGTTATTTTTATATTCTGGATATCCTTTCCAGCAGTTAAATTAATATTATCACTATAGATATTTCCACCTTTTCTTATAATGCTGTTGTCAGAATCTATAGTTACTATTCCTTTTTCTGTACTTGTATTTTTCAGATTTCCATTTAATACTACATTAGCTACACTATCAACATTAATAGTTCCGCCATTTTTAGAAGTAATAAATTCTATTTCAATAGGTTTGCTTGCATTAAGACTGTTTACATAAGTTTGAGTTGTTCCAAATGTTTCATCCCACTCATAGTAATCTGTTCCACTGAAATGTGTCCAGTTTTTATAATCAGTCCATACTCTTGGATCACTTATAATTTTTTGACTTTCATCTTTATTTACTTCATTGTGATAATGCACTATAAAATCAGCTGTTTCTTTTGATTCTTTCTGAATATAATATCCTTTTTCTTTTTCATCTCCGTTTACAGTTATAGGAATATCATATTGTGGATCTTTATCTTTCTGTGCTGTAAGTTCTTCTTTAGATTTACTTTCTCTCAATCCCCACCAAGAAAAATACTGACTCCAAGTGTATGTTTGGGTAGTAGTAGATTTTGTTCCGTTTGTCCAGTTATAACGTTGTCCTTCTTCTGGTGTATATGTATATTTTATTCCACCATCTGTAGTATATTCTGTTGTTAGATAGTTTCCTTCACTATCCTTTTTGTTTAAATCTGTTATGGAAACTTTTCCTTGTGAATTTCCATTACTGATATTACCTAAAGTAAGATTTATGTCATTATTGTTCATATTATTTGTAATATCAATATCAGCTGCTCCATCAAGTGCTACTATTCTTCCATTACCTGTACTCATTATTCTTCCAGTTAAATAAATCTGTCCACCTGTTGGATTGATATCTTCAACAATTACTTGTTTTGTAGATGGATCATAATAAGTTTGTACTACATAATACATTATATTATTGTCTTCATCGTATTTAAATCCACCATTATTTAATTTATAATTTGCTTTTATCTCACTTAAATCCAAAGTGCTGCCTTTATTACTAGACCAATTTTTATCATAGTCACTTATTTTCTTTTCTTCTGCAGCTCCAAGAGTTACTTTATAATCTTTGAAACCACTCTGAACAAGTCCATTTATATTGATATCAGTAGCACTAAGTATTATAGTTCCACCTGCAATTCTATTATTTTTCTCATAGTGAGCATCTATATTTGTTGCTGTATTACTCTTATCACTTACTTTTGTAGCATCACCTGTCGCTGCATTGTTAAATTCATTAAATAATTGTTTTTGAAGTGATTTTTGTTCATCTTCCCATCTTGATTTCTCATCAACTACTGCTACCATTCCTTCACTAGAACCTTGAACAATAGATCCTGCAGCTTTCATACTTACAGTGTCTCCTACTATACTTGAAGGTTCATCAGAAGATTTAGAAATCTGTATAATACTTCCTGTCTTATTTTCTATTTCTATTTTACCATTAGTATTTTCAACATTACCATTAATCTCAACATTTGAAACTATTGTAACTTCAGCTTCCTTATCTCCATTTGGATTTGAATCAGTTGCTACTTTTAATGATGTTATTCCATCATTTAATATACTAATCATTGGTGCCCCTGCTCCAGTTGTATCCGCAAGAATATTATTAAATTTAACCTCATCATTTTTGTATTTCTCTAACAGATTAAGATTTTTTATATGTTCATTTTTATCTGCCTGAGCTATAGTTTTATTTCCTATGTCTCTATTATTAAAAGTTATCTTTCCACCAGCTTCTCCAATTATTACGTCTCCAATTTTTAGATACAGATTAGATTTATTTGTAATTGTAACTGTTGGATCTCCTGTAGCAGATAAACTTCCTCCACCTATAAAGTTATCAGACTTGATAGTAATATCTCCACCAGATGCTACTATATCAGGAATTTCAATATAGCTTATCTCTAGATTTTTCACAGGTACAAGATTACCATCTTTATCTTGAGTTGCTACTCCTGCTTCAAGCATTTGAGCTAATAGAGCAGTTTGTTCAGCTTTATAACCTAAGTTAGCTGGACTGTTAGGCTCAGGGTTTTCAGCTATCATTCTTTCTAACTCTCTATAACGATCCATTAATGTATTAGTAAAATCTTCTGATTTTATTTCTATGTTAATATCTTTTCCTATCACTTTTCCATTTAATGTTCCAGTTATATTACCCTCAGCATATGTTCCTATAATTTCAACATCTTTATTAGTATTGAAAACACCGTCTATTTTTATATCTTGTTTTGCATATATTCCTGCACTTAAATTACCATCAGCTTTAACATAGTTATCACTATTTACTTTAGAATTTGGAACCCCATTTTCTGACTGCATATAGTCACTTGTTTTATTATCTCCTGTTATCCAAGTATACTTTTGTCTTGCTTCTTCTATCTTATTAGTTCCTGTTCCGGCTTCCAAATTAATACTACCTACACTTTCAACGATAGAACCACTATTAATATTAATTTGATTTTTTTGATTAATACTATTATTAAAACCAGGAAGAGGAATTCCTACAAGTGCTTCTGTAACTGTTTCTGCTGAAACTTTTAATGTTAAATCAGCCTCTGCTCCTGCAGAATCTTTTCCAGCATAAAGATTAATATTATTTGTACTATGAAGTTTGCTGCTTTCAGCTATATCAATTGTGTTATTTCTATTAATTTTACTGTTTGAATCTGCTTCAGCAACTCCCACTGCTCCATCAGCTTCTGCTATTGTACTCACTCTTGCTTGGAAAATATCATTTGCAGCTAATGTTATATCCTGATCAGCTTTATTTGTTGTTAATTCTGCATCTGTACCTATAGCCACTTTATTATTAAATGTTATATCACTATCTATATTTATGTCTGTTCCAGAACCTGCTCCACCAGATTTACCGCTTCCACGCAGATTTATTTCTCCTGTTGCTTTAGCATCATAAGTCTGTTTTTGATTAGTATTTACTGCAACATTTTCACCAATATTTATCTCTGCTTTTTTATCAATATCACTTTCAACTTTTATTAACTGAACTGCTACTCCACCATAATTTTCTCCATCAACAATTAATGGAACTATAATTTCATAGCCGCTCGGATTACTTTCAGTTTTTTCAACTTTCTTTTGGCTTGATTTATTTAGGTAAACAGCATTTTCAGCTAGAACTGCTACACTTCCTCTGCCTTCTACTTTTGCATCATTTAAGAAGTTTACTTCAGTTCCTCTGTTATTATTATTTCCTATATTATTTATAACCTGTAATCCATTTACAGCTAATCCTCCACCTTTAGTAGAAGAAGCTTTAAGATTTAAAGTGTCTGTTTCCTTTGCAGTAACATTCATTTCTTTATTAACATTCCAGTTACCACCTATATTTACAACAGTAGAGTTATTAATTGTATTACTAAGAATACCTGAAGCATTTCCATCAATAGAAATAAGAGCCCCTCCATCTCCTTTTACTCTGCTGTCTATTTCTGTATCTGTTCCGGCATTTATATTATAAATATTAGCATTTCCGCCTTTTACATTTATTTCTGTTTTTCCTGTTGAAATAGATGTAGCTTGATTAATTCCAGTAGCATATGCTCCACCTATATTTAATCCCTCTGCTGTAACTTTAATTTTTGTATTATTTAAAGCTGATACTGCTACATCACTCAATTCTTTTTCACTTGTATCATAGTAATTTTGCTTTTCTATATTTACTGTTGCTTCCCCATTGTTTTCTGCTTTTGCTTCATTTACTTGAACTCCGGCTGTTAGTCCACCACCGTTTGCAATAGTTTTAGCTTCCAAGGAATTAAATCCACCTTGAGTAATAATACCTGCGCCTAATTTAATTATATCACCAGCTATAGTATTTCCTGCATCTATATCAAGTGATGTTTTTCCAGAATATAAAGCATATGAATTTGATACTCCAACTCCTGCTAAGGTTCCAAATGCAACACTTCCTGTTTCAGCTTTTATTCTTGGAACACTTATAGCTGATACAGTTAAATCTCTTCCTTGCAGTTTATTATTAGAATTTTTTATTGCAATAATATTTGTACTATTATCTTTAGCAGTTGCTTCCACACCGACACCTGAAAGTACTCCTGCTGAACCTCCTATTGCTGTTACTTCTAATTTTCCTGTTTTTTCTGTATAAATATTATTATCTCCACCAACAATTTTTGTACCCTCTTCTGTTTTTTCTGTAACTGCGGCAGCTTCAATAGTACTGCTTTCTATATTTATTCCCATATTGCTTTCGTTTTCACTTTTAGCAATTATAGCTCCACCTGTAACAACTCCAACACTCAATCCTGATGCTTTATTTATAAGTTCAGAACTGTCCTTTGCTGAAATATCTATACTGTTTCCTAATAAATCAGCTCCAGTTATATTTACAAAATTATTTCCTTTTGCATTAATTTCACTATAAGCAGCTCCAAGACCAATTACTCCTCCTGAACCTTGATATATTTCTGCTGATGCAGTTCCATTAATTTTTGCTTCTGCAGCAAGTTTTTCTGCTGCTTTCATCTCTGCATTACTTATTGTTATGCCAAGATCTCTTACTATATCTGTAATTCCTACTGAAGCAGAAATACTTATTCCACCTACTGTTCCGCCACCGCTTGTTATATTGACATTGTCATTTTCTACAGCTTGTATCGTTACGTTGTCCGCAGTTATTCTGCCAGAAGATATATTTACTTTGATTCCTTCATCTTTTGTATTTTCTCTTCCTGTCTTATCTGCAGTTACTTTATATCTATCTTCATATTTTACTATTGTTTCTTCTTTGTCTTCTTCTTTGTCTTCTTCTTGTTTTTCTTTTTCAGCTTTTTCATTCAGTATATCTGCTGCAAGCCCATCAATTTTGCTGCCCTGACCACCATTGGCTGCTTCTATTTTTCCTTGAATATCTGTTTCAGAATCTCTTTCTACTATAGCTGTTCCTATACTATTTACAGCTACATTAGTCCCTGCTGCTACTCCTCCTACTCCAGCACTTACTATCAATTGATCTATATCTCTATTTTCTGTAGACGCAATTATTACATCAACAGGACTGCTGCTGAAATTTTCTATATTTGTATTATTTATATCTGTTATAGTACTACTGTTTATAGTATTTACTGTAATTGTTGCTGCAACTCCGGCTGTTCCACCTGCTGAGGCTGATATTGGTTTTACTTTCATTGCTAGATTATTAATTGTTGCTATATTAATAAGCCCTGAAGTTTCTCCTTCTTCTGTTCCTTCTCTTTCTTTTTCTGTTACTATAACAATATCACTGTTATCTATGTCTGTTTTTACTATATTAGAAATATTATTTACAGATACTACACCTGATACACCAGCTACTCCTCCAACTCCGGCTGATATCATCAAATTATTTAGTTCAGAATTATTTTCGGTATTTATACTTATCTGCTTTTTAGCTCTTATAGTTGAATCTGAAACTTTAGTTTCTGTTATATTTTCATCTTTTGTTACACCAATTGCTGCTCCTACTGCTGCTGTTCCAGCTCCTGTTGCTGCTACATTTCCCATATTTACAATACCAGTATGTGCAGTATCAATATCTACTGTTTCTCCCTCAATGGCTGTCATGATTTTTCCATCTTCTGCTGAAGAGATTATCAGTTTTGTTTCTCCTTCAAGCTGAGTTACTGTCACTGTTGCACCAACAGCTGCGGCTCCAGCTGCGGCTCCGGCAACTGTCATTGATGAAATCCCCTGTTTAGAATCAGTATCTATTTTTACATTGTCTGTAACTCTGATTTGGGCACCTGATATTAATGTTTCCGCTGTTCTATCTATCAAATGAGTATCGGAAGCCCCGCCTATTCCTGCTGCTGCAGCTGCCGCTACTGTTCCTACAAATCCAATACTGTCTGTGTAATCTCCTGTATGAATATAAGCCTCTTTACCAAAAATAGATGATTTATTTATATTTGTTTTTGTAGTTCCTGATATTTGATTTACATTAACTGTTCCATTAACTGCTGCTTTTCCGGCAAATCCTCCATTAGCTAATAAAGATTTTAATGTATGAGTAGATGAACTATCTGCTACAATTCCTTTATGAAGTGATTCTACTCTATTTTCAGTTAAATTATCATCTAATTTCAATTCTTCTACTAATCCATCTACAACTTCATTAACCTTACCATTAGTTGCTATATTTTCATCTGTTGCTCCATAAGCAGTTAGTTCAGCTTCTTCTATTGAAACAACTGTATCTCCTGACAATTCATTTACAGTTGTTGATACACCTACTGCTGCTGTTCCGGCTGCTGATAAAGTTCCTGCGTAGTTAGATATTATATCATCGCTTTGAGCTATTACTCCTATATTTCCCTTAGCAGTCAGATTTGCTCCATCTTTTATAGAAACTTTGTTATTATTTTCCAATTGATTTACTGCAACTGAACCAGTTACTCCTGCTGTTCCTCCAGCTCCAACACCTATTCCTATATTTGTAATCTCTGCTCTTGAAATTCCTTTTACCAATGCTTCTTTTACTTTTTGAGTTCCACCGCTTAGTACTGCAGCTGTATCTTGAGTTATCTGATTTACAGAAACTCCTGCTCCTACTGCTGCTGTTCCAGCTCCAGCTACTACAGAAGCATTTGATATGATATTTCCCTTATTATTTGCTGTTATATTAAGATTTACATTTTCTCCAACATCTTTATCTACATCAGCATCTTTTAATTCAGCATTTACTTTTTTATTTACTATAGCCGTACTTGCTGCTCCTTGTACTGCTACATTTCCAGCTCCGCCTAATGATACTGCCACATTCAGTATTTCAGAATTGTCATCTGCTGATATATTTATAGCTCTTTCATTTTCAGCGTCTTCAGCTGTTGTTATATTCGCTTTATTTATCTCTGCTGTTACATTATTATCAATTTCACTATACGCTACTGCTCCACCCACAGATACTTTTCCTGAACCTGTAATTCCTCCTACAATATTCATTAAATCATCACTATTTTCAGCTTTTACATTAAGTTTTTTAACTCCATTTAAAACAACTGCATCATAGCTATCATCTGATACAGTATTATTTTCATTTTTATCTTTTTCTCTTCCTATTATTGCTTCTGTTGTATTATTTACTGTATTTATAGCAACTGTTCCAGCTATTGCTTCTGAACCAGAAGCTGACACTCCTGCTCCTATAGTATATATTTCAGCATCACTGTTTGCCGTTACTTCTACTTCTGAAGCTGTTATTTCTGTACTTTGCTTATCTTTATTCTTTTCTGTATTTATTATTCCTGCTAATGTTTCATTTTTTACATTACTGTTTGCAAGAACTGCCCCTATTGATGTTCCTTTAGATGCTGATATCTGTCCTCCTACATTTACTTCAAATGCAGTATTTTTAGCATTTGCTGCTACTTTATCTGCTGTTATTACAGAATCAACTATCTGTGCACTTACTTTATTTGCTAATTCTTGCCATGATACAGATCCCATGGCACCAAATTTACCTGTAGATGCAGCTACTCCTCCTGCTGCTCCTACTATAAATGTATCTGCTGAAGCTCCCGCTGTTACATTTCCTGTTGTATTAATAACAGAATTATCGATAGTTGCTGTAAAATTATTGTTTATTTTATCATAAATAACTCCTGCACCTACTCCTGGTCCACTGGCTCCTGATCCAATTGCTCCTGAAATAACTCCAGCCGCTGTTATTATAGTTGTTCCTTTTTTATTATCATTAATTTGTGAAAGATTTTCATCTGCTTGTCCAGATTCTGATGTTTTTTTACTATATCCTCCATCTGCATTTTGCTTAGTATAATCTCCCTCTGTTGAAGACAAATCAAGTTCACTGTAATAATCGCTTCCATCAGTGTCTATTCCTCTATCATTTAAATAATTAATATATGTATTGTCTGCATTTTTTGTTCCTGTTTCTATTGGACTATCTCCAGCTGTTACTGATATATTATCTGAGTTTGTGATAGTTGCATTGCTTATTCCAGAGTTAACACTATTGTCAACTTCATTGTACACTACAGCTCCTTGAAAACTTGCACTAGAAGAGCTGCTACCTGAAGTACCGTCTCCGCCAGATGCTACTACTCCTATTGCTGCAGCTGCGGTTACCTGTGTCATATTTAAAGTTCCATCAACTAACACATTTCCAACATTATGATAAGTTCCTCCTTTTATTCCAGCTGTTACATCATTATTAATAATTCCAACTGTAATAGCTCCTCCTGCTGCTCCTTTTCCTTTTCCAGCTTGAATATTAACTCCGCCTGCTATTTGAATTCCAGATTCTTCTGCTGTAACATTTATATTAGTTTTATCTTGGTTTAATGATTTATCTTTTGTTCCTATTTCAGTTTCTTCTCCACCTAACAGAGCTGTTGTATCATGATTAATTATATTAAGAGAAACTGAT
The DNA here is from genome assembly GCA_900542625.1 of uncultured Fusobacterium sp. Lineage (GTDB taxonomy): Bacteria > Fusobacteriota > Fusobacteriia > Fusobacteriales > Fusobacteriaceae > Fusobacterium_B. The sequence continues at coordinate 29,632 of UQOH01000013.1, forward strand.
GCTCCTCCCATATAAGTGTTCCCATCATTAGAAAGCCCAAGACCAAGTCCTGCTGCTGTTACTACAGAATTATTTTCTGCATTTACAGTAATACTATCTGTTTGTCTTATTTTTACATTATTTACTATAGCATTTGTTGTGTTATTTAATACATTAAGTCCTACTGCACCTTCAACTGCTACTGAAGTTTTGTTGTTTCCTGTACTGCTAGTATTACCTACATTTTGACTGCCGCCTTTACTGCTCCAGTTAATAGCAGCTGCTCCACTCCATGCTCCAGTAAATCCATTATCCTTTGCTTCAACAACTATATTTTTCTTGTCATCATTTCCAGACAACACGATATTAACTCCATCTATTCCAGCTGAAGTTTCTGTGTTATTTAAGTTTATTGAAACACTTCCTGCACCTGCTATATCAATTTTATTTTGAGAACCATTCCCACCTGTATTAGTATTTCCTCCTTGAATGGTTCCGTTTATTCCCATTCCTTGCTGTACCATTCCTGAAGTTAGATTTCCAAGTCCATTATTGGCATTTGTTTGGGCATTTCCTACAGCAGACGATGCGTTTGTACCTGTAATTCCTATATTTCCAACACCAGCTCCATTTGATTTTTTATCTGAACTAACTCCTCCTGCTACACTTATTGCATTAATCATTCCACTTGTTTCAGCATTTATTGCAAGGCTTTCAGCAGAAATTGTTCCTTTTTCTTCTGTTTCTTCTTTGACAATATCGTTATCTTTTATTTCTGCTTTTGTTATAATATCATATTCGTTTACAGCTGCTGAAGCACCTATTGCTACATTTCCGCCTTGAGCCAATGCTCCTGCCACATTTGTCAGAGATGCATCATTGCTGGCAGATATTTGTACAGCACCATTAGAACCAGTTATATCTACTTCATCATCAATAGATACAATACTGTTGTTAATTCCATTGTTATAACTTACCATTCCATTAATAGCAGCTTCTTCACCTGAATGACCCGAACTTAAAGAAGCTGTTACATTGAACACCTTATTATCTGTACCTATAGTTATATTATTACCTTGAAGTTTTGTTTTTTCTGTTATTGTTATACCTGATTTATTTTCTGAAGTCTGCATGTTAAAAGAACCACCTACTGAGGTAGCTTTTCCATTTTCTCCTGCAGTTTCAAAAATTCCAATATTCAGATCTTGTATATTTCCAACAATACTTACAGTATCTGCTTTTACATTAGATTTTATATCTAAATTTCCTGAAGAAATAATATCTACATTTCCTATATTTATTGTGCTGGAATTTGTAAGATTATTAATTGCAACAGAACCTGCTGCTCTTAAACCGCTTCCTTTATCATTATTATCATTAGCAGCAGTACGAACATAGAAGTTTCCATAATTTCCACCATCTGCAAATGCTAAAGCACTTTCCACCATTTCTTTAAATAAGTTTAAGTCCTCTACAATTTCATCTCCTATTTCTTTAGGAATATCTGTAGGCAGTCCTGTTACTAATCCCTCTAATTCAGTTATAAGAGTAAGACTGTCTTTAGCTATCTTTCCTATTCTAGTTAAAGTATTTTCAGAGAAGAAAGAATCTGTTCCTCCAGCAAGTCCTCCCTCTTCACTTTTTAATGCTGTTCCAAGTTCTTGTAATTGAGTTATAATATTATTTATTTCTTCTAATTTTTCTTTAATATCTCCTACAAGACCTTCAGCTGTAGTTGAAGTTGTTAAAGCAACACTTAGTTTATTTTTAGCATCTGTTAATTCTTCTATCATTTTTTCTATACGATTATACTGCATTATTACATCGCTGGTAATATTAACATTTGCACCTTTCAGCTGTGTATTTTCAATAACTGTATCTAATGTACTTTCTTTTTGGCTATCAATAACTATTGATGAAGTGTTGAAAATATCAGAATACATTACAGCTAAACTTACTGCACCCTCTTTCGCTGAAGAAGTAGTTCCTCCAGTACCTTTTTTAGCTCCAGAATATGTATCTCCTGTTATAGAAACTTTAGTATCTCCAACTTCTGTTTTAGAACTTATATTTAAATCTCCTTTAGTTTCAATAGTGCTATTATTAATTTTTATATTTGAACTATTCTCTTCTAAAATAACTCCAACAGCTGCTCCTGCTTGTACTTTACCTTTACCTGTTGATGTTCCACCGCCTTGAGGAGCACGAGCTTGTGGAGCTTGTTCGCCAAACATTCCCTGAATCTTTGTTACGAAACTATCAAACTGTCCTTCCACCATTGTTGTTTTTTTAGCAAATTTACTTCGATCTATTCCCATTGTATTATCAGAAGTTATAGTATTTGATATAGTATTTGTTGAAGTTATACCCATATTTCCTGATGAATTTATTCTGCTGTTATCTATTTCTATTGTCGAACTGCTGTCATGTTCAACTACATTTATAGCTGTTCCAAGTCCAAGTTTTCCACTAGTTCTAGTTGAACCACCACTAGATCCAGGTTTTTTACTTGGAGCTCCCTCTGCTGCAACAAGAACTGTTGAACTTATATTGTTTTCAGCAGCTGAAGATACAGCCAAAGCTCTTTCTGAAGTTAAGACTGCCTTATCTTTTATAGATACTTTTGAAGCATTATTTCCTGATATTACACCTAAACCTAAAGTAAAAGTTTCCCCTGCACTTTGAGATGCTGCATTAAGATTTAAATCAGTTCTTGATACTGCATTTATATTCATATCTCCTTTTGAAGATAAAACTGATTTTTCTCCTGAAATATTTACAGCTGCATCTCCATCAGTATAAATCACAGCTCCTGCTGCAGCAAGCTTTTTCCCTTTCTTCTGCTTTTTAGCCTGTTCTACAGGTGCTACTTCTGCTCCTATTTCAACTTTTATAGTATTGTCTGCTTTAATATTAAGATTTTCTCCTGCCTCTATTCCACTGTTTTCTATATTTACTGTTGCAACACTTCTTTGTACCGCTACAGAAGCATCTACTTCAAATTGTCCCAAAAATTTATTAAGCTTTTGAGTCATTTTAGATTCATTCGGTTGTTGCTCTTCTGGTTCTTCCTCTTCTGCTATATATATGCTTTCTGATACAGCTTCTATATTTACATTTTCTCCTGCTTTAATATTTGAATCCTTTATATCTACTTCCGCATTTACAGCAGCAATAGCATTTCCTCCACCGTTTTCTTCATCAGCTATATTTCTAGCTGTTGCTGATGCTGTAAAGTTTCCTGCTGCATCTATTTTTGCGCTATCAAGTTCAATTTTAGCTTCTGCCAATACAGGTCTTAATTTATCTATAGTTTCCACTAAACTTTTACCTTGTTCCATAGCTTCTTTCACTTGTGTAACGTATGCTTCTCCGCCAACTGCTCCAACTATACTAAGCAGGTCATTAAATGATTCTATCCCGCTAAGTATGTTTTCTGCAAGCTGTGAAGTTCCATCAGAAAAAGCTTTTAAAACAATATCTCCATTTTCAGTTTTTGCTGCTGTTAAATTCTTTCTATCAATATTTAAAGCTTTTAGCTGAGTATCATCCATATTTACTAAATTGCTAAAATCTGTTATTCCTGTTGCCAAAACAGCAACTGTATTGCCATTGGCATCTATAGGTTCTGCTTTATCTCCTATAGTTATATTTGCTGCATGAAGTTCTATTCTGTCAACAGCATTAATTTTTCCTTTTACAATAATAGTTCCTTGAGGGTTCAAAGGAATGGAAACATTTCCATCTTTAGGAACTATTCCTTCATAAACATTTCCAAGTTCAGCTTCTTTTAATGCATCATCGTAAGCATTTTGTGTTGGAGTCATCACATAAAGAGCTCCTGTATTAATAACCCCTGTATTTCCAACAACCATACCTGATGAACTTAAGAAAAACAGCTCTCCACCTATTTTATTATTTTTAATTGCATTCACTGTTCCTTCAACTTTTATTTGATTATCAACAAAATTAAATAATCTGTTAGCTTCATTTGTACTATCCTTTTGTTTAAAATACATATTAGCTATTTTATCAGCTTCCAATTCAAATTTATTAAAATGGTTAAAAGCATTTTCTCCATTAACTTTTCCTGCCCAGATATTTGTAATATCTCCTTTATCAACTACAGTATTTAATTTATCTCCAGCTGTTATCTCTCCGCTGGCTGTCATAGAATTAATTAAAAATCCCAATGCAGCAAGCATAGCTGTAGATTTTTGTATAGCTGTATAATCATTAAGTTTTATTTTTTCCCCCATAATATATCCTCCTTAAATCCTAATCCCTAAAAAGAATAACTTGCCATTATATGAACTCTGCTGGAATCAACTTCCATTCCCACATCTTCAAAGTTCTTGTTTAATGGAACACCAAGTGTCGCAGATATTGCTGCTTTACCCTTTACAGTAACCCTGTAACCTATTCCTGTCGAATAAATCATATTTTCATCAAAAGCATTTTCTCCATAAAGAGCTCCTCCGTCTAAAAATACAAATATATCTCCCTTTTTCTTAAAGAACGGCAAAGAAAATTCTGCTGAAAGAGAAACTCCGCTGTCTGCTCCCATAAAGCTTTCTGTATATCCACGAACGCTGTATGATCCTCCCACATAAAACTGATCTGTTGAAGGAAGATAATCATCAAAAGAATATTGTCCGTTTAATCTCAGCGACAACATCTTGTTATTTTTAAAAGCCTTTTGATACATAAAAACTGTATCATATTTTGTAAAATCTTTTGTATTTGTTGTCAGACTTTCCCAAGATCCCATTGAAAAATTATGTCTGTTGTAAAATACACTGCTGTCTCCATATTTTGTATATGTAATACCTGCTGTATAACGTGTAACATCATCATCTACCCACGGAATTCCCATGAAATCTGTTTTGGAATTCTGTTGTGCAAAATCAAATGAAATTTCCAGTTTTTTATCTGATTTAACAATTAAAGGATGAGTGATAGTCACTCCATAACTTGACGATTCACCTTCTACATCCACATCTTTAAGAGGTCCGTCCACTATCTCTACTGTACTTGCAGAATAGTTTAATCCCAAACGTGTTCCTTTTTTTGTTATTGGAATACTATAGGAAACTGCACCTGAAACTGTTCCGTCAGAACCCATTCCTGTTATGCTCAGCTGATCTCTGTAACCAAAAAGACTATTGTTTACATAGTTAGCTCCTCCACGATACTCTCCGCTTGTTTCAGAACCTGCATTATCCACAAAAACAGAATACTGATGTTTCTCAGGCTCATAAACATTCAGATTATAGTCTGTTGTGCCGGGAAAATCTCCTGCCTCCATCTCTACCCTCATCTGAATATCATTTGTCCCGTTAAACCATAAAAGGCTGTTGTTTAAATCTGTTATTTTTGAAACCTCTCCTGCTGTTAAATCTATCCTTTTTCTTATATAATTTTCTTTTGTGCTCTTGTTTCCAAAAATGTCAATATTTCCTGTTTTACCTTCTACAAGAATTATTGCTACATAACCATTGGATATTGTCTGTGGAGGAAGCCCTGCCCTGCACACTATATATCCCTTTTCATAATAAAGTTCGTTTATTTTATTTACAAGTTCGTATAAATCATTTACTGTAATTTTCCTTGAAACATATGGTGCTGATACTTTATCCAATTCTTCTTTTGAAAACACCTGTGACGGAGAAAATCTTACTCCTTGAAGTTTAAAGCTTATTTCTCCTGCTGCACCTCCATGAAGTTTTTCAGCAGCTTTTTTCTCTATCTCTTCCATATTTTTTATTTTTCTCTCTTCAATCTCTTTGTTAATTCTCTGCTGTTCAAAGAACTCCCTGGTGTGATTTAACATAACTCCTGCGTCAGAATGTCCAGGCGGCAGTTCTTTTGGAACTTCTACTGCAAATACAGATGTGCTTAGTCCTAATATTCCTAATATTTTTCCCCATTTTATATTCAGCCCTAGTACCTTCATATTTCCCCCTTATGCCCAGCTTTTCTTCAAACATTATTATATTTTGCTTTTATTAAAAAAAAGTATTAAAAAGCTAGTATCTCTTTTTTATGAAACCTATATACAAATGTATAAATTACTATAAGCTTTTATACATATTTATATTTTAAAAAAAGTATTAAAATTTTAGTATTC
>UQOH01000014.1 GCA_900542625.1 uncultured Fusobacterium sp.
CAGGAGCCATTTTAATAGCTTCTGGTCTTGTTCCAAATATTAATCCTATTTTCATTTTCCCCTTCCATAACTAAATTAATTAAAGATATTTTCTAATAAAAAATTTTCCATTTCTAGTATAGTTTTACTATTTTCTTCTTCTACTTTTTTTAAAAATAAATCACAATTTTGTTTCAAAGTTTTCAATTTTATATTTTTATAATAATAATATAATCTTTCTTTTTCTTCTTTTTTCTCCATATCAAAAGTAAAACCAAAATTATATTTTTTTACAGCAATATCTTCCATTGCAGTACCTTTACAAACCAATACTGGTTTTAAAAATTGAGCTGAATAATATAATTTATTCGATAAAGCATAATCCAACAATGGAGTATTGTTACCATATAAGTTAAAAATTATATCTGTCTCTTCTATATATTTTTGAGTTTCTTTAGGAGAAAATTTATCTATAAATTCTATATTTTTTAGATTATAATTTCTTTTTTCTGCTAAAATTTTTAAATTATTAGCTCCTTTTCCAATAAAACGAATTCTAAATCTAGAATCTCCCTGAAATAAATTTATAAATTTTAAATTTTGTTCATTAAATCGAATTAATCCTATATTACTAATAACAATCGAAGAATTTCCATCATAATTAATTTTTATATTATTGAACTTACTAAAATTATGAATAATAAAATAATTTAATTTTGGGAGAAATTCTTTAAATTTTTCTGAAGAAATTATACATAAACCACTCTTTTCTAAAACTTTTTTTTCTATGAAATAATAAATTTTATTACTTTCCATAAAATAATCTCTTATTTCAACTATATATTTACTTTTATATTTTTTAAGTAGTATAGATGCTAATAATACAGTTAATTGTCCTTGCAATAATACTATTTTGTCATAATTATTTTTTTTTAATTTCCTGTATATAAAATTTCTAAATTTGATATAACCTATAAGCTTATAAAATTTATTTTCATTACCATTAATTTTATAATTAAAAATAAATATATCATTTTCATTATTTTGTGCTAAATTATCTGTATCGCTTTCTATATTTTTATTCCAAAAAATTAAATCATATCTATGATTTTTCAATATTTCTTTATAGTTATTAAAATATGGAACTAAAAAAATATTATCCAGGGATATAAAACAAATTTTTTTCATTAATATTTTCTCCAAACCATCTTATTCACTATTCCTGTATAAGACTGTATTATTTTTACTACTTTATTTGATACATCTTCTGTGTAATAAGGAACTGGTATTCCAAAATCTCTATTTTCATTCATCGATACTGCAAGTTCTACTGCCTGTTCTACTCCGTTATTTGATATTCCTGCAAGAACAAAACACGCTTTATCAAGTGCTTCTGGTCTTTCTGTACTTGTTCTTATACAGATTGCAGGGAATGGTTTATCTATTGAAGTAAAGAACGAAGATTCTTCTGGAAGTGTTCCGCTATCCGATACAACAGCAAAAGCATTCATTTGAAGATTATTGTAATCATGAAAACCTAAAGGTTCATGTAATCTTACTCTTTCATCTAATTTAAAATTTCTTGCTTCTAAGAATTTTTTACTTCTTGGATGGCATGAATAAAGTATCGGCATATCATATTTCACTGCAAGATTATTTATAGAAGTAAATAGTGATATAAAATTAGCTTCTGTATCAATATTTTCTTCTCTATGAGCGCTTAAAAGAATATACTCTTTTTTATTAAGATTTAATTTTTCTAAAATATCTGAACTTTCTATTTCTTTTAAGTTTGCTCTTAACACTTCTGCCATTGGAGAACCTGTTACATAAGTTCTTTCTTTAGCAACTCCTGAAGCATTAAGATATCTTCTCGCATGTTCTGAATAACACATATTTACATCTGAAATAATATCAACTATTCTTCTGTTTGTTTCTTCAGGAAGACATTCATCAAAACATCTGTTTCCAGCTTCCATATGAAATATTGGAATATGAAGTCTTTTTGCTGATATTGCAGATAAACATGAATTTGTATCACCTAAAATAAGTAAAGCATCTGGTTTTATTTCTGCCAGAAGTTCATAAGATTTTGCTATTATATTTCCTATAGTTTCTCCAAGATTTTTTCCAACAGCATTAAGATAATAGTCTGGTTCTCTAAGTTTTAAATCTTCAAAGAATACTTGATTTAGGCTGTAATCATAATTTTGTCCTGTATGAACTAAAATCTGTTCAAAATATTTATCGCATTTTTTAATAACTTCTGAAAGTCTTATTATCTCTGGTCTTGTTCCTACTATTGTCATTAATTTTAATTTATTCATTTTTTATACCTCTTCAAAATATGTATCAGGTTTTTCAGGGTTAAAGCATTCATTGCACCACATAACAGTTACAAGATTTTCTGTTTCACTTGTATTGATTATGTTATGAGTATATCCTGGTATCATATCTACAACTGTTATTTCTTTTCCGCTTACTTTATATTCAACTATTTCCTCTGTTCCTATTTTACGAAGCTGAATTATTCCTTCCCCTGCTACAACTATAAATTTTTCATTTTTAGTATTATGCCAATGCTGTCCTTTTGTAATTCCAGGTCTGCTTATATTTATACTTACCTGTCCTCTGTCTAAACTTTTTACAAGTTCAGTAAAACTTCCTCTGTCATCAATATTCATTTTTAGTGAATAACTGAAATCTTTAGGGTTTAAATATGAAAGATAAGTTGAATAAAGTTTTTTACTGAAACTTCTCTCTGCCATCTCAGGAATAAATAAAGTCTGTCTGCTTTCTTTAAATTCATAAAGTAAATCAACTATTTCTCCTAAAGTAACATGATGAACTTCAGGAACATAACAATATCCTTTTTCATCTCTGCTTTCTTTCCCAATTACTGCTCTTAATAATTCTTCTACCAAGTCATCAATATACACTAAATCCAGTTCAGTATTTCTATCATTTACTTGAATAGGTAAATTATTTGCAATATTATTACAGAAAGTAGCAACAGCAGAATTATAGTTTGGCCTGCACCATTTTCCAAAAAGATTAGAAAAACGATATATTAAAACTTTTACTCCTGTTTCATGCGCATAACTCTTAAACAGCTCTTCTCCAGCAAGTTTACTTTTTCCGTATTCACTTCCTGCATATCTTCCTTCAAGAGTTGCCTGAACAGAAGATGAAAGCATTACAGGACATTTATTATCATATTTTTTTAATAAATTAAGAAGTTTTTCTCCAAAACCAAAATTTCCTTTCATAAACTCTGAATTGTCTTTTGGTCTGTTTACTCCAGCAAGATTAAATACAAAATCTGCTTTTTTACAAAATTCTTCCAGTTCTTCATCTGTGTTATCAATATCATATTCAAGAATCTCTAACTTGTCTGCTAGTTTATGTACTCTGTCTTTTCCATCTCTTATATTCTTTAAATTTTCAACTAAATTTTTTCCAACAAAACCTTTTGCACCTGTTATTAAAATACTGTAACTCATATTACTCAAAAATTCCTTTCAAAGTATTTTGAACATAATCTGTTGTTAGTATCTTTTCTACTACTCCATCTGCATTAAGTCTTTTTGTATTATGGCTTGTGTATGCTTCATCACTTTGTGTTTTAACTTCTCCATTTACAAAATATTTATCATAGTTTAAATCTCTTTCATCAGCAGAGATTCTGAAATAGTCTCCCATATCTTGAGAATTTAATCTTTCTTCTCTTGTCATAAGAGTTTCGTAAAGTTTTTCTCCATGTCTTGTTCCAATAATATGAATTCCTGTATCGCCAAATAACTTTTGAACTCCTTTTGCTAAATCCTCTATTGTTGAAGCATCTGCTTTTTGAATAAATAAATCTCCAGGTTTTGCATTTTCAAAAGCAAACAAAACTAAATCGACTGCTTCATCAAGATTCATTAAAAATCTAGTCATATTAGGGTCTGTTATTGTTATTGGTTTTCCTGCTCTTATCTGGTCAATAAATAAAGGAATAACACTTCCTCTCGAACACATAACATTACCATATCTTGTACAACTTATTATTGTTCCACTGTCTTTAACTTCTCTTGCTTTTGCACGAATTACTTTTTCCATCATGGCTTTTGAAATTCCCATAGCATTAATAGGATAAGCAGCTTTATCTGTTGAAAGACAGACTATTCTTTTTACTCCATATTTAACAGCAGCATTTAAAACATTATTTGTTCCTTCTACATTTGTGCGCACAGCTTCCATAGGAAAAAATTCGCATGAAGGAACTTGTTTAAGCGCAGCTGCATGAAATATATAATCTACTCCGCGCATAACTGTTTCTACACTTTCTTTATTTCTTACATCTCCAATATAAAATTTTAGTTTTTCATTATTATATTTTTTTCTCATGTCATCCTGTTTCTTTTCATCACGAGAAAAAATTCTTATTTCTCCAATATCAGTATTTAAAAAACGTTTAAGAACAGCATTTCCAAAAGAACCTGTTCCTCCTGTAATTAATAAAGTTTTTCCAGTAAAAATTCCCATTTTATTCTCCTGTTTCTTTCATAATAGTTTTATATGCTTTATCTACACCTAAATATTCTTCATAATATTTTCTTCCATTATTTCCCAGTTGTTTTCTTAAATTTTTATCTTTATATAACTTAATAAATTGATTATATAATTCTTCTGTATTTCCAGCAGATGCAAATAATCCACCTTTAACTTCATTTTGTAAAAAATTTCCATAATCTTCTGCGGCACATTTATCTAAACTTGCAAGTATTGGTAAAGATAGTTTAAAATAGTCTGTTGTTTTAGATGGAAAATTAGGTACTGTAAATCTTTCATCTAAACTTACAAGTCCTATATCACAACCAGCTGTTATTTTTTCATAATCTTCTCTTGGAACTTGATTAATAAAAGAAACATTTATTAATTTTTTATCTTTTGCTGATTTTTCTAATCTTTCTTTTTCTGAGCCACTTCCGATAAATAAGAATTTTATATTTTTATTTTCTAAACATCTTTCTACTAAAGATAAAATATTTTCTAATTTTTGAGGTTTTCCCATATTGCCGCCAAAAACAGCAATAAAATCATTTTCTGAAAAATTATATTTATTTCTAATTTCTTTTTTATTTATTTGTATTTCAGGTTTTATTACTGCCCAGTTTCTTAAAAGTTTAATTTTATTTTCATTTAAATATGGATAATTACCTTTTAAATAATCTACATTTCCCTCTGACATACACCATATATAGTCATAGGCTGAAAGCATTTTCTTTTCTCTGTATTTAAAGAAAGAAAATAATAGATTATTATTTATTATTTCTATATCTTTTGCATTTTGTGGAAAAATATCCCAAAGAATTAAGTGAGCAGGACATTTGAAATATTCTTTTAAAGGCTTTATTAATTTTTCTGTTGATACAAAAGGAGTATGAGTAATAATCAAATCATATTTTCTATCTCCTAGATATTTAATTATTCCTTTTTTGAAATCAGAAGCCATAGTTAAAACTGTTATTCCTTTTTCTATTCTGCTTCCTACATTAAAATAGTTTCCTGTTTTAACTCTTAAAACTTCATATCCATTTTCTGTTTTCAACTGTGTTTCTCTTTTATATTTTTTTTCAAGAAGAGTAACAACTGTAATATTATTTCCTTGTTTAAAAAACTCATCTGACAAATCTTTAGTTAAGGTTGAATCATAAGGATTTTCTGAATGTCTTGCAAAAATAAATAGTATATTCATCTACATCCCTTTCCCAAATAAAACTATCTTTATTGTTTTAAAAAATACCACCAAATCGAGTACAAAATCCTGATGCTTAATGTAATACAAATCATATTCCAGTTTTCTCTCTGCATCATCAACACTTGCTCCATATGGATACATTACCTGTGCCCAGCCTGTCAGTTCCGGAACAACTCCGTATCTTAATTTGTAGTTCTTTATTTTCTTCTCATATTCTCTTCCAAGCTCATTCCATTCCGGTCTTGGACCTACAAAACTCATATCCCCTCTTAATACATTTATTAATTGAGGAAGTTCATCTAATCTCATCTTTCTCATAAATTTTCCAAATTTTGTTATTCTGTCATCATGTTCTGAAGCATATTTGGAAAACTTATCAGGATCATGGATTTTCATGCTTCTGAATTTAATAATTTCAAACTCTTTTCCACGAACTCCTATTCTTTTCTGTTTAAAAAAAGCTGGATTTTTTAATATCTTTGAAATATTAAAACCGCAGTCAAACTTAACTAATATATATGTAATAACCATAAAAGGAAAAGCAGGAATAAATATCAATACTGCTGTTACAATATCAAAAAGTCTTTTAACTCTTTTCTGAAATGAGTTGTTAAGAACTTTAAATCCGTCACTTGTTACAACCCACAAGTCATCTATTTTGCTGATATCTATTTTTCCCTCTATCTGTTCAAGAAAACTTAAATAGTCAATTACTTCTATTCCGCTTAACTTTAATTCAACTATCTCTTCTGAGTATTTTTTCGCTTCTTTTCTGCTTGTATAAATAATCTCTTCTATACCATATTTTTCTATTATCTCTTTTACATTTTTAATGTTTCCCAAAGATTCAGAATTATTTTCTGCAATAAATCCTATATATTTATATTTCTCTTCCTCTTTAAGAATTTTTTCTATTTTTTCTTTTGGTTCATCATCACCTAAGATAATTACTTTTTTCTGGCTTTTAAATATTTTTAAAAGAAGAGCAAACAATATATTCTGCAAACTGTTGTACACAACAAAAGCTATTACCATTTTTTCCATTTTTAAAAATAGATAAAATATTAAAAACATGGTAAAATTAAGTGAGGACGAAATTATGAAATCTCTTGATTTATAGTGGTTCTTGTTAAAGTTAAGGCAGTCCAGAAGGTAGTAAGAAAGAGCAAGAATGAAAAACATACCATAGATTGCTGTATTTATGCTTAAGTTCATAAGCACAAAAATACTTCTGTATATTATGAAAAGAGTTGTTAAATAAAAGAATCTAATTTTCCCGTTTCTGCTGTGTCTCATGGCAGCTTATCCTCCCATTAAAAAAAAGTGTATAAAAAATTAAGAGCTTTTATACACTTTTTATCAAAAAAATTATACTGAATAATTGTCACTTTTCGCAAAAACGAGTAAAAAAAAACGAACATTTGAAAATGTTCGTAAGTTTTATAAATACTTTTGATTAATTATACACTTTTGCCTGAATTTCATCTTTATGTATTATATCATATTTTATAAAAAAGTTAAGTTATTTTTTAAAAAAATTCTTTGAATTTTCCTCAAATTAATTTTTCATATTATTTTCTTTAACTAAAAAATAAAAAAATCGGATAAAATTTCTATATTTCATCCGATTAAATTCTCCCATATTATCTTATTTTCCTGCTGGTTTAGCTGCTGCTTGTTTGTCGTTTTGATTATTTTCTCTCGCAGACTCTATTCTTCTTATAGCCACTTCTCTGGCTTTCAGATATTGTTCCTGATTGATATATTTCTGCACTTCATATTGAGATTTTATTCTGTCTTTAAGGATTTCAGATTCAATTTTTCCAATCTGATCTGCCAGTTCTTCAATTTTGGTCCAGTTTTTTTCTGCTCCCTCAAGAATACATTTGTTTATTTCAAGTTCTTTGCTTCTTCTGTCAAGGATAAGATATTCATATCTGTTTCTTGATTTGTCTATAATCTCTTTAGCTTTTATTACGCTCTCTTTTGACACTCCAATTTTAGCAAAATCTTTATCGGTAATTACTCCAAGACTTTCTGTTGTATCGTTTGCCATAAGAGCACTTCCTAAAAGTAACCCGCAAATTATAGTATATATTTTTCTCATATTAAGCCTCCAATTACACCTGCATGTTCATTACGAAGTATTCATCTGTTTTTATTTCTTTTTGTTCCTGCTCAATAGAATTTTTACTAAAGAAATTATCAATAGCTTCCATATTGCTTCTAAAACTTTTTTCTCCTGCATCTGCAGTATAGTTTCTTACTGGTTCAAAAGACTGTACGTTTCTGCTTGGCACAAAATTATATATAGAACCTGCAAAGATGCCGATTACAAAAACTGACACTGAAAGATAAGATTTTCTTCTGCTTTTTCTTTTTTCTTCCTCCAGTAATGCTTTATATACATTCAGTCTGACTCTTTCCTTTGGTGACATGCCTAATCCTCCTCCAAACTCTTCAATGCTTTATAATATATCGACTTTATTGTAGATATATTTCTGTCTTTCATGCTGGAAATTTCCCTTAACTTATATCCATATACATCTTTCAGTAACAAAATCTCTCTTTCTTCTTTGCTGAGTTTTTTCAGATTCTCCTCAACAATCATGCTTCCATTGAGATCTTCGTTGTCAGCTATATTCAGTATCTCCTCATTCAATTCCAAATCAACTTTTTTCTTTCTGAAAAAATCGTAAGTCTTATTAATTGCAATTCTATATATCCAAGTATATATTTTGCTGTCTGCCCGAAACTTATGCAGATTTTTGTATACACTTATAAATACTTCCTGTGCAATATCTTCCGCATCTTCCGGATTTTTTACTGAACTGAGGATTTTGTAATATACCCGATCGAAATACTCGTCGTAAATCTCATCAAAATCCATAATTTCCCCTTTTTAATAAAATGTTTTATTATGAAAACTCATATTTATTTAATTTTCTTTTTATAACTTATTTGACCTAAAATCTATCAAAAAAGTTAATTTTTTTTTATTTTTTTATTTAAAACCTCTTCCAACTTGAAATTCAACTTTACATCTTTTTCCTACAATGTTTATAACTTTATCCTCATCCATTGTAATTCTTTTTACAAACTGATAGCTTCTGTCTTCAGGACGATCAAAATCTGTGTCCTCGCTTCCTCCGCCGCTGAACATTAAAGAGATTCTGTATCTGGCAACATCATCATATCTGAACCAGTATTTTCCCTCTTTTATATAATAAGGAACTCCTGATTGAATTTTAACATTGGCAAGATACACATTGTCTACAGCTTTTTCATCATAATTAACCATAAACAGATGTCTTCCCTCTTCTTTCACAAGGCTTATTTCCTCTGTTGAAGTTTGAGGCAGCAAAGCATCTAAAGCTGTACATCCTGTAAAAAATATTGCTGCTAAAACACAAAGCAGATATTTAATTTTTTTCATAATTATCCCTCCTCTATCATAGCTCTTAGTTCAGATATTATATCTTCCTCTTTTACTTTTTTTATAATTTCGCCTTTTTTGAAAAGAAGTCCCTCTCCTTTTCCTCCGGCTACTCCATAGTCAGCCTCTTTTGCCTCTCCCGGACCATTAACCACACAGCCCATAACAGCAATCTTTATATTTTTTTCTATATGTCCAAATTCTTTTTCAACTCTTTTGGCAAGACTTATCAAATCTATCTCTGTTCTTCCGCATGTAGGACATGAAATAATTTCCACACCTGTTCTAAGTCCAAGAACTTTTAATATCTCTTTTGCTACTTTTATCTCTTCAACAGGATTTTCTGTAAGGGATACTCTTATTGTATCTCCTATTCCGTCTATCAAAAGACTTCCTATTCCTATTGCTGATTTCACTGTTCCCTGAAAAGCTGTTCCTGCTTCAGTTACTCCAAGATGTAAAGGATAGTCCACAAGCTTTGATATTTTTCTGTAAGCCTCTATCATCATCTGCACATTGCTTGCTTTCAAAGATATAACTATATTATGAAAATCAAATTTTTCAAGAAGTCCCACATGATACATAGCACTTTCAACCATTCCGTCAGCTGTAGGCTTCCCATATTTTTCCAAAATTTTCTTTTCAATAGAACCTGAATTTACCCCGATTCTTATAGGTACACCATACTCTTTTGCTTTTTCCACAACAAGTCTTACTTTTTCATCATCTCCGATATTTCCCGGATTGATTCTAAGCTTGTCCACTCCATTTTCAATAGCTTTAAGTGCCAGCTTATAATCAAAATGTATGTCTGCAACAAGAGGTATATGAATATTTTTCTTTATCTCTCTTATTGCCTCTGCTGCCTCTTCGTTGTTCACTGTTACTCTTACCATTTCACATCCTTCAGCCTCAAGCTCAAGAATCTGTTTTACAGTTGCTGCAGCATCTTTGGTAAAAGTGTTTGTCATAGATTGAATAATTACAGGGTTGTTTCCTCCCATATAAAGATTTCCTATTTTTATCTCTCTGCTTTTTCTCATAGTTTTCTCTCCATAATATTTTCTATATCTTTTGACTTTATTTTTGTCCTAAAGGTTTAATTTTAAATCTCCTTCTTTTATTAAATTTTTCTTTCTCATAAAATATGCAAAAATTAAAGTTACTATTGCAGGAAGTATAAAATGAAGAAGAATTATTGCAATATAAAGAGATGCTCCTCCTTTTCCTGCCTCGTTCATTGTTGAAACTGTTGCTATCTGTCCTACAAAACCGCATGTTCCCATTCCTGCACCAATAGGGCTGTTTTCAAGTTTGAATACCATTGTGGCAACCGGTCCTAAAACAGCAGAGGCAAGTGTAGGCGGAATCCAGATTTTCCAGTTTTTAACAATATTTCCCATCTGCAGCATAGATGTTCCTATTCCTTGAGCTGCAAGACCTCCCCAGCCGTTTTCTTTAAAACTCATCACAGCAAATCCAACCATCTGACAACAGCATCCAACTGTTGCAGCTCCTGCAGCAAGCCCGCTCAAACCAAGCATCATACAAAGTGCTGCACTGCTGATTGGAAGTGTAAGAACAATTCCAACTACAACCGACACTATTATTCCCATATAAAATGGCTGAAGTTCTGTTGCACGCATTACAAGTTCTCCAAAAGCCCACGTTATTTTTGCAATACTTGGACCAACAAGACCGCCTGCAAGCATACCTGTAATTATTGTAAGTGTAGGAGTCAGAATTATATCAATTTTTGTTTCTTTTGATATAAGTTTACCAATTTCTACCCCCACAACTGTTGCGATAAGTGCACCAACAGGACCTCCTGCTGCATTTCCTGATGCTCCTGTTATTGTTGCTGCAAATAAAACCAATGGAGGTGCTTTCAGTGCAAGTGCTATTGCTACACCTATTGCAGACCCTGTCATGCTCATTGCCATTGGAGCTACCTGCTCTGTAAGATAAGCTATATGAAACTTACCTCCAACACTTTTTAAAATTGTTCCCACAAGAAGAGAGGCAAAAAGCCCCATTGCCATATTACTCAAAGCACCTATAAGATATCTTTCAGTGCTGATTACTACATCTTTTTTTCTTAAAAACTCCTTTACTCCCATTTCCCTTTTATCCCCCTATTTATAAATTAACGGAGTTGTTGCAATCTAATAAAATAATAATAGATGCAACATCCCCGTTTAGAATTTCTTATTTAGTTTTTATCTGTCTACTACTTTCATTGGATTCATAGTCTTTCCATTTCTTCTTATCTCAAAATGAAGATGCGGACCGGTTACTCTTCCTGTCATTCCGCTTTGCCCTATGTTGTCTCCCTGTTTAACTTTCTGCCCTTTTCTAACATAAATTTTGTTTAGGTGAGCATATCTTGTTTCATAGCCGTTGACATGTTTTATTATTACTATTTTTCCATAACCGCTTTGAGTTCCTGCAAAGCTGATTGTTCCTCCCCTTGAAGCATATACAGGAATATATCTTGCTCTCAAGTCAACTCCCGCATGTGAAATATATCTTTTTAAAACAGGGTGGAATCTGTTTCCATAAGGACTTGAAATACCTGTATAAGTTATAGGCATTTTAAATCCGCTCCCAATAGGCGCCATCTCTGTTACAACTTCTATATCAGGATCTTTAAGGAATATTTCCTGACCTACTGAAAGTTCTTCTGTTTCAAGTTCGTTATAGTTTCTGATATCATCTGCATGAACTTTATATTTATAAGCTATCTTATAAAGAGTATCTCCGTTTTTAACTTTATAGAATATTCCGTTTACAGATGCAATATCTATAACCTGACCTACTCTAAGATTTGCTGTCAAATCAGGGTTATTCATTTTTATTATTGCCATTTTCTGATTAAACTTACTTGATATTCCTGAAAGAGTATCTCCGGCTACTACTTTATATGGGATTCTCTCAGGTTTGTGGAATATATGCTTTGTATCTTCTATATCACTAAGTATTTTTTTAGTTTTTATATCATATATCTTGCTTGTAACATAATAGTTGCTGCTAAGAAGAGAGTACCCTCCGTTCTCTTCTTCTGTTTCCTGATAATAATCAATAAACTTTTCTGTGTTTGTTATTTCGTCACTGAAAGGTCTAAGAGTTACATTTACAGCTCCAAAACCTATTACTCCAGTAAGAATAATCAACAATGTTAACCCTACATGTTTTGTTTTTATCAGCCCTAAAATTCCCATAATCATTTTAGCAAAAAAAATAAGAATGTCTATGAACTTTTCTGCTAAAAAAATAAATATATCAATACTCTTTTTCATGCCCTTATTATTTCTCCTCCATCATTCTGTAACTCTCTACCAAGGCATCATTACTTTTTGTAGAAGCAATTTTGTCAATCAGCTGCTTGGCTGCTGTCGCTTTATCCAGTTGAGAAAGATATCTTCTTATTTCCCAAACTAATTTTAATTTCTTTTTCTCTATAAGAAGTTCCTCTTTTCTTGTTCCAGACTTTTGAATATCTATTGCTGGATAAATTCTAAGCTGTGCAAGTCCTCTGTCCAGATGAATCTCCATATTTCCTGTACTTTTAAATTCTTCATATATTATATCATCCATTTTGCTTCCTGTATCAACAAGAACTGTTGCTATAATCGTAAGACTTCCTCCGTCTCTTATATTTCTTGCAGAACCAAAGAATTTTTTAGGATAATAAAGAGCTGTGGGATCAATTCCTCCCGAAATCAGTTTTCCGCTTGAAGGAACAACAATATTGTATGCTCTTGCAAGTCTTGTAAGAGAATCCATAAGAATTACAACATTCTCTCCATCTTCCAGTTTTCTTTTCGCTCTGTCTAAAATATCCTCTGTTACTTTTATATGATTTTTAGGGTCTTCATCAAATGTAGATGAAAACACTTCAGCACCTGTAACATTTTCTTTTATATCTGTAACTTCTTCCGGTCTTTCATCAATAAGAAGTATCCATACTTCTACATCTTTGTGTTTTTCTATTATGGAATTTGCAATGCTGCTTATAAGGACTGTTTTTCCTGCCTTTGGCGGTGCAACAATAAGTCCTCTCTGCCCTTTTCCTATTGGAGCAATCAAATCAATTATTCTTCCTGATATATCCTCTGTTCCTGTTTCCAGATCCAGTTTTTCAGTTGGATATGCAGGTATAAGTTCATCAAAAGGAACCCTTTCTTCTGCCTTTTGGGTGCTTCCTCCATTTACCAGAAGAACTTTTCTCATTGCATAATTTTTTTCTGTTCCTACAGGTTCTCTTACTTCTCCAAAAACTTTATCCTGAGATCTCAATTTAAATTTTCTTATTTGAGATGCAGACATATAAATATCTTTTTCAACAGAAGTTTCTCTTAAAAAACCATATCCGTCAGCCATAATATCCAAAACACCTTCAGCCAGAACAAATCCCTCTGTTTCTTCCATATGTTTTTCAATTATTTCAATTATTTCTGATTTTTTTTTGCTTTTTCCTGTATCTATTCCAAGCTGTTTTGCTATTTCAGCCAGTTCTTTTATTAAAAATTTATCTAATTCTATCATTGAACCTCCAAACACTTTATTCTGAAACAAGTTCTCCATAAAGTGTCCATGTTTTACATTCATTTATTTTTACATTTACAAACTGTCCTTCTAAAGAAGCATCTCCTTTGAAAAGAACTATTTTATTTGTAGAAGTTCTGCTTGAAAGCATATCTTTATTTTTCTTGCTTGGTCCTTCTACCAGCACTCTTTCAGTTTTTCCTTCATATCCCATGCTTAATTTTTTAGAGATACTGTTTTGTAAAGACATTAATCTGTGAAGTCTGTCTTTTTTAACTTCATCATCTATCTGTCCATCCATAACAGCTGCTTTTGTTCCCTGTCTTATAGAATACATAAACATAAATGATGTTTCAAATCCTACTTTTTCTACAACATCAAGTGTATCTTGGAAATCTTCCTCTGTTTCCTGTGGGAACCCTACTATTATATCTGCTGTAAGAGATACTCCCGGAATTCTTTCTTTTAATTTATCTGCAAGAGCAAGATACTGCTCTTTTGAATATCCTCTGTTCATAAGTTTTAAAACTCTTGTTGAACCAGATTGTAATGGAATATGTAAAGATCTTGCAATTTTTGGATTTTTTGCAATAACTTCTATTACATCATCTGTAAAATCTCTTGGGTGAGGAGAAACAAATCTGATTATGAAATCTCCCTCTATATCACATATATTTTGAAGAAGATTTGCAAAATTCTCCTCTTCTGACAACCCTTTTCCGTAAGAGTTTACATTCTGTCCTAAAAGTATAATCTCTTTATATCCTTTTTTAACAAGTTCTCTTGCCTCTTCTATCAGCTCTGCCATAGGAACTGAACGCTCTCTTCCTCTTACATAAGGCACTATGCAGTATGTACAGAAGTTGTTGCATCCATATGTTATAGCTATTGATGCTGTTTTTTTAGATTCAAAATCTGCATCTATTCTTGGAGGAAGTTCATCCTCATAATCTGTCATTACAACATGTTTTGCTGTTCTGTTTTCTATTTCCTCAATAGCCTCGGGAATTCTTCCGATATTTTGGTTTCCCATAACTATATCAATATAGTTGAATTTTTTTATAAGTTCCTGACCCTGCTCTTGTGCAAAGCATCCTGTAACAACTATTTTTGTTCCGCGAATCTCCCTTACTCTTTTTATCTCTCCAAGCTTTCCGTAAATCTGAGTAGCTGCTCCCTCTCTTACTGTACATGTATTAAGAAAAGCTATATCTGTTTCCTCTATATTTTCAGTTAACTCATATCCTAAATTTTCAAGAATTTTTTTTATTTTCGCACTTTCGTTAACGTTCATCTGGCATCCATAAGTAATTACAGTTGCTTTTTTTATCATTGTTCCTCCTAAATCCATACTGCTTTCTCCTATATTTAACCTAAAAATTATACCATGATAATAGGGTAATTATCAAATAAAACTATTTAAAAATTTCCCCCGCTTCAAGATACCAAAGCAGAAGATCGAAACTGTCCATAGGAATTCCTGTTTCTCTGCAGTATAATTTCATTTTATCCTCTATTTCAAGATAAACTTTTTTCGAAAGTGTTTTAGGAATTTCATCAATCACTTGAAGTCTTACCAGATTTTTTAAAATATGTCTGTCTAAAATAGCAACTTCATCTCCAAAACCAACATTTCTTAAAAAATGCCCTGCCTCTTTCCATGCCATTCCTTTTATGTTATTAACAATCCATTCTCTTTTTTCGTTTACTGTTTTCATTTGTTCAAAAAAATCTTTTGTAATTATTTTTCCGTTCTTGTCTGTCATCTGTTCTCTAAGCTCAACAAGATATTTTGCTTTATTATTTTTAAATCTTACTATATTCAGATATTCTGAAAGCTCCTCTGCTGTTCCTGTAAAAAGAACTCCGTCATTTCTCATATTTGTAATAGCTTTCCATGCATTTCTTGCTTTTGACTGAGGGGTTAATATGCAGAAAGAAAGCTCAGCATGAATATCTTCATTTGAACCGTTTCTCCATATCTCTCTGTATTCTTCCAATCTTTTTTCAATGTCATCTTTTATTTCCTGATACTTTTTTTCTATTTCGTAAAAATATTCGTTTTTCACTTTCTTCACTTTCTCCTATTTTTCTTCTGCTTTAAATCTTTCGTTCAGCCAGTTTAAAACAACTGAACTTAATTCTGTTTCTTTTTTTATATATCTGTGAGTAGAATCTTCTATTATTTTTCCCGTAAAATCTCTACATTTTGACGCTTTTTTTTCTAAAATTTCCAAATCTTTTTCCGGAGTATTTACTATTATGCTGTCTTTGTCAGCCAATATCATAAGCATAGGCTTATTTATTTTTTTAAAAATTCCAAAATCTTCCGGATTTTCAACTAAAGGAAATATATCTGCACTGCTTCCTTTTCTAAAATTATAGTACGTTCTCGCACTTATAGGGAAAACTCCAAGAAGTTTTTTGCTCAGAATTTTTTTGGTTCTCCCGTTTGCTATACTTTTTTCTGCCTCTGCAAAAATTCTGCTGTATTCTTCTGAACGATTAATAAGCCCCACTGTATCTGGAGCCGATAAAAAAATCAATCCGTCTATTCTGCTGCATCCTTTTTTTGATAAATAAAAAAGATTTTTCAGACAGCCGAAACTATGCCCTGCTAAAATTATTTTTGAATATCCAAGTTTTACAGCTTCTTCTACCCATAAATCCACATCATATATTGATTCTCCAAACTTCTCAAAAACAGAGCCGATTATTTTTGTTTCTGCTTTATCAGTTACAGAGTTTCTTACTATGATATTGTTAATCACACCATGACCTCTATTATGCCCAAAAATAAAGCCATAACCTTTTTTAGACAATTCTTCTCCCAATACATTGGCAAAAACATTTTCTATCAGGTTATCATACATACCATGAGTAAAAACCACACAAGTATCTTTGCTTTTCCCTTCCCAATAACCTCCCAAAAGGTTCAATCCGTCTATTGTATATCTATGCAGTAATTTCATTTTAGTACCTCCTTATTTTAAGCCTAAAAAGAACTCCACTCTTTATTATACAATGAAAACCATTGAAACACCTAATTTTATTATTTTCAAACTTCCAAAAATCAATACAAACAAAAAAATAAGAATAAAATTTTCAATATTAAAAATTTTATTCTTATTTTATTAAATTAATATTTTCTTAAATCAACTTTTCCTTCAAAAGTTATTTCTGCTCCGCCGATAAGTTTTACTCTATCACTTAAAATCTTTACTTCCAGATCTCCGCCCTCAGTAACAACTTTTATTCTATCACTCATTCCTTTTAGTTTATGACATAATAAAGCTGATGAACTTGAACCTGTACCACATGCAAGAGTTCTTCCTGCTCCTCTCTCCCATGTAAATATTTTTATCTCATTCTCTGAAACAGGAAGTACAAAATTTACATTTGTTTTTCTTGGAAACATTGGATGAACTTCCATTTTAGAACCTATTTCATTTACATCATACTGTCCCTCTTCATCTATAAAAACAACTGTGTGAGGTACACCTAAAAATACTGTAGAAAAAGTTATCTCTTTTCCATCTATTTCCAGTTTCTTATTAAAAGCATTTTCTCCCTCAACAAGAACAGGAATTTCTTCAGGATTATATTTTATATTTCCTATTTCTATCTCTATCTTTTCAACTTCATCTTTATCGTTTATCTGTAATTGAGCTGTCTGAACTCCTGCAAGAGTTTCTATTCTCATGAAATCTTTTTTTACTATACCTTTTTCATAAACAAATTTTACAAAGCATCTTATTCCATTGCCGCACATCTCTCCCTGTGACCCGTCACTGTTATAATAATACATTTTTACATCACAATCTTCACTTGGAAGAGCTGCCATAAGCCCGTCTCCTCCAACACCAAATCTTCTGTCGCAAAGATTTTTTATTTTTGGAACTATCTCTTCAAGATTATATTTAAAACCGTTTACCAATAGGAAATCATTACCTGCTCCCTGCATTTTTGTAAATTCCATTTTCTCCTCCTGTGTTAATCTTCAAAATTCATATCTGTTCTTACTAAATCTTCATATGTTTCTCTTCTTACAAGGAGCTTTGATTCTCCGTCTTTTACAAGAACAACAGCAGGTTTTCTCAGTCTGTTATAGTTGCTTGCCATTGAATAGTTATATGCTCCTGTAGTTGACACAGCAAGAATATCTCCTTTTTCTGCTTTTGCAAACAATGTATCTTTTATCAGCATATCTCCTGATTCACAGCATTTCCCTGCAACTGTAACCTCTTCCATATCACTGTCGTTCATTTTATTTGCAATACATCCTTCATATTCTGCCTGATAAAGAGCTGGTCTTATATTATCTGCCATCCCTCCGTCAACAAATATATATTTTTTACCGCTGTGAGTTACTTTTGTTCCCCCCACACTGTAAATTGTTGTCCCTGCATTTCCTACAATGCTTCTTCCCGGCTCGATGATTACTCTTTCAAGAGAGATATTGTATTCAGCTAATTTCTCTTCCATTATTTCTATCATTCTTTTCATAACAGCAGGGATATCAAGCTCTTTATCTCCCTCTACATAATATATTCCAAATCCTCCTCCAAGATTTAAATATCTTGTAGTGAAATCTGTTTTTTCTTTTGCAGATTCAATAAAATTCATCATTGTTTCTATTGCTTCATAAAATGCTTTTGTATCAAATATCTGAGAACCTATGTGACAGTGGAAACCTAAAAGTTCTACATATTCAGATTTTTGGAACTCTCTTATTATATCATAGATTTTATCTTCGTATATAGTTTCTCCAAATTTTGATGAATCTTTTGATGTTTTTATATATTCATGTGTGTGTGCTTCAATTCCAGGATTTACTCTTAAAAGAGCCTTAACTTTTGCATCTTTAATTTCACATATCTCTTCAAGTCTTTTCAGTTCATCAAAATTATCAACTATAATTGTTCCCACACCATAATCAATACACATTTCTAATTCTGCATCACTTTTGTTGTTTCCGTGCATATATACTCTTTCCATTGGGAAACCTGAATGTTTTATTGTGAAAAGTTCCCCGTCTGAAACAGCGTCCATTCCTATTCCATATTTATTTACAAGCTGACACATTCCAACATTTAAAAATGCTTTTGTTGCATATATAATCTGTGTTTCAAATTTATCTGATACAAAGCAGTCTTTATATTTTTGAATATTATTTTCAATAAGTTTTTGATCCATTATGTATAATGGAGTTCCGTATTCTTCTCTTAATTTTTCAACAGACACTCCGCCAATGTTTAATACTCCGTTTATAATTTCTGAACTTCCAAACAATCTCATAATCTAATCACCCTTTATAAAAATATTTTATTTTTTCTATAAAAAAACAGCTGGTTGAGTTCCAGCTGTGATTAATAATAAATATAAAACTAATTTATAGTTATATTATTCTACAGATAGCACTCCATTGAAATTTCAATGACAGTAATACAAATTTTATTTATATTACCAGCAGAAATATTTAAGCATGTATTCCCACTTCGGCAAAATCCCCTTTCAAACAAGCTCACTGTCTGCTGAACTAACTTGTTTTACTCTTGTCATCTGCACCTCTACTGTTTTTCTTATTTATAGCAAGTATAAGATAATTTGCTGTTTTTGTATAATATACTTTTTATATTCTTACATATATAAAATATATAATTTAAAATTTTATTTAATAACTATTACATTATTTTTTACAAAATCTCCCGGCGCTGTGTGAAGATATTTTTTAAAAACATTACAAAAATGTTTATAATCTGTAAATCCCACTTTCTCAGAAACTTCATAAATTTTATATTCCTGACTCAAAAGAAGTTTTATTGATTTTTGAATTCTATACTTGTTAAGAACATCTAAAAAAGTTTCCCCTGTGATATCTTTAAACTTTCTGCTCAAATAACTTGTACTCACATCAAGTTCTTCTGCAATATCTTTTATATTCAGCTTTTCTGAATAAGAACTCATAATTTTTTCTATTGCTTTCTCAACAAATCTGTTTTTATTTTTTTCTGTTTCAAAATATATTTTGGGGTTAAAAAATTCTATGTTATTTTTATCCTCTGAAATCTCCTTGACTGTTTCTAATTTTTCCAGACTTTTTATTCTTTCTTTCACCTTTTTAAGAGCCTCATAAAGAATATCTTCATCAATAGGTTTTAAAATATAATCTGTGACACCAAGCTTTATTCCCTCTTGAGCATATTCAAATTCTCCATAACTTGTAAGAAGAATTTTCTCAAACTTCAGTTTTCTTTTTTCTGCCTCTCTCAACATTTCCAGTCCATCCATTACAGGCATTCTTATATCTGTTATTACTAAATCAGGTTTAACCTCCTCTATCTTTTCAAGACCGTCTTCCCCGTTTACAGCTTCACCGGCAACAGTATATCCTGCAGAAAGCCAGTCTATCGTTCCGATAAAACCTTTTCTGATTATATCTTCATCTTCTACTATCAATACTTTTATCATAGACCTATTCATCTCCATGTTTCAAAGGAAGAGTAACACGAACTGACGTTCCTTTTTTTATACTGCTCAGAATCTTTATTCCATATTCTTTTCCGTACATCAGTTGTATTCTTCTGAAAATATTATATATTCCAATATGGTTTTTTATTTCAATTCCTTTTATTTTTAATCTCTCTTTTATTTCATTCAGTGTCTCTCTGCTCATTCCTTTTCCTGTATTGTACACTGTAATTAAAAGTTTTTCTTTTCTCTTTTTTACTTTTATAAATATTTCCATTTTATTTATCTGAGTGTATCCGTGTTTTATTGCATTTTCAATAATCGGCTGTATGATAAGCTTTGGAACATAATATTTTTTAAGCTCTTCATCTACTTCAATTTCATAATCAAACTTTTCTCCAAACCTGTATTTTTGAATATCCAGATAATTTTTTGTATATATCAAATCTCTTTCTAAAGAAACTTCTGAAGATTTATTTTCTATGCTGAATCTTAAAAGAGATGAAATATTTATTATTATCTTATTTGCCATTGAAGTATCTGATTTTATTGTATATCTTAACATCTCAAGAGTATTAAAAAGAAAATGTGGATTAAACTGACTTTCAAGCTGCTTTATTTCAAGAACTGTACTGTGCTTTGCCTCTTCCTTATTTATTTCAATAAGTTTTTTAATATTCAAAAGCATTTTGTTGTATGAATCTGCAATAATCTGAAACTCATCATTTGAATCTACTTGAAGCCTTGTGTCCAGATCTCCTGTTTTAACATTTTCAATAGCTTTTATAATATCCTTGATAACCTTTGTTTTTTTATCTGCCACTATCTTTGCAGTATAATACATTGCTGCAAGAATTACAGAGAAAAATGTTATCATATACAAAATCCTATCTATAAAATTATCCACAACATAACTTACACTGGAAACTGTGTATAAAACTATATTAGAATAATATATCTCTTTTCTGTTTACATAATATTTTTCTTTGTTTATTGTGGAATATCCCTCTGCATCTCTCAGATTTTTTTTAATTTTTCCAAGACTGTCTTTAAAATTTTCATTTGTGGTTACAGCAGCATTTCCATATTTATCAGTAACAACCACATTAAAAGAGCCCTGTTTTCCTATAAGTTCTTTCAAACTGTTATCCAGAATATTATAAACTACATAACCTGCTATTTTATCATTGTTCTTTATAACTTTTCCAACAGAAAAAACACTGCTTGTTTCATTCTGAAAATGAAGTTTGTTTATCTTTAAAATTACTGTTCCCGAATAATCTATCATTCTTTTGAAAAGTCCCCAGCTGTATCCGTTTCCGCTGCCAATAAATTTTGCACTGGACATTACTATATGAAGATCTTTATCATAAATAACAAAATTTCCTTTAATGTTCATAGAGTTTATGGAATCATATACTTTTTCATAGACACTGCTCCCTGCTTTTCCCTCTATTACCGCTTTTACAACGTCACTGTCTGATGAAATTTTTTCCACTTCATTAAAATATTTTCTTACTGCTGTGTTAAGGTTTTTTGCCAAAATTTTCGTATTTTCAATATTCTCATTTTTGACAGCTTTATATTCTAAAAAATATATTGCTCCCATTCCGGTAAATGCAAAAAATATAACAGGAGCGAGCATATATAAAATTAAAGTTTTCTGCAGCTGGTCTTTAAAGCTTTCAAACTTCTTTTTTTTCATATAAACTCGTTCCCCTTTGCTTTTTTATTATATTTTCATTTTACCATTAAAAAATAATTTATTCTACTGTTTCATTATTTTTTATATATTTACGTCTCTTCCTCCTGTCATTTTGAAGAAAATAAGCAGAGAGATTATTGTTGTAATTGTAAGAATTGTTGAAAGAGCTGCTGCTGTTCCGTAGCTTGCTCTTATAACTTCTGCATAAATTGTTACTGACATTGTTCTTGTTGAACCTGTATATAAAATTACTGATGAACTTAATTCATTTATAACTGTTATCCAGCTTAATATTGCTCCTGATAAAACTCCCGGAAGCATCATCATAGCTGTTACTTTAAAGAATGTTTTAACAGGTGAGCATCCCAGACTGATAGATGCCTCTTCCAGACTCGGGCTTATCTGATAAAGTATCGCTGCTGATGAACGAAGTGTGTATGGCAGACGTCTTATTACAAATGCCACAACCATTATTGCTGCTGTTCCGCTAAGAAGAAGCGGTCTGCTGTTAAATGCAAGAAGAAGAGTTATACCAATTACTGATCCCGGAATAATATATGGAAACATTGTCATTGTATCAATTATTCCTGTTAAAGTATTTTTCTTTCTTGTTGAAACATAAGCTATGAACATACCCATAATTATTATAATAACAATGGCTATTGCTCCATACGTATAAGTATTTAAAATAGCATTTCCCATTCTTGCAAATACTTTCTCATAACTTTCAAGAGAAAATTCTTCCACGAACATTGAACCTCTTGTTTTAAGAAATGATGTATAAACAACTGTTATCTGCGGTATTATTGATAAAAATACAACAAAATAGATAAATGCATGCATCAGAATTCCTTTGGCACCTTTAAGTTCTTTTGGCTGAATAGGTCTCATAGAACTCATCACAAATGATTTCTTGTTAACAATATATTTCTGTCCTAAGAAAAGTACGATTGTAATAACTACAAGAATTACTGCCATTGCTGCTGCGAAGTTTGCACTTCCTCCCATTTCTCCAACAAACTCTGAATAAATAAGAACAGGCATTACATTATATCCCTCTCCTATTAACATTGGAGTTCCAAAGTCTGCCATAGCATTCATAAATACAAGAAGTGCTCCTGATAAAAGTGTGGGCATTATAAGAGGCATTATAATTGTGCATACTTTTTTTACTGTACTGCATCCAAGGCTTTCTGCTGCCTCGCTAAGAGAAACATCGATTTTTTTCAATGCTCCTGAAACATACAGATAAATAAACGGATAAAGCTTTAAAGTGAATACAAGAAGTATTCCTGTAAATCCATAGATTGTAGGAAGTTTTATTCCTAAAACATCTCTGAAAAATTCTGTTACAACTCCGCTTCTTCCACATAAAAGAACCCATGAATATGCTCCGATAAATGGAGGTGAAAGCATTGATATTATAATCAGAACTTCTATAAATCCTTTTAATTTGACTTTGTAAGAAGTCATAAAATATGCAATAGGTACACCGATTGCAACTGCAAGAACTGTTGTGCATGTTGTTACCTGAAAGCTGTGCATTAATCCTTGATAATAATATTTTCTGCTGAAAAATCTTGCAAAGTTTGTCAAACTCCATGAGCCAGTTGCAGGGTCTTTAAAACTGCTTAAAAAAAGTGAAAATAGAGGATATATCAAAAACAATGTAAATACAAGAGCTATAACCAAAGTTACAGTTGTCCAGAAATCCCATTTAATTTTTTTATTCAGCATACACTCCAACTCCCTTTATCAGACTTTCATTTCCGTCTTCTGTAAAGATATTAATTTTTTCAGCATTAGGTTTCAGAGTTATTTCATCTCCTATGTTATAAATAACTGCTGCGTGTCCTATATCCTGAGAAAATTCAAGAGCCGGCATATCAGGAACTATTTCATCTTCACCAACTACGATTTCATAGTTATTATATTTTCCTAAGAATGTACTTGTTCTTACTTTTACTTTTATTCCCTCTTCAGAAATAGAAAACTCTTCAGGACGAACTGCTATAATAATTTCCTGTCCGTTTTTTACATCTTCACGAAGATTGTTCATTAAAACTTTGTATCCGTTTCTGAATACTGCGTATCTGTCTTTTCCGTCAACTTCTATTTTTCCTTTAAACAGATTTGAATATCCTATAAATGTTGCAACAAACTGATTTGAAGGTCTTGCATAAATATCGTGAGGTTTTCCAAGCTGCTGGATTACTCCTTTATTGATTACAGCTATTCTGTCTGAAATTGCAAGAGCTTCCTCTTGGTCGTGTGTTACATATACTGTTGTTATTCCTACTTTTTTCTGAATATCTCTTATTGCTGAACGCATTTCAAGTCTTAATTTTGCATCAAGGTTTGATAAAGGTTCATCCATTAGAAGTACACTTGGGTGAATTACTATTGCTCTTGCAAGGGCAACCCTCTGCTGCTGTCCTCCTGAAAGTCTTTCCGGAAGTCTTTCCTGATATTCAGCTATTTTTACAACATCTAAAATATCATCAACTTTGTTTTTCATTTCATCTTTAGGTATTTTTCTTAATTTTAATCCATACTCAACATTTTCTCTTACTGTCATATGCGGGAATATTGCATAACTCTGGAAAACCATTCCTATATTTCTTTTGTGTGCAGGCATATCATTTATCACTTTATCATCAAAATATATTTCTCCACCTTCTATGCTGTTGAAACCTGCTATCATTCTAAGAAGAGTTGTTTTTCCGCATCCTGAAGGTCCAAGAAGAGTGAAAAATTCTCCGTTCTTAATGTTTACTGACATTCCCGGAATTATTACATTATCTCCAAATTTTTTTACAACATTTTTTACATTTATCGCTACGCTCATTCTGCACCTCTTTCTTTTTTTATTATCCCATATTTAAGAATATCCACAACTGACTGTTGTGGATATTCATTAAATTATTATCTGTTTAAACTAAATCTATTTAGTATAGATATCTTTAAATTTATCTAGCCATTCA
The DNA here is from genome assembly GCA_900542625.1 of uncultured Fusobacterium sp. Lineage (GTDB taxonomy): Bacteria > Fusobacteriota > Fusobacteriia > Fusobacteriales > Fusobacteriaceae > Fusobacterium_B. The sequence continues at coordinate 24,867 of UQOH01000014.1, forward strand.
GCTTTTTTAGCTTTTACTACTTCAATATTATCTTCTATTACATTAATTTCTTCAAGTTTTTTCAATCCTTTTCCTGGCTCAACATCTTTTCTGATACTTCTTCTGTTTAATTGAGCAGAAATCATTGATTGAGCTTCTTTACCAGTTATGAAATCAACGAATTTTTTAGCATTTTCTACGTTTGGACAATTTTTAATAATATATACACCGTCAGGTTTTACTATTACTCCTTCTTCCATATATACAACTTTTACAGGACCGCCAGAGTTAACATATTTTACTGCTCCCTCTTCAAAAGTAAGTCCAACTGTATATTCACCATCTGCTACACCTTTGTAAACTGCTGATGAACCAGAAAGAAGTGTGTAGTTTAAGTTTTCCATTAATTTTTCTACATAGTCCCAACCTTTTTCAGGATCTCCTTTACCCATTGCATAAAGCATATTTACTAAATGCTCAAAAGATGATGAAGATTTTGCCGGGTCAGAGAAAGCAATTTTTCCTTTTAAGGCAGGATTTAAAACATCTTCATAGCTTTCTATTTTAATATCACCAATAAGATTTGTGTTAACCATAATAACACTTGGAACTGCTGTAAATCTTGTCATGTTTCCTTCAACATTTTTATATGCATCATAGAATGCATCTTCGTTTGGAGAATTGTATGGAAGGAAATATTCTTTTATAGGGTCAACAGTTGTAATTGTTCCTCCCCAAAGAATATCTGCAAGAGGGTTGTCTTTTTCAGATTCAACTCTCTTCATTAATTCTCCTGTTCCAGCTGCGATAACTTCAACTGATATTCCAGTTTCAGTTTCAAATTCATTAACTAACGGATTTATGAATTCCAATGGATGCGGACAGTATACTGTAAGGTTTCCTGCTCCTTTTGATTCAGCTTTAGCCTCCTCTTTTTCTCCGCCGCTGCATCCAACAAACAGAATTGCGATTAATAAACTAAGTATTGCTAAAAATCTTTTCTTCATAATTTGCCTCCTGATTTATTTTGCTTTTTATGAAAATTTCTTTTCTTTCTATATTATAAGAATAATATAAAAATCTGTTATTAGCAATCCTTAAAATTATTATTTTATACTTAAAAATGAACTTTTAAAAATATTTTTGTGTAGTTTTGAAAATATGTTTTCTGTTATAGTGCAAAAACATGTATTTCTTAAAGAAATATACTCATGTAAATTGGCAAATGTATTACCCCGTCTTTTATCGTTAAGTCTTTTTGATAAAGAATATATGAATTTCCTATTCTTTCTTTATATTTCGTTCTAAATTTATCAAGTGATGAATGTTTTTTATAAGTTGATGATTTCACCTCTATAGCAGCTATTTTTTTCAAATTCTCTCTGTCTTTTATAAGAAAATCTAATTCCATATTATTTTCTCTGTTTTCTTTATCATTTTTTGAATAGAAAAACAGTTTATGCCCATTTGTCTTTAATATTTGAGCAACTACATTCTCCATAAGCATTCCTTCATTAATATTTAATTTATTAAATAAAACTGCTTTATATAAATCATTTTCTGTATAGTCGCTGTCCATAAAAGTTTGAGTAACTAAAAGACCTGTATCCATCATATAACATTTTCTTGTAGAAAAATCGCTGTTTAAATTAAACCCTATATTTGGATCAGTACAGTTATAGCAGGTATTAGTAATCATTGCATCATTCAGCCACATAAAAGAATCTTCATATTCTCTATACCTAGCTTCCTTTGATATAGCACTTAATTTATATTTCTTTTCTTTTTTGGAAAGCTGACTTGGTATCTCATCAAAAATAGAAATAACTTTATTTTCATAACCTTTTGCAAATTTTCCTATGTCGTTTCTATACAAATTTAAAATATCTCTTTTTATATCATCTACATCTGCAAAATTTTTGGTTTCTAAATATTTATTTACAGCTTGCGGCATTCCACCTACTAAAATATATTGTCTAAAATCGTTCATTATTTTTCTATGAAGGGCTTGTCCTAAAGATAATTTTTTATCAAACAATTCTTTTAGTAAAGGAATTGTTGTTTCATCTCCTAAAGCCCATAAAAATTCTTCAAAGTCAAGAGGATACATTTGAATATGTTTTTCTTCTGACGGAAGAACTATATTTTCTACATTTCTTTTTAAAGAAAGCAAAGAACCAGTTTCTATATAGTCATATCTTCCATCTTTAACCAAGTATTTTATAAGTTGTCTAGCTCTTGGAAATTGCTGCACTTCATCAAAGATTATTAAACTTTCTCTTTCATATAATCTTACTCCATAAAAAGCTGAAAGTTTCATAAAAAACAGATCTAGATTTGTACTTTCATTTTCAAATACATCAATAATCTCTTTTGATATATTCCCAAAATCTATAATGATATAACTTTTATATTCATTTTTTCCAAATTCTTCACATAAAAAACTTTTTCCAATTCTTCTAGCTCCATCTATAAGAAGAGCTGTACTGCCTTTATATTTTTCTTTCCATTCCACTAAAGAATTATATAATTTTCTTTTTAACATTTGTACCTCCTAAAATCACGAAATCCTACTTATAGTATAGCATATTTATCACGAAATCCACTCTTCTTTTTTGGAAAATTTACACGAAATCCTATTATAAAAATAAAAAAAGAGTTGAACAAATTAATATAATTCGAATAACTCTTTTTATGATTTTAAGTTTATACAAACATTTGCTGAAGAAGTCCTTTTTTAAATTCTTTTAGTTCTTTAAAATAAAAAGTTCTTAACTATATAATTTAATAAAAACATTTTTATAAAGATAATATATAGATTTATTTTAACAACCTTTAAATTATTATTTAATATAAAAAACAAATTTTTAAAACATCTTTGTGTAGTTTAAAAAATATTTCTTCGATTTTTATATTTTTAAAATAATCAAATACTTTCCAATATATCATTAATCTTTTCTATACATTCTTCTATATTTTTTAAAATATCTTTAGACCAAAATCTAATTACAACCCAGCCTTCTTTTTTTAAATATTCATTTACTTCTAAATCTCTTTCCATATTCCTTTTTATCTTTTTGTTCCAATATTCTTTATTCGTTTCTGTAAAATCTTTTCCTTCTTTATAACTATAGCCATGCCAAAATTCTCCATCACAAAAAACAGCTACTTTCTTTTTTAAAAAAACTATATCTGGTTTTCCATAAATTTCTTTACAGTTTTTTCGATATCTATAACCCATACTCCACAATTTCTTTCTTAAAAGAATCTCAGGTTTAGTTTCCTTTCCTTTTATTGCTTTCATATTTTTCTTTCTTTGTTCTGGTGTAAGGTTATCCATAACTTCTCCTTCAAAATATGTTTTGTTATTTTTCCAATATATTTTCCTTTATTTCTCTTATCTGAGTAAAAATATACTCCAGTATATTGACAACTATACTGTTTCCTGCCATTTTAAATAATTTACTATTTGTAAAAAATTTTTTATTTCTTCCACAATTAAAATTATTTTCTATTATTTTTTCAAAATCATTTTCTGTAAATCCCATAAATAAAAAACATTCTCTAGGTGTTAAAGTTCTATACGGTGCTTTAATACCTTTTTTATCATCGTATTCTATTACACCTGAATTTGGATTTCTATCTTGCTTTGTTGTTATGGTTTTTATTTCATCAATAAAATTTCCTTCTCTATCATAAATTTTATCATTTTCATTATAAATTCTTATTCTTGATGGAGTATTGTTCTGTTGACTTTCATCTGCTTCTTTTTTATATTTTTCTATTGAATAATCTAATTTTAAAATATCTTTTATTAAAACTTTTTTCTTTACTATTTCTTTTAAATACTCTTTATCTTCTAAATTATGAGTTTTAAAATAATCTGCAATTTTTCCTTCTGTAGTAATATTTCCTCCAGAAAATACACTTATCATGTATACTCTTTGTCTGTTTTGAGGAATACCAAAATCCTTAGCATTAAGATTATAAACTTTATTTACATAGCCTATACTTCTTAAATATTCTTTCCATTCCTGAAAATTATTTCTATGTCTTTCAGATTGAATATTACTTACATTTTCCATTAAAAGAAATTTTGGAAGTATCTTTTTTAAAGCTACCATTTCTTTTAATATTCTTTCAACTTCCCATAACATTCCTGATCTATTTTTTATATTTCTGTCTATTCCTGTCTGATTTCCGTGCCATATTCCAGCAATTGATAAATCTTGACAAGGAAAAGAATAAGTAAATAAATCAATATCTTCTGGAATTTCTTTTCCTTTAACATCTGTAATACTTACTAAATTATTGCATCTTTCTATTGCTGTTAAAACTCTTTTTAATATTTCAATATTTAAACGCTCAATTTTTATATACGGAGTTTTTCCATCCATACTTAGTTGATAATTTTTTAATCTTTTTACTAGTTCTTCTTTATTATAGTTTTCATATTTTTTTAAATCAGGTATTCCTTTATGTATTAAGTCATAAGCTATTATTGCATTTATATCCCAATCTATATTAGCAAAAAGCTCATATTTTACTCCTATATTTGCCAAAGCTTTAGCCTGGCTTCCTATTCCACTAAATGCTTCTATTATTTTCATTGATCTTTCCTTTTATATTATTCTGTCATTCCTTGCTGTTTTTAATCCTTCATAAATAATTTTAGCTTGTTTATCAGTCGGATAAAATTTTCCTTCATTAAATTTTCCTTCAGCCATTTTTTTTATAAGTTCCAGTTGACTATCTTTTAATTCTTTATATCTATTATAATGTTCATATATTTTTATCCAATCTTCTACACTGATTTCTGCTATTTTTATTAAATAATTTATTTTTATTTCTTCTTTTTTATTATCCCTTTCTTGTTTTATTATTTCTTTTATTAATTGTTCTTTCAAAATATATTCTTTTGGCAGGCTAAAAAGAATTTCTCTGACTTTTATTTTTTGCCAGCAAGCTTCTCTTTTACACCATTCACCAATATTACTATAACCTTTATCTGGTTTTATTATTATTAAATATATATTGTGAGCTAAATTTCTTAACTCTTCTATAAATTCATCTGATAATTCCTGTTGCTCCCAGACTAAGTTAAAATTAAAATATTTTTTACTTTTTTCTAAAAAATAAGCTAAATATGCTATAGTATAAGCTACTGTTTGAGCTCTATAACCACCATCATACCAGCTAGATTTTGATATAATCTTTTCTAATTTTTTGAAAATTATTATTCTGGCAACTGCTGATTTAAAAAATGATTTCGTTATTAATTCTTCTTCTTTTTCATATTCTTTTACTATATATTCTGCAAAAGTTTTGAAACTATACTGAGCCCCTTTGCACACTTCTACAGGTTTTCCTTTCCAAAGATTTTCACTTTTAGACAAAAGTATCTTATCTATTACTTGTTCTTTAGGAGATTCATTCATAAAAGCTTTCTTTCTTGCAGGACTTAATAAAGCTTGGTCATTTAAATATTCCCCTCTTACACGTTCATAAAACCATCTTGTTTTTCTATAAAAGCCATTTTTAGGAGGAGCCCATATTCTTTTTGAAAAGTCACTGAATTCTTTATGAAAACGATGATTAGAAAATAGATCAGAGTCACTAACTTTATTTTGAGTGTTAGCATATCTGGAAACATCTCTTACAAAATCATTATATTTTTCTTTCTCTTTTACTAAAGATAGTTTTAGTTGAACATAAATATCTTTTATATTATTGTTTAATACTTTTTTAGACATATATATTGCGGATGTTGTCTGTCCACCGTTAACAATCTGTAAATTTCTGATTTTTTTTATTCTATTATTTTCATTATTCAATTCCAAACTTGTTGCCGTTGCCGTAATGCCATTATTATATGCAAAAAAATATTCCGGTTTACGCTCAATAGAATTTCTGATACCTTTATTTACATTTCCTCTAAATTGTAAAAATGTTCTTACATTTTCTTCTAAAATCTTTTTTCCTAATCTGTCATAAAGAGAATAAATTGTTTCTCCATCTACAACAGCTAAATAAGATTCATATTCTTCTGTTGTATTTACTTTTAAACACGGAATATCCACATCAACTTCTATTTCTTCTTCTATATAATTTGATAAATATGTTTTAAAAATATATTCTATGTCTATTACTTTATATTCTATCTGAGTATCCTCTATATATTCAGATGAGATTTCCTTTAAATTATTAGTTATTTTACCATCTGTTAAAACAAATATAACTACTTTATCAAATTTATTCTCTATTTTTTTTGTATATATATAGTATGCCAGTTGATATACATCTGACGTTTCTTCTAAAAATTTATAATATCCTTTTAAAGACTTTTTATAAAAGTTAACAACTCTTTTAAATTTATTATCTATTGCATTTTTTGAAAATACAGAAATTTTCTCAGTATTAAAAAATTCATAATTTAGTAAAAATAAAATTTTTCTTTCTTCATCAAAATCCCATCCTGCAACTTCTTCTCCTGTTTTATAGTGATATGAACTAGAATAATTCTGCCCTAAATCCCCGCTTTCAACTAATACATTACAGACCTTTTCAAAAAAAGCTGTAGGTGTCATTCGTTCCTCAGCATCGGCATCGGCTAAAGTTTCTTGAATAAAATTTTCATAAAATTCTTCTAACTTTATCATAAATTCTCCTCTAAAATTATTTTATTAATTTCAAATTCTTTACATTCTGATAAATCTATTTTATATTTTATTTCTTTTATCTGAGGTGCTATGTCTTTAGAATTTAATTTTGGAAAATTTTCTCTTACATCATAAAATTTTATATCATCTATTTTAAATTTGATATATTCATCTTCGTTTATATCATATCCTATATTAAATAGTTTTTTTAAAAATTCTATTTTTATTTCTTCATCATAAATCATTTTTTCTATTGAGTTTACGATATCGGTTATTGATTCTCCTTTATCTGATGTACTTAAAGAATAAAATACTAAAAATAATTTTTTCTTAACGGTTTCTAACTGAAACACTGATGAAATTGTAGCTGTATTTCCTTTTGAAGTTAATGTTGATTTTATTTCTAATACTGAATTCTCACATAAAAAATCCTGCAGCTCTCTTTCAGGTCCTCTCCACATAGTTAATGTTGTTTCTAATTTAATCTTCTTTATAAGAATCTCTTGTATTGTTTTCAATTCTGCAAATAACCCCATTTGTTCTTCAAAAGATAATCTCATATTCTGTTCTGATTTCAAAAGATTTTTCCATTCTCTTAACCTTTCATATACCTTTTTTATCAACTCTTCTTCTGTTTTTAATAAAAAAGCATTCTGTACTAAGTCATCACAAAGAATTTTAAAAATTTCCCAATTAGAAAAATCTTTAAGTATAAATAAAAGTTCATTTTTATATTCATCACTATAAACTATTTTTATTTCTTTTAGATTGAGTTTCTGCTTTTTAAAAACAGCCTTATCTAGACGTATTAAAAAACAATATTTTCCTTCCAAACTTTTTGCCCAAAAAATATTAAATTTTAATTTAGGATTCACTCTTTTTATTGTTATATTTTTTAGTTCCTCCCATGGATTATTCTTCATTTTCATCCTCTTCTATATTATTATCCTCTAAAACTTGATCTATATAAACTTTATTTACTTTTAAACTTATTGCTCTAGATATATCTAAATTTTTTAAAGGAAATACTATACCGTAAGTTCCATATACTAATTCATCTTTCTTGTTTTCATCTTTATTTTGTAAAAAGTGCAGCATAAATAAAGGCCTTTCCATATATTTTTCTCTTATAACTTTACCTGTAAGTCCTTCCTCTTTTCTTTTTTCTTCACTTAAAATAACTTTTTCAGGGTTACCTGTAGAAACTTTTCTTTTGTTTACTATTAATTCATTTTTTCTTTCTTCCATCTGACGTTCTTGTACACTAACTGAAATATTCTCTGATAATTTTACTATTTTTTTGGGCTTAGCTAATGAAAATAAACATATATCTATTTTTCCTTCCATTTCTTTTATATGTTCTTTTATAAACTTTAAAGGAAAGCCATTACTCAATTCTTTTAAAATATTTTCTTCTCTGCTTAAACTTATTTTATCAAAAAAATCTATTACTAAACTACTGTCTATATTCCGCCACAAATAATTATGTTCTACTTTTTCTGGTAATATTTTTAAACTTTCAAGTTTTTTTATTAATTCTTTTATATGCTCATTTATATCTTCTCTTATTTTTTTATCCTTACTTAAAACCGTGTTTTCTTTCAGTAATCCA
>UQOH01000015.1 GCA_900542625.1 uncultured Fusobacterium sp.
TGAGGCTGTTAAGCCGAGTTTATCGTTTTTAGAGGAACGAGCAATATAAATAGCTGATATTTTTACGAAGAAAATTTTATTCTTATTAATTAAATTATTAATTTATATATTAGTGTTCTGCTTTTTTGCTGTGTCCGCAGTTACATGTTCCGCCATTTTTTCCTGAACAACCGCAGCAGCTGTCTTCGCCTTTAAAATGTTTTATCAAACTTCTTAAAGAATATATAGCAATTACAGCTAAAACTGCTATTATTATAATTGTTTTCATAATTTCAGCCTTCTTTCTTTAAATAATAATCTTAGAAAAATAAACGTCCGACTTGGAATATAAGTGTAGAAGCTATATAAGGTACTATCAGCATTATTCCAACAACTTTTAATAAATAACTTCTTCCAAATTCCTGTTTAATTGCTCCAAGAGTTACTGCACAAGGAACAACAAGCAGGATAAACACCATAAATGAGTAAGCTCTAAGAGGTGCTAAAGGATCTCCTGCCCACAGATTTCCTGTTGCCTGAACTATTCCTGATCCCTCTTCTTCTATTTCATCAGCTGCTGGAGCAGCAAATAATGAACTTACATCAAAACTTAATATTCCTGATACAGAATCTTTTACTGCTCCTCCAAGAGCTGCTATCTGTTCTTTTGTATCTTCTGCAAAAGTAGTTTCATGACTCTCTTCTTCTCCTTCAGGAAGTTCAAGAACTTGAGCCATAAATCCAACAACAACCTCTTTTGCTGCTATACTTGGTACTATTGCTGCAACTGTTTCCCATCTGTCAGCAAAACCTGTTGGTTTTAATACAGGAGCTATAACTCTTCCTACTCCTGCCATATATGATTTTTCTGCATTTCCGTTGTTAGGGAAATATGTTAATGCCCATAAAAGAATTAAAATTCCAAGTATAATACTTGTTGCTTTCTTTAAATATCCTCCTGTTCTTCTTAAAGTAGAACTGATTATAACTTTAAAACTTGGGATTCTGTATGGAGGAAGTTCTATTAATAATGCTTTGTTATCTACTTTGAAATATTCAAATCTTTTTAAGATTAATCCTAAAAGAATTGCCATAACTATTCCCAAAAGATATAAAGACATTACTACAAAACCTGCTTTTGCTCCGAAAAAAGCAGCTGTAAATAATCCATAAACAGGAAGTCTTGCACCGCAAGACATGAAAGGAGCAAGTGCTGCTGTCAGCTTTCTTGATTTTTCATCTTCAAGAGTTCTTGTTGCATAAATAGCAGGAACTGTACATCCAAATCCAAGCACCATAGGAACAAATGCTTTACCGTTAAGCCCCAGTTTTCTCATTATTTTATCCATTAAGAATGCAACCCTTGTCATATATCCGCTCTCTTCCAATATAGAAAGGAAGAAATAAAGGAAGAACATTAAAGGAACAAATGTAAGTACTCCTCCAACTCCGCCGATTATTCCATCTACAACAAGAGAGTTCAGCCAGTCCGGAGTTCCTTCCATAAATATTCCTACATATTTACCAATATATCCTCCAACGAAACCGTCTACCCAGTCAATGAAAGGAGCACTTCCGTTAAATACTATTGTCATCAGTCCAGAAATAATAACAAGGAAAATAGGAAGTCCAAGGATTCTGTTTAAAAGGATTTTATCCACTTTTTCTGTAAAATCAAGTCTTGATTTAAGAGAAGTTTTTAATGTGTCTGCCACAATTCCTTTAATTTTTCCATATCTTTTTTCAGCAAGAATTGTTTCAATATCTTCATCATATCTTTCTTCAAGATTTTTTACATATGATTCAAAATAGTTTTTACAATCAAGACTATATTCTTTTTCCATTTTCTCTAAGAAATCGCTGTCTTTTTCTAAAGTTTTTACAGTAACATAATCTAATGAATATTTTTTCAGCACAGGAGCAAATTTTTCATCTTTCTGCACTTCCTCTTTCATCAGTTCATACTGTTTGTCAATATATGTATCAAAAGATATTTTATATTGTTTATTCCCGCTGTTTTTCTTAGCTAAATTTACTGCTTTATCAAGAAGTTCTGTTAATCCTGTTTTTTTGATAGCAGATGTCTTTATTACATCCATTTCCACAAGAGAACTTAATCTTGTCAAATCAAGAGTATAGTTTAATTTCTCAAACTCATCATAAAAGTTTAGAGCCATAATCATTGGCTTTCCAAGTTCCTGCAGTAAAAGTGTCAGATACAGGTTTCTTTCTATATTTGTTGATTCCACAACGTTTATTACTACATCGGGATTTTCATTTATTATGAAATCTCTTGTTATTTTTTCTTCCAAAGAAAAAGGGCTAAGGCTGTAAACTCCGGGAAGGTCAATCATTACGATGTCCTCTCCTTTATATTTAAACTCTGCTTCTTTTTTCTCTACTGTAACTCCGGGCCAGTTTCCTACTTTCAGTTTTGATCCTGCCATTGCATTTATCAGTGCAGTTTTTCCAACGTTTGGATTTCCTGCAAAAGCTATTTTAATCATTTTTTAATCCTCCCTGTGAATCCCTTCAGTATAAATTACTCTTTTATAAGTTCTATTTCTATATTTGCTGAATCTTCTTTTCTTATAGCAATTCCGTTTTCTTTAATACGAAACTCCTGCGGGTCTCCAAGCGGCGCATCTCTTTCAAGAAGAATTACTTCACCTGCTGTTATTCCCATGTCAACAAGCCTTTTTTTCAGCTCACCTATTTTTCCTATTTTTATAATTTTTGCTTTTTCTCCCCTTTTCAACTCATTAAGTTTCATAACGTACCCCCAAGTATATTTATTCCTTTAATTTATATTTAAAAATATTTTGTATTACAAAATAAAAAGATAAAAAATTTTACAGCCTTTCAGCTGTAAAAAAATTAATTAACATTCAACTATAATATCTTTAGCAAACCCAAAGCCTATAACATACTGACTGTTTCCTATTTTAACAACAAAATTATTGTTAAAATTTCTTATAAGACACACTTTTTCACCGCAGCAGAAACCTTTTTCTACTAAAGCGTTTTTGTTTTCAGTGCTGCCTTTTATATTCTTTATAATAAAGTTTTTATTAAACTCTGCAAAAGCTAATGGAATAGTCATACAATCACACTCCTTCACTTATTTTTCAAAGGTATTGTACACCATTACATAATAATAGTCAAGCGAAAACTTTGATATTAAAAATATTTCTCTGTTATTTTAAAAATATTTTTAAAATAAATCTTTTATACTGTTCATTATTACGCTTCTTATATCTTCGTTCTCTTTTGACAAATCTTTTATCATATTTTTTACTTTTAATCTTTTTGAATCTTCACTTGTTTCATAAGGACATTTTGATTTCATTATTGGAAGAGCAAGCCTGTTTGCATAGCTTATAATATTTTTTTCTTCAACATAAGCAAGAGGTCTTATAACCCTCACTCCATGTTCTTCAGATATATATGAAGGTTTCATGATATTTCTGTTTCCCTGATACAGAATATTCATTAAGAAAGTTTCTATTATATCATCTTTGTGGTGTCCCAAAGCAAGTTTATTTATTCCCTCTTCCTTCATTACTCTGTATAAAATTCCTCTTCTTATTCTTCCACACAGAAAACATGGGTTTTTCTCTTTAGATTCACCAAAAAGCATATCATCAAGATTTGTTTCAATTATTTTTAAAGTAAGTCCCAGCTTTTCGCAGTATTCTTTAATCTCTGAACAGTCTGCTGCGTCTTGTTTCGGGTGAATATGGATAGGAATTATCTCAAAATTTACATTTGCTATTTTCTGCACTCTTACAAAGGCGTTAAGAGTAACAAGGCTGTCTTTTCCTCCTGACACTCCAACAGCAATTTTGTCTCCCTCTTCCACCATGTTAAACTGGTGCATAGCTTTTCCTATAGGGCTCCATAATCTTTTGCTGTAACCTTTTGATTCTATAAAGCTAAGAATTTCTCTGTCATTTTCTTTTATCACTGCAACCACCTGTTCTATTTTTCTTTATTTCCTTTTGTATATCCCATTACATAATCAATATTAATATTTTTTAATGAATTGAAAATACTTTGTTTTATATTTGGGTTTTTAGATTCTAAATCTTTTAAAAGAAGTTTTATCTCTTTTCTTTTTGAATCAACCTTTCCTGATTCTACAGGACAACCGCAGCCCATAGCTTTTATCTCATTTCTTTTTGTGAAAGATATAATATCAGCCTCTTTAACATAAGCCATAGGTCTTATTACAGCAAGTTTTCCGCTTGTTGAAGGAACTTTTGGTATCATTGTTTTTATTGTTCCTGCATAAAACATATTTATAAGAGCTGTTTCCACTATATCATCAAAATGGTGCCCTAAAGCAAGTTTATTAAATCCAAGCTCTTCAACTTTTTTATAAAGAACCCCTCTTCTCATTTTTGCACAAAGAAAACATGGATTTTCAGGATCTTCTTTAAATGCTATCTGCCACACATTAGAATCAAAAATTTCACATGGAATATTTAAAATTTCCAGATTTTTCTTAAACTGGTCTATGTCCATTGCCTCAAATCCCGGATTCATTGATATGAAAGCAACTTCAAAATTTTTACTTTTATCTCTCTTCAATTCTTGAAAAAGCTTGCATAAAAGCAGACTGTCTTTTCCTCCTGACACTCCAACAGCTATTCTGTCTCCGTCTTCTATAAGATTAAAATCATTTACAGCTTTAATAAATTTTCTCCATATTTTTTTTCTGTATGATGTTCTCAAACTTTCAAGAACTGTATCTTCACTTAAATTTTTAATCTCTTCTATATTATTTATATAATTTGTACATTCACTCATTTAAAACCTCCAAAAAAATACTTAGAACACATTATATCATAATTTTTATATGGAAAAAATATTTTTATGCTATAATATCTTATTGAAATATAAATTTTACCAGAAAGGACACTAATTTATGAGAGATATAGATGTTAAAATTATAAAATTTTTAGTGAGCGGAAAAGCTTACAGTGACACTGCAATTATGAAGAACACAGGAATAACTTTTGATGAACTTCAAGAGTCTTATGAAATTCTTACAAAAGAGGGATATCTTGAAAACTATACAGATTACTTGGCAAGAACTCAAAACAGTTTTAATAGCAGAGAAGATGAATGCTGCAGTTCTTCATGTGGAAAAAACTGCTCTTCATGCAGCAGCAGTATTCCTGAAGAAGATTACAAAAACATAAAAGTAGTTACTGAAAAAGCTTTAAAAGACTTTGAATAAAAAATATTTTAATTTTTACTTTGTAATTTTAAAGTATTTGAATTATAATTAAATATAATATCACAGCAGCAAAAGGAGAGACTTATGAACTTAAAATTATTAGCAGCAGGTGCAGTGCTTGCATCAACAGTATCTTTTGGAGCTACACAGAGTGCTCAATTTTCAGTTTTACCTGGAGTACAATTTGGAGCTGCAAAAAATGATTCAGTAGCAAATTTCAGTTTTAACCTTTTAGGAGCAGAAAACCAAAACGTTTCAGGTTTTGATTTATCACTTGTTGGTTACAGACAAGTTAACGGAAACTTCAATGGTTTCCACATTGCTTTATTCGGGCTTGAGGCTTTCAGAGTAAACGGAAACATGAGCGGAGTTTCTTTATCATTATGGAATGATATCAACGGAAACTTAAACGGAGGAACTCTTGGACTTGTAAACACTGTTGGAGGAAATTCTACTTTCAACCTTGGAGGAGTTAACATGGTTCAGGGAGAGGCTGTTGTTCAGCTTGGATTTGTAAACTATGCTGAATCTGTAAGCGGACTTCAATTTGGTTTTGTAAACGGAACTAGAAATCTTGAAGGTGTTCAGGTAGGGCTTGTAAACTATGCAGCTAACGGGATACTTCCTGTACTTCCAATTGTAAACTTTAGAAAATCATTCTAATTTTAGAATATAAAAGTTATTACATTGTAAAAATTCAGCGGTTTTTATGCCGCTGTTTTTTTATGTGCCTAAAAATAAAGAAATAAATATGAAAGTACATGAAAATAAGTTGACAAAGCAGTAAAAAAAAGGTATCTTTTTATTATAATGTAATAAAGCTGGAGAGAGGAGAGGCTGAAAAATATTTTAGATAACAAAATATCTAAATTATTTTCAGTTTTTTTATTTTACAGTGAAAACGATGAAAATATAAGGGGATAAATTATGAATGAAAATTTAGAAAGATTAAAAGAAAAAAAATGTTTCCTTCTTGATATGGACGGAACAATATATCTTGGAAACCAGCTTATAGCAGGAGCAGATGAATTTTTAAATACTCTTAAAGAAGAGGGGAAAAAATATATTTTTCTTACAAACAACTCATCTAAAAATAAAGGGGAATATGTAAAAAAACTTGCAGGAATGGGTATTCATGCAGAGATAGAAGATGTTTTTACTTCAGGAGAGGCAACAATTATTTATCTTAACAGAATAAAAAAGAATGCTAAGATATTTCTTATGGGAACACAGGCTCTTGAAGATGAGTTTTCAAAAGCAGGTTTCACTCTTGTAAAAGAGAGAGGACAGGAGATAGATTTTGTTGTTCTTGGATTTGATACAACTCTTACTTATGAAAAATTATGGACAGCTTGTGAGTATCTTGCAGAGGGAGCTCCATATATTGCAACTCATCCTGATTTTAATTGTCCTTTAGACGGAGGAAAATTTATGCCTGATGCCGGTGCAATGATGGCTTTCATAAAAGCGTCAACAGGAAGAGAGCCTGTTGTTATCGGTAAGCCTAACACTCATATAGTAGATGCAATTTTGGAAAAATACTCTCTTGAGAAAAAAGATTTAGTAATGGTCGGTGACAGATTATATACAGATATCAGAACAGGAAGAGATAACGGCATAACTTCTATTCTTGTTATGAGCGGAGAGACAGACAAGGAAATGCTTGAAACAACAGAATTTATTCCGGATTATGTTTTTGATTCTGTAAAAAATATAGGAGATATTATAAAATAAAAAGCAGAAATAGGTTTGCTGTAATTATGCAGTGAACCTATTTTTTTATATAGAAAATAAAATTTGAATATTAACAATAAAAAAGACATCTGAATTCATTTAGTTAAAACTATTAATCAAATTAAAAATATTCATATCTGAGAGTTCCATTATAAAATTATAATTTTTGAGAACTGTATACACCTGTTTAAGCCAATTTTAAAATTTTTTAATCAGAAATAAGACAAAAAAATAAAAAAATAGTTGACAAATTAAAAAACATTAATTATAATTCTATTACAAGAATTGATTAAACAAATTAATTAATTAAAATAAAAATAATTTTTTTAGGAGGCTAGATTATGAAATATTTTTTAGACAGTGCAAAATTAAATGAAATTGAGTATGCTTATGAGCATTATGGAATTGATGGAGTTACTACTAATCCAAGACACATTATGTTAAGCGGAAAACCATTTTTAACAGTAATACAAGATTTGGCAGCATGGGTAAAAGAAAAAGGAATTGAAGGATATGAAAAATTCCCTATATCAGTAGAAATTAACCCACACTTAAATAAATGGGAAGACATGGTAATGGAAGGTAAAAAAATATCAGCTTATTCTTCTAACTTTGTAATTAAAATCCCTTGTACAGAAGATGGATTAATTGCAGCAAGAAAATTAGAAAAAGAAGGAGTAAGAACTAATGTTACATTAGTATTTTCACCTTCACAAGCTATCCCTGTTGGAAAATTAGATGCTAAATTCGTATCTCCATTTGTAGGATGGAAAGAAAATGCCGGTGACGATGCAATGAACTATATAAGCGACATATGTGAAATTTACAGAAAACACAACTTCAACACAGAAATTATAGTTGCAGCAGTAAGAAACGGAAAACAAATAGCAGAAGCAGCTAAAATGGGAGCTCATATAGTTACTTGCGGATTAGATGTTTATAAAGCAAGCTTCGAACATCCATTCACAACTTATGGACTTGGAGTATTTACAAAAGCTTGGGATGAAACAACAAAATAAGACTAAAGTAAAAGGAGATATTCAAATGAAAATAGGATTTGTTGGATTAGGACTTATGGGAAAACCTATGAGCATAAATATAATAAAAAAATCTGGAATGCCTGTAATGGTATTTGATTTAGATAAAGAAAAAACAGCTGCAGTTGCAGCTGAAGGCGGAGAAGCAGCTTCTTCTATAAAAGAGATAGGAGAAAAATGTGATGTTATAGTTTCTATGGTTCCAAAAAGTGAGCATGTAATATCTGTTTATAATGAACTTCTTCCAACAGCTGAAGAGGGAAAAATATTCATTGATATGAGTACAATAGACCCTCAAGTTTCAAGAGAGCTTTCAGTAAAAATTAAAGAAAAAGGTGCAGTAATGATAGATGCTCCGGTAGTAAAATCTGTACCTGCAGCAGAGTCAGGAACACTTGGAATATATGTCGGAGGATGTAAAGAGGCTTATGCAAAAGTTGAAAATATATTAAAATGTATGGGAAGCAATATAATTCATCTTGGAGATAACGGAGCAGGGCTTACAATGAAACTTTGCCACAATACTCTTGTTTCTGAAATTCAAAACGGAGTTAATGAAATGATAACTCTTGCTGAAAAATCAGGAATAAATGTAGAAAACTTTATGACAGCAGTATCTTATGGAGGAGCTCAAAATTTCTATCTGGATACTAAAGGAAAAGTTATAGCAGAAAGAAATTTCAAAACTGCATTCTCAGTTGAAAATATGAATAAAGACGTAAACCTTACAGCAGCACTTGTAAAAGGATTGGGACTTAACCTTCCGGGAGTTGAAGTAGCAAGAAAAGTTTATGCAGAAGCTATGGAATCAGGTTATGGAAAAGAAGATTTCTCAGCTACTTTCAAAGTAGTAAATAAATAATTTCTAAAAAATAAATTAGGAGTGGAAAAATGAATAATTTTAAAGTAATATTTGTACCAATCGGAGTACCTACTTTTCATTTAGAAAGTGCAAATGATCAATTTAATAAATCAGTAAACATGATAAAAAATATAACAGATAAAGGAGTTTATCCTGAAGCGCCGTTATTATCAATAGATGATCTTAAAGCTTTTATAAAAGGACAAAATCCGGATTTGGTTATTCTTCAAAATACTACATTTGCTAACTCAGCTTATGCAAGTGAAGTAGTAAAAGAGTTCAGCTGTCCGATAGTACTTTGGACTTTAAGAGAACCTGTAATTGATGGAGGAAGACTGAGATTAAATTCATTAACAGGAGCTTATTCAGCAGGAAATCTTTTCCATCACACAGGAAGAGAAAGTTTTGAATATATTTTTGGAGCTCCGACAGAAGAATCAACAATTTCAAAAATGACAGCATGTATTAAAGCTGCTCAAATGAAAAAGGAATTAAGAAGTTTAAATATGGCAAGCATAGGTCATACACCACAAGGATTTGGATTTGGAAGAGGGCTTGATGCAGAACTGTTAAAGAATTTTGGAATCAACCTTATTTCAATAGAAGCAAGAGAACTTATAAACAAAGCTAAATCTTATTCAGAAAATGAATATGCAGAGCTTTTAGAAGAAGCAAATAAAAAAATGACAGGTCTTTGTAATACTCCTGCTGAAAATGTAGATAAATTTGTAAGAGTATATAAAGCATATAAAGACTTTGTAGAACAAAATAATGTTAAAGCAATAGCATCAAGATGCTGGCCTGATTATTTTGTTGAATATGGAGCTCCTGTATGCGGAGTCCTTGCAATGCTTAATGACAATTTAGTTGCAGCTTCTTGTGAATCAGATTTAATGGGTTCTTTATCAATGTACATTGGAATGGGATTCACAAACAGTCCTGTATTTTTTGGAGATCCGGTATCTCTTGATGAAAATAAAAATACAGTAACATATTGGCATTGCGGAACAGCTGCATGTTCTCTTGCAAGAAAAGACAAAGGAGCAGAAGTTGGAGTTCACCCAAACAGAAAAATAGGACCAACAATGGAATTTGGATGTAAACCGGCTGAAAATGTAACAGTTTTCAGAATAGGAAGAAAACCGGATGGACAATATAGATTTTTTATTGCAAAAGGTGAAGCTTTAGATGAACCTAAACAGTTTTTAGGAACTTCAGTAGTAGTAAAAACAGAAAACAGTTCTTTAGCTGTAATAGAAAACAGTGTAAAAGATGGATGGGAACCACATTTTGCAGTAGTTTACGGAGATGTTTCTAAAGAGCTTGAAATTTTAGCACATCTTTTAAATATGGAAGTCTGCAAATACTAATATAAAAATAAAAGGAGACAGATATGCTTGATAGATTAAAAGAGTTAAATGAATTTTCTGTTTTCTCATGTGATGATAAAGAATTTAAAGAATTTGGTCAAGTAATAACCGGATATGATTTTGAGGAATTAAAAGAGTATGCTGAAAAGCATACTCCAATTCCTGAAACAGGAAATATATATGTAGCATCAGATGCAGAAATGGAAAAATTAGCAGTTTATGAAGAGGTAAAAAACAATATATACGGCGGAATGGACATAGAGTTTGGTTATTGCAATGGAAATAACTCTTTATTAAACGGACTTGAGTATCATAAAGGAAGTGAAATAAATGTTGCAGTAACAGATATAGTACTTCTTTTGGCTCATGTAAACGATATAGAAAACGGAAAGATAGACAGTTCTAAAGTAAAAGCATTTTATATTCCAAAGGGAAAAGTAATTGAAGTATATCAGACTACAATGCACTTTTCTCCATGCAAATTAAGTGATTCAGGATTTAAATGCATAGTAATTCTTCCAAGATATACTAATACAGATATTGATTTAGAAAATAAAAAAATAATTTTTGAAGAAGATAAATATTTATTTAAAAGAAATAAATGGCTTTTAGTTCACAATGATAAACAAGACTTTATAAGCAGGGGAGCTTATGAGGGTATCACTGGTAAAAACTTAAAAGTTAAATACTAAAAAAAAATAGGGAATGGAAAACTGACATTATAGGAGAAACAGAAGGAGGTAGAAAGTGTTATTAACTGTTGTATCATTTATATTTTTTACAGCATTGGTTGCTGTAATTTCATGGTGGAAAACAAAAGAGGAAAAACTAGATACTGCTGATGGATATTTCTTGGCAGGAAGAGGACTATCAGGAATTGTTATTGCAGGTTCAATGCTTTTAACTAATATATCAGCAGAGCAGATAGTTGGACTAAGCGGACAGGCATATATGAAAAATATCACAGGAATGGCTTGGGAATCAACAGCAGCAATAGCTACAGTAATGTTGGCAGTGTTCTTCCTACCATACTATCTGAAAAGAGGATTTACTACAATGCCACAGTTTTTGGAAGAGAGATATGATGCAGCAACAAGAAAAATTATATCTCTTCTTCTGTTAACTGGTTATGTTTTAATATCAACACCGGCAGCTTTATATGCAGGAGCAGTAGCATTCAACCAAGTATTTGACCTTGAAAGTATGCTTGGTGTAAGTTATGTTCAATCTATATGGATTCTTGTATGGGTTATTGGTATAATTGGAAGTATTTATGCAGTGTTTGGAGGATTAAAGGCAGTTGCAGTTTCAGATACTATTAATGGTATCGGACTTGTAGTAGGAGGACTTGCAGTTCCTTTCTTCGGGTTACTGTATCTTGGAAAAGGAAGTATAGGAGCAGCGTTAACACAAATAGCAACAACTCATACAGATAAAATTAATGCTATAGGAGGGCCGACAGATCCTATTCCTTTTGGAACAATATTTACAGGTATGATATTTGCAAATATGTTCTACTGGTGTACTAACCAAGTTTTAATTCAAAGAACTCTTGGTGCGGAGAATTTAAAAGAAGGACAAAAAGGAGTTCTTTTATCAGGGTTTATGAAAATATTAATTCCTGTAATAGTATCCCTTCCAGGTGTAATTGCATTCCATATTTTTGGCGGAGAAGCTAACTTAGGAGATGCTGCTTATCCAAAACTGGTTGCAACAGTTCTTCCTAAATATTTAGTTGGATTCTATAGTGCAGTTATTTTTGGAGCTGTTTTAAGTACATATAACTCACTTTTAAACAGTGCTGCAACTTTATTCTGTTTTGATGTATACAAACCAATGTTTGCACCGGACATCACAGATGAAAAACTTATAAGAGTTGCTAAAATAGTTGGAACATTCCTTGCATTATTCAGTATGTTTGTAGCTCCATTTACAATGTATGCTCAAGGCGGATTATTTGAGGTAATGAGAAGATTTACAGGATTCTTTAATATTCCTACAATCTGTATAGTTCTTGTTGGTTTATTCTCTAAGAAAACAACAGCTTTAAGTGCTAAAGTAGTAATCTTTACTCACTTAATTCTTTATACAGTATTAATATTCATAATAAAAATAAAATTAAATTATGTTCACGTAATGGGATTATTATTTGTATTTGAAGTTATATTAATGAATATTATTTCAAAAGTAAAACCAGCAGAAAAAGATTATGAAGAGCCTGAATCTGAACCTCATGTAGATATGAAACCATGGGAAAAACTTCCTTTAGTTTCAACATTATTAATGGGATTGCTAGTATTCGTATATATTTTCTTATCTCCTATTGGTGTTGTATCAGATGCAAAAGAAGCAGGTGATATTGTTGGACCAAACTTTAAGTTTGCAATGATTGGTTTACTTGTATTTATGGGAGCATTCTATAAATTTATGACAGTAAAAACTAAAAAATCTATTCTTTTAGCAGCAGGTGCGATAAAATAAAATATATAAGCTTTAAAAATTGGAGGGTATAATGAAACTTATTATAAATGAAAAAGAATTAGAATTATTTGTAAATGACAGAAAAATAGTTTCTCATTCGTCAAAGAACCCATTTATTTTTGCAGGAAAAGGTGAAGCTACATTTGATATGTATAGAGGAAATTACGACATAAAAGATTATGTTATTGAAAGAATAGGTTTAACAGAATTTGAAGCTGCCGGTGAAAATAAAGTTAAATTTTTCAGAGGAGAAGAATTTTTAGTAACAGAATTTATTGAAAAAGAGGGAAGAGTTTATATAAACTTTTTAGAATCTTCAAATGATTTAAACAGATATTGGTTCAGAATATGCGCTGATAAAGAAGAAAAGGTATATGGATGTGGGGAGCAGATGTCTCATTTTAACCTTAGAGGGAAAAATTTCCCTCTTTGGACATCAGAGCCGGGTGTTGGAAGAAATAAAAAAACTTACACTACATGGCAGGCAGATGTAAAAGACAGAGCAGGAGGAGATTATTATACAACTTATTATCCTCAGCCTACTTATGTATCAACTAAAAAATATTATCTTCATATGGAAACAACTGCTTATGCAGATTTTGATTTTAGAAATGATAATTTTCATGAATTACAAGTATGGCATAAACCGGAATTCATAATGATAGAAACAGCAGATACATATTTGGAACTTATTGAAAAATTAACAGCTTATTTTGGAAGACAGCCAAAACTTCCGGAATGGGTATACAATGGAGTTCTTTTAGGAATTCAAGGCGGAACAGATTTAGTTATTGAATAGATGAATAAAGCAATAGAAGCAGGTGTAGAAGTTGCAGGTCTTTGGTGTCAGGACTGGCAAGGAATTAATATAACTTCTTTCGGAAAAAGATTATGGTGGAACTGGAAATGGTCAGAAGAAACTTATCCTGGACTTGACAAAAAAATATGGGAATTAAAAGAAAAAGGAATAAGATTTTTAGGATATATGAATCCATTCTTTATTGAAAATGACACTTATTATCAGGAAGCAGAAGCAAATGGGTATCTAGCAAAGGATCAAAACGGAAATGATTATAAAGTAGATTTTGGTGAATTCAACTGCGGTATAGTTGATTTTACCAACCCAGATGCTTTTGAATGGTATAAAGAAAAAATCAAAAAAGATTTAATAGAGTTTGGTCTTGACGGATGGATGGCAGATTTTGGTGAATATCTTCCAAGTGATGCTGTTTTAAAAAATGGTACAGGAGAATTAATGCACAATGCATGGCCGGCTCTTTGGGCAAAAGCTAATTATGAGGCTGTAAAAGAAACAGGAAATCTTGAAAAAATAGTTTACTTCATGAGAGCAGGATATACTGGAAATCAAAAATACTGTACTCTTATGTGGGCAGGAGATCAATGTGTTGACTGGTGTATAGATGATGGACTTGCATCTGTTATAGTTGGAGCTCTTTCAGTAGGAATGGTTGGAAATGCTCTTACTCACAGTGATATAGGAGGATATACAACTCTTCATGGTTTAAAAAGAAGCAAGGAACTGTTTATGAGATGGGCAGAAATGGGAGCATTTACTCCGTTTATGAGAACTCACGAAGGTAACAGACCTGCTGATAACCACCAATTTGATACAGACATGGAAACTTTAAAACATCTTGCAAGAATGACAAAAGTTTATAAAAAATTAGTGCCTTATACAAAAGATATAGTTGCAGCTGCATCAGAGAAAGGTATACCGGTACAAAGACCTCTGTTCATGCACTACGAAGATGACAAGGAAACATATGATATTCAATATCAATATCTGTATGGACCTGATATTTTAGTAGCTCCTGTTTATAATCAGGGAGAAACTGTAAAAGAATTATATCTTCCGGAAGACACTTGGATTCACATCTGGACAGGAAAAGAATATAAAGGCGGACATATAAGTATTGAAGTTCCAATGGGATATCCCGCTGTATTCTATAGAAAAAATTCTTCTTACAAATCTTTATTTGAAGAAGTAAAAAATATTTAATTAAAATAAAAGATAAGCTGTTGTAATTTGTAAAAGAAATACAACAGCCTCTTTCTTTAAATTAATGGAGGAAAAATGTTAAAAGATGGGTTGTTTTTGATAGTAATTTTTCTGACTAATATAATACAAGGAATAACAGGTTTTGCAGGAACTGTGCTTGCAATGCCTCCAAGTATTCTTTTGGAGGGGATAAATGTTGCTAAACCAATTTTAAATATACTTGGGCTTTTAGCATCTGTGTGGATTGTAATTATTTCTTATAAGGATTTAAATAAAAAAGAATTTATAAAAGTTATGGGAATAATGTTTTTAGGACTTTTAGCAGGGATATATATATATTCAAAACTTCCTGTTCCTATACTTTTAAAAATATATGCTGTATTTGTTATACTTATAGCTTTAAAAGGATTGCTGGTAAAAAAAGAGGTAGAACTGCAGGAATGGATTTTAAACAGTATCGTTTTTGCAGCAGGAATTATTCATGGTATGTTTGTATCAGGAGGACCTCTGCTTATAATTTATGCAGCACAGAAATTTAGAGAAAAATCTGAATTCAGAGCAACAGTTTCATCAGTATGGATAATTTTAAATTCATATTTAGCTTTTGATCATTGGAAAGCAGGATTATTTACTTCTGAAACAATAACAAAACTTTGGTGGGGTATTATTCCTTTGCTGGTTGGAATGTTTATAGGAAATATACTTCACAAAAAAATGAGTCAGAAAACCTTTCTTTTAATAACTTATATTCTGTTAATAATCTCAGGATTAACTTTGTTAATCTAAAATTATGTTGTTAAATATAAAAAATAAGAGTATTATATATAAAGAAGAAGTTATTATTTAAATAGGAGCAGGGAAATGGTAAAAATAGGAAAAGGAATAAATATGGAGGCTGTAAGAAGTTCTAACAGAGGAGCAGTTCTTTCATATTTGAATGCATATGGAGCAAGTTCAAGAAAAAAAATAGCAGGAGATTTAAATCTTACAACCGCCACTCTTTCTATAATTACCAATGAGCTTATAAATGACAATATGGTTTTGGAAATTGGCGAAGTTGAAGAGAAAAGAGTTGGAAGAAAAAAAATATTAGTTGATTTAAACGAAAAGGCAAGATATTGTCTTGGGCTTGAGATTCAGAACAGAAAAATAATTTTTGTAATGACAGATTTAAAAGCAAATATTATTTTTGAAAAAGAATGGATTATTACAGGAGAATTTAAACTTCCTGATTTTATGAAAATATTAGATTTTATAAAAGAAAAAATATATGAGATAAAAGATATAATTTTAGGAATAGGTATATTGGTTCAAGGGGAAATTCAAGATAATAAAGCAATAAGCTGTCCGATACCTGATATTTACGAAATAGTTGAAAAAAATTTAGGAGTAAAAACTATTATAGAAAACAATATGACGGGACTTGTAGTAAGTGAAATGTATTTTAAAGAAAAACATAATAATTTTTGGGTTTTAAAATATGGTCCCGGAGTTGGAAGTTCTGTTGTTATAAATGGCAAAATTTTACAAGGAACAGAAAATAAACCGGTAGAATTTGGTCATGTTCCTCTGCTTAAAGAAAACAGTGAAAATTTTTGTCCAATATGTAAAAAAAGAGGATGCTTGGAATCAGAAATTCATTTTGACAGAATAATAGAGAAATTTGAAAGTCTTGGTTATTCAAAACATAAAAATGAAACTGATGCCAAATTTATAGAGAGAATTTGTAAAAAAGAAGGATATGAAATTTTAGAAAAAAATATAGATTTACTGACAGATTATTTTTCTATGATTTCATGGATAATTCCTGTGAGCGAAGTTATTTTAACAGGAGAAATTTTTTCTAATGAAAAACTTTTACAATATTTTTTAGATAAAGCAGAAGAAAAAAAAGTTAATATAAATAAAGAAAATATACTTTATATGAAAGATTACTCTCACAAAAGAAAAGTAGCAGGCTGCTTATTGATTTTACAAGACTTTTTTAAATTCTATTAAAAAATCCAAGAAAATGTATGTTTCAAAATAAAAATGTGCTGAAACAAAATTAATTGACAATATTTTTATTGTATAGTATCATGAAAAAAAGAATATAGCTTTGTGAAGAGAGAAAGCTTAAAGTACTTGTTCTTAATATATTGCAGAACAATTATTTTAAGCTTATTTTTTACCAAAAATATAAAATTATCAAATAAAATTGAACAAACAGGGGGATTTTATGGATAAAAAATATATTATTGCTTTGGATCAGGGAACAACAAGTTCCAGAGCAGTGGTTTTTGACAGCAATCAAAAAATAGTTGGAGTGGCTCAAAAAGAGTTCAGACAGATATATCCAAAAGAGGGCTGGGTTGAACACGACCCAATGGAAATATGGGCAAGCCAAAGCGGAGTTCTTGCTGAAGTAATAGCTAAAGAGGGAATATCACAGCATGATATAATCGGAATAGGTATCACAAATCAGAGAGAAACAACTATTGTATGGGATAAAACAACAGGAAAGCCTGTGTATAATGCAATAGTGTGGCAGTGCAGAAGAACAGCAAAAATATGTGATGAACTTAGAAAAATAGAGGGGTTGGAAAAATATGTAAAAGAAAATACAGGACTTCTTATTGACGCATATTTTTCAGGAACAAAAATAAAATGGATTCTTGACAATGTAGAAGGAGCAAGAGAAAAAGCAGAAAAAGGAGAACTTCTTTTTGGAACTGTGGACACATGGCTTATCTGGAAACTTACAAATGGAAAAGTCCATGCAACAGATTATACAAATGCATCAAGAACAATGATTTATAATATTAAAGAATTAAAATGGGACGAAAAACTTCTTGATATTTTGGGAATTCCTAAATCAATGCTCCCAGAAGTAAAAGACAGCAGCGGAACATTTGGTTATGTAAATCTTGGAGGTGTTGGAGGACACAGAGTTCCTATTGCAGGGGTTGCAGGAGATCAGCAGTCAGCACTTTTCGGACAAGCTTGTTTTGAAAAAGGAGATTCAAAAAATACATATGGAACAGGTTGTTTCCTATTAATGAATACAGGTGAAGAGATGGTAATGAGTCAGAACGGACTTATTACAACAATAGCAATCGGGCTTGACGGAAAAGTTCAATACGCTCTTGAAGGAAGTATTTTTATAGGAGGAGCAAGTGTTCAATGGCTTAGAGATGAAATGAAACTTGTAAGTGAATCATCAGATACTGAATATTTTGCAAGAAAAGTAAAAGACAGCGGAGGAGTGTATGTTGTTCCTGCATTTGTAGGACTGGGAGCTCCATATTGGGATATGTATGCAAGAGGAGCTATAGTTGGAATTACTCGTGGAACAAACAAAAACCATATTATCAGAGCAACTCTTGAATCAATAGCTTATCAGACAAGAGATGTTCTTGAGGCTATGCAGGAAGATTCAGGAATAAAATTGAATCATCTGAAAGTAGACGGAGGAGCGGCTGCAAATGATTTCTTAATGGAGTTTCAGGCAGATATTTTAGGTTCATGTGTAAGAAGACCTGTTCTTCTTGAAACAACAGCAATGGGAGCAGCATATCTTGCAGGACTTGCAGTTGGTTTCTGGGAATCTAAAGAGGAAATAAAAAATCAATGGAGTCTTGGAAAAGAGTTCTGTCCTTCAAT
Source organism: uncultured Fusobacterium sp. (assembly GCA_900542625.1). Classification (GTDB taxonomy): domain Bacteria; phylum Fusobacteriota; class Fusobacteriia; order Fusobacteriales; family Fusobacteriaceae; genus Fusobacterium_B. Next base: position 18,371 of record UQOH01000015.1, read on the forward strand.
GTGTGCTGAGGAACAGGAAAAAAGATACAAGGGCTGGAAGAAAGCAGTAAAAAGAGCTATGGCTTGGGAAATTGATGATTAAAAGTTAATACAAAGTATAAAAAATGTAAAAAAACTTGACATTTAAAACGAAAAAAGGGATAATGTAGAAAATAAATAGCGACTAGAGATAAAGTGAGTCAGAAAAAGAGAGGATAATAATCCTCTGCTTTTGATGACTCTTTTTTTATTAAAACAGACAGGGAGGAAAAAATGGTAGATGTTGTTGTAATTGGAGCAGGAATAATGGGAGCAGCTGTTTCCCGTGAACTATCTAAATATAATCTGAACGTAGTAGTATTAGATAAAGAACATGATGTTTCTAATGGAACTACAAAAGCTAACTCAGCAATAATTCATGCTGGATATGATGCAAAAGAGGGAACTCTTATGGCAAAATATAATGTGGCAGGAAGTGAAATGTTTGAAGACCTGTGTAAAGAGATAGATGCACCATATAAAAGAACAGGTTCTTATGTTCTTGCTTTCTCAGAAGAGGAAAGAAAACATGTAGAGCAGTTATATGCAAGAGGAGTTGCAAATGGTGTAAGAGAGCTTGAAATCTTAGAAAAAGATGAAATTTTAAGAAGAGAGCCAAACATAAGTCAAAAAGTAGTTGCAGCTTTATATGCAGGCACAGCAGCAGTTATAGGACCATGGGAAGTAGCAATAAAACTTCTTGAAAATGCAGCAGAAAACGGTGTTAAAATTGAAACTGATGCAGAAGTTACAAACATAGAAAAAATAGAAAATGGTTATAAAGTAACTTTAAAAGATGGAAGAGTATATGAAACAAAAACTGTTATAAATGCAGCAGGTGTTTATGCAGATGTTATAAATAATATGGTAAGCAGCAAAACATTTAAAATTCACCCAAGAAAAGGAGAATATTTCCTTCTTGACAAGGTTCAGGGAAATCTTACAAATTCTGTAATTTTCCAATGCCCTAACGAAATGGGAAAAGGAATTTTAGTTGCCCAGACAATTCACGGAAATTTAATTGTCGGGCCTACTGCTGAAGATATAGACAGCAGAGAGGATGTTGGAAACACATTATCTGCTTTTGATGTAATAAAAAGAGAATCTGTAAAAAGTATAGAAAATATAAATTTCAGAGATAATATAAGAAACTTTGCAGGGCTTAGAGCTGAGGCAGATACAGGAGATTTCATAATCGGAGAGGCTGAAGATGCAGAAGGATTTTTCAATATAGCAGGAACTAAATCTCCGGGACTTTCTTCAGCACCGGCAATAGGTGTAGATGTTGCAGAGATGATAGTAAAAAAACTTGGGGCTTCTAAAAAAGAGATATTTAAGAAAAACAGACCTCAAATTCATTTTATGGAACTTTCTTCTGAAGAAAAAGCTGAGCTTATTAAAAAAGACCCTAGATACGGAAGAGTTATATGCAGATGCGAAAGCATAACAGAGGGTGAAATTGTTGATGTAATTCATAGAATGGTTGGAGCAAAAACAGTTGACGGAGTTAAGAAAAGATGCAGACCTGGAGCAGGAAGATGTCAGGGAGGTTTCTGCGGACCTAGAGTTCAGGAAATTATAGCAAGAGAACTTAATAAAAAATTAAATGAAGTTGTTCTTGATAAAAAAGGAGCATACATTTTAACTAACGAAACTAAAGAGGCTAAATAACAGGGGGAATTTAAGATGAAATATGATTTAGTTGTAATCGGAGGAGGACCAGGAGGTCTTGCAGCAGCAATAGAAGCGAGAAACAACGGAGTTCAAAATATATTGGTAATAGAAAGAGATAAAGAACTTGGAGGAATTTTACAGCAGTGTATTCACAACGGATTTGGACTTCACGAATTTAAAGAGGAGCTTACAGGTCCTGAATATGCAGAGAGATTTATTAAAAAACTTTATGAACTGAATATTGATTATAAACTTGATACAATGGTTCTTGAAGTTACTCCAAACAAACAGATACATGCAATAAACACAAAAGACGGATATATGATAATTGATGCAAAAGCTATTGTTCTTGCAATGGGATGCAGAGAGAGAACAAGAGGAGCTATTGCAATTCCGGGAGAAAGACCTGCAGGAATATTTACAGCAGGAACAGCTCAAAGATTTATCAACATGGAAGGATATATGGTTGGTAAAAAAGTTCTTATTCTTGGTTCAGGAGATATCGGGCTTATTATGGCAAGACGTATGACTCTTGAAGGTGCAGAAGTTAAGGCTGTTGTAGAGTTAATGCCTTTCTCCGGAGGACTTGCAAGAAATATTGCTCAATGTTTAAATGACTATGATATTCCATTATATTTAAGCCATACAGTAGTGGATATTCAAGGTAAAGAAAGACTTGAAAAAGTAGTTATAGCTAAAGTTGATGAAAACAGAAGACCTATTCCGGGAACAGAAATAGAATACGAATGTGATACTTTATTATTATCAGTTGGGCTTATCCCTGAAAATGATATTTCAAGAAAAACAGGGATTGAAATGGACAGAAGAACAAATGGTCCTATTGTAAATGAAATGATGGAAACAAGTATTCCGGGAGTATTTGCATGTGGAAACGTTGTTCATGTGCACGACCTTGTAGACTTCGTAAGTGCTGAGTCAAGAAGAGCAGGGAAAGCAGCAGCCAGATATGTAAAAGATGAAGTTAAAGATGGAGAATACAAAGAGATTAAAAATGGATTTGGAATAACTTACACAGTTCCTCAAAAATTCAGAGTTGAAAATGTAGAGAATAATTTAGAAGTATTTATGAGAGTAAATAATATTTACAAAAATATGAAACTACAGGTTAAAGATGGAGATAAAGTTATAGTAAGCCTTAAAAAGCCTCACTTAGCTCCTGGAGAAATGGAAAAAGTTATAATTCCTAACAAAATTTTACAAAGCATAACAGGAAAAGAGATTGTTGTGGAATTAGCAGGAGGAGATGAATAATGAAAAAAGAGATGATATGTATAGTTTGTCCAATGGGATGTCACCTTTCTGTTGATACAGAAACTTTGGAAGTGACAGGAAACACTTGTCCAAGAGGGGAAAAATACGGAAAAGAAGAGCTTACTTGTCCAAAAAGAGTTATTACTTCTACTGTGAAAATCTGCGGAGGAATACACAAAAGAGTTCCTGTTAAAACAAATGATTCTATTCCAAAGGAATTGAATTTCAAATGTATGGAACTTTTAAATAATATTGAACTGAAATCTCCGGTAAAAAGAGGGGATGTAGTAATAAAAAATGTTCTTGGAACAGGTGCAGACGTAGTAGTATGCAGAGATATGTAATGATATTTCATTATTAATTAAGCTTTTTACCCAAAATTTATAAATATACCTAGGGAAGTCAGGAGGAAATACCCCTCCTGATTTTTCTATATAGGAAAATTTTAAATATATCTTGACAATTTATTATAATATTTATACAATTTTTTTATTATTTGAAAAATATTTTAGAGGGAGAAAAATGAAAATACTAGAGGAATTAAGCAAAAAATATGATAAAATTTTTGATGATTTGAAAGAGCTGAACGAATATATTTATGCTAATCCGGAGCTTGGAAGAAAAGAATTTAAAGCATGTGAAGCACATAAAAATATTTTAAGAAAATATGGATTTAAAATAACAGACAATTATATAGGAATTGAAACAGCTTATCTTGCTGAATATGATTCTGGAAAAGAGGGAGCAAAAATAGCATATCTTGCTGAATATGATGCTCTTCCTGAGATAGGACACGGATGTGGACACAATGCTCTTGGAACAGCAAGTGTGGGAGCAGGGATACTTTTAAAAGAGTTTGCAGATGAGTTCGGAGGAAAAGTTTTAGTATATGGAACACCTGCAGAGGAAACTTTTGGTGCTAAAGTTGATATGGCAGCAGCAGGATGTTTTGATAACATTGATGCAGCTATGCTGTCACATCCAACAGGAAAAAGCCACGAAAGAAGCGGAACAAGTCAGGCAATGGAGGCTTTAAGATTTACATTTAAAGGAAAAACAGCTCATGCAGCGGGAGATCCGTATAATGGAATAAATGCTCTTGACGGTGTAATACAGTTTTTTAACAGTGTAAATGCTCTTAGACAGCAGACAAAAGAGAGTGCAAGAATTCACGGAATAATTTCTAATGGAGGACAGGCAGCAAATATTATTCCTGATCTGGCATCAGCAGATTTTTATGTGAGAGAAGCAACAACAAAAGATATGTTTGCTTTAAGTGAGAGAGTTAAAAACTGTGCTAAAGGAGCAGCTCTTGCAACAGGAACAACTCTTGAGATAGAAAACTATGAGTATACATTTAAACATCTTGTAACAAACGAAACTTTATCAGATGTGTATGTTAAAAATCTTAATGCTCAGGGAATTACAGAAATACCTGTATCAAAACCTTCAGGTTCAAGTGACTGCGGAGATGTAAGCCACCACTGTCCTGTAATTCACTGCTATTTCCCTATTTCAGACTGTGAGCTTACAGGGCACAGTATTGAATTTGCCAAAGCAAGTATTTCAAAAGAGGCATATAAGGGAATGAAAGAGGCTGTTCTTGCTCTTGTAATGACAGGAAAAGATATTCTTTCTGATGAAGAGCTTTTAGACAAAATAAGAGCGGAATTTGAAGAGATGAAAAAAACTTTGGTTTAATAAATCAATGAAAATTTAAAATATAAAAAAATTAGGAGGAAAAGAAATGAGAAAAATTTTAGCAACACTTTTATCACTTGTTTTATTTGCTTTCAGCTTTGGAGCAGAAAAACTTTATGTGGGAACAAATGCAGAGTTTAAGCCTTATGAGTATCTTGAAGGAGATAAAATCGTTGGGTTTGACATTGAGCTTATGGAGGCTATGGCTGTAGAAATGGGATATACAGTTAAATGGAACAACATGACTTTTGACGGGCTTTTACCAGCTCTTCAAATGGGAAAAGTTGACGCTGTTATAGCTGGAATGTCACCAACAGCAGAGAGAAAAAAAGCTGTTGATTTTTCTAAACCATATTTAAACTTCCAGACAGGGCACTCTGTTATTGTAAGAAATGATGAGAAAGAAATTGTTAACAACGAAGATTTAAAAGGAAAAGTTGTAGGAGTTCAATTAGGAACAAAACAGGAAGACTTAGCAAAAGGGTTTGGAGCTGAGATAGTTCGTTATGATTCTTTTACAGGTTCTCTTCTTGCTTTAAAACAAAGTAAAGTGCAGGCTGTTGTTTTAGATGAACAGTCAGCAGGAAAATATTTAAAAACTATGGACGGAGTAAAAATAACTGACACTATTTATGATTCTGATCCGGGAGAATCAATTGCAGTTAAAAAAGGAAACACAGAATTAGTTGAAAAATTAAATGCTGCATTTGATAAAGTTGTTGAAAGCGGAAAATATTATGAAATCTTACAAAAATATTTCCCTGAAAAAGCAGCAGAAATGAAATTATAACAGAAGAGCATATTGTATTTTTTAAATTAATATTCAAAAAATAAAAAACAGCTAGAGAATAGAGGAACTCATTTTAAATGGGTTCTTTTTTCTTAGCTGTTTTTTTCCACAATGATTAGATTGAAAAAAAATAATATTAAACACTATTGTTTAAATTTCATTAATGAAATAGATAAAAAATTACATAAAAAAATATAATTGACTTGATTAAGTCAATGTGATATTATAAAAATAATAATAAACCTATTTGGGTGAAAAATGTTATTTGAAATATTTTTCATCTATTTAAAAATATATATCTAAATTATATAAAATTATATATAAATTGACAAGAAGGAGGTAAGAGTAATGAACTATTTATTAAATTTTTTTGAGATAATTCTAAAATCTAATTTATAAGAAACAGCTAAATTAATATTAATACTTACAATATTAATTGGAATATATAGAATTATTAAAAATTTAAAAGATAATAGGGTTTATAAAACTTAAAAATAATTTAATTTTACAGAAGAAAATAAACTGTTGTAATTAAAAAATTATGTTTTATAATTACTGTATTGCAGCAGTTTTACTCTTCACCTAAAAAAATTCTATATTTATATATTGACATAAATAAAAACATAAAGTATATAAAGTAGGAGAAGGTGTAAATATTAAATATAGTTATGAAATAAACTAATAAAGGAGGGAAAATGAGATTTGAATTAGAGTGTATACTGGAAGATGAAGTGATCCCATCTGATTACAACAGAAAGATTATTTCATATTTTAAAAAGGCTTTAGAAAATTATAATTCTGAGATAAAAGAATTATTTTATGGTCAGCCCAGAGAAAAAGATATGAGTTTCTGCTGTTTTTTACCTATTGAAAAAATAGAAGATAATAAAATTTTCTTGAAAAGTAAAAAATTTAAAATTGTTATTAGTATAGAAAATATTATGGAAGCTCTTCATTTTTATAATGCATTTGTGATGAGCAGAAATAAGAATTTTGCATTTGGAAATGAAAATAATTTTAAAGTATTCAGAGTAAGAAAAATAAAAGAAACAGAAATAAACGAAGAGACTGTATTGTTTAAAACTCTTTCTCCTGTTTTAATAAGAGAAAAATTAGAAGGGAATAGAAACTGGTATTACCTTTTAAATGAGGAAAAAGGATTGGAAGTTCTTAAGAAAAATTTATTGTTTACTTTATCAGAAAGATTTTCAAAAGAACTTGTAGAGAAATTAGAGATAATTCCTGTAGAGATAAAAAAGACAGTTGTACATTTTTATGATTTAAAGTTTCCAGCTTCAAGAGGTATTTTTGCTGTAAAGGGAGATAAAAAAATATTAGAGCATATTTATAAAGCAGGTTTTGCAAGCAGAAAATCAATAGGTTTTGGACTGCTTGATATAGTTGAATAAAAAGGAGGTGAGAACATGAATGAAATAACATTAGAACTAGGAACATGGCAGTATAATGCAGGGATAGCAGGTTTTTGTAATATACTTGAAAAAAATGGTTTTAATATAGAGATATCAGGAGATAAGATTATTTTTGAATCTTCAGAAAAATTAAAGGAAGCTCTTGAAAACTTTGAAGAAAAATATTTTAACTATCTTATAGATGAATATGAAGTAACTTTATCATGGTATAAAATAGTCAGTTATAAAAGTAAGTTAGAAGAGATAAAGAATAATTTTGAAATTCTTAATGCAGAAGAATTTCAAAGAATGGATAAATATATAAAAGAAGTTTTGAAATACTATATAAAAAGCGCAAGTTATAAAGCTGCTTATGAATTAATAGATGATAATACAAACCCTCTGGAGTTGGAAAAAGAACTTAAGCCGGTTAATTTAAAAAAAGGCGAAAAAATAGCTGATAAAAAAGCAGAAATACTTCAGATGATAGATAAAGCTTTAGTATTAATAAACTATTGTGAAAAAGGTAAAAAATATCTGGCTGGTAAAAATGTTATTTATACATTAGTAAAAAATGCTTGGAACGGGGTATCCTTTTTAAATCCTCAGACAAAAGAAAAAGATATGTATAAAGATTTTAAAGGATATTTTGTTGATACAGCAGTTTCATATATTGATGAAGATAAATCTAAGTATAAATATGAATGTTTTATTTGTGACAATAAAATAAAGAACTTTGATAATGATTTTAGCTTTTTAAATCAGACAGGTTTTGATGTTGCAAGAAAATCATCTCACGCTTGGAATTTTACAAATAACATAGCCATGTGTCCAATTTGTAAATTAATGTATTCATGTATTCCTGCCGGTTTTAATTATGTTTACGGCAATGGAATTTTTATAAATTCGAATCAGAGTTTAAGTGAACTTATAAGAATAAATAAACGTATTCATATTGAAATGTATGAAAGAAGTAAAGAAGAGGGAACATCATCTTTAACTTACAGAGCTTTAGCAGGGGCATTAAGAGAAGAAAAAGAAGAGAATATAAAATATGAACTGGCAGATATACAAATGGTTCGTTATGAAAATGAGAAATATTATTTTAATATCTTATCTAAGAAGATTATTAAAATAATAAGAGATTCTAAAAATGATTTAGATGTGCTGACAAAAGCTTGGTATAAAGAGATTAATACAGATTTCAGACTTTATGAAGAAGTAATGAAAAGAGTATTAAATAATCAGAATCTTTATACATTAATTTATAAACTTTTGTTTTATAAAATTTCCAGAGAAAGTGACTGTCACTTTACACCAGGACATATTATGAGAGTATTAAATATAAACTATAGAATATTGGAGGGACTGGGATTGATGAAAGATAAAGAAAGTATGAATAAAGAAGCAAAAGCTGCTGGATTTTATTTAAGAGAAAGATATATAAAAAGAGGTACAGAGCATAAAATACCAGGTTTATGCTATAGACTTTTAAACGGACTGAAAACAAATAATAGAACAACAGTAATGGATACAATTTTAAATATGTATTTATATGCTGAAAGTCCTGTATCAAATGTAATAGTAAAAATGTTAGATAATAATGATAATCTTGAGCAGTTTGGATATGCTTTTACAGCTGGTCTTTTAATGGAAAAGGCAGAGAAAATAGAAAATAATAATTCAGATGGAGGAGATAAATAATGAAAAATAAAGGACTAACTTTAACAATGGTATTTGAAGCTGAAAGTGCAAACTATGGTGAAGGAATTGGAAATGTATCTGCTCTTAAAAAACTTTCAAGAGGAAACGGAGATCAGTATACATATATTTCAAGACAAGCAATAAGATATAATATAATAGAGCAGCTTGGAGAAGCTGTTGCAGCAGTAGAAAATGTAGGGTCCGGAGAAAAAACAGTTACTCAGTTTTCTCCAAGTGCAACAATAAAAGATTATCCTGAATTAGATTTCTTTGGATATTTAAAAACAGAAAAAGGAAGTACAGGTAAAAAACGTTCTGCAAAAGTAAGACTTTCTAATGCTGTTTCAACAGAAACATTTAAAGGAGATTTAGACTTTTTAACAAATAAAGGTCTTGCAGACAGAATAAACAGTAACATGAATATTGCTCAGGCAGAAATTCACAAATCATATTATGTATATACTGTAGCAGCTGATTTAGAAAAAATTGGAATAGATGAAAATGATGATATTACTCTTGACAACAAAGAAAAAAGCAGAAGAGTACAAAAGTTATTAGATACACTTGCATTTTTATACAGAGATATAAGAGGAAGAAGAGAGAATTTAAGTCCTTTATTTGCAGTTGGAGGGGTATACGATATAAAAAATCCTATTTTTGAAAACTGTGTAACAGTAAAAGAAAATAAAATTGCAGTAAAACAAATAAAAGACGGAATGTTTGATTTTATGAAACCAGATACATACTGTGGATTAATTGAAGGAAAGTTCGATAATGATAAAGAAATAAAAGATGAATTAAACTGTATAACAATGCCTGAATTTTTTGAAACATTAAAGAAAAAGGTAAATGATTATTATGAAAGCAATTAGATTAGAGATATTTCAAAATCTTGTTAACTATAAATTGCCTACAAGTTTTCAACTGAAAGAAACTTATCCTCTTCCGCCTTATTCAACAGTAATAGGTATGATTCATAATGCTTGCGAATTTACAGAATATGTTCCTATGAAAGTAAGTATACAGGGAAAATATCATTCAAAAGTAAATGATTTAATGACAAGATATGAATTTAAACCAGGAATGTCTTTTGACAAACAAAGACATCAGCTGAATATAGAAGGATTTGGAATAAGCAGAGGGGTTTCAACAGTTGAATTATTATCAGAAGTAGAACTTTTAATTCATATAGTTCCAGAGGATCCCACAAAAATAGAAGAGATATGTCAGAAATTAACATATCCTCATGAGTATTTATCTCTTGGAAGAAGAGAAGATTTAGTAATATTTAAAAAACTTCCTGAAATAGTGGAAATTGAAGAGGTAAAATTAACTGAAACAAAAAATATTCAAAATGATTATTCAGCTTATGTTCCTTTAAAAATGCTGGAAAAAGATTTGAAAATAGATGGAAAATTTTTAGATATAGAAATTCAAGGAACAAAATATAAGCTTCCAAAAGATTATGTTCTTGTAAATTATGGAACAGCAAAATCACCAAAAGTATTTAGAAAATGGAATAAAGAAGAAGTAATTTATTCATCAAGCATAAAAGCTTTAAGAAGAAAAACAATATTAATGGATAAAGAAGATATACTATTTTTAGTATAGGAGGGATAATGAAAACATTTTGGGCAAAATCAAATCCTTATCAAACAGTGCAGCAGCATACAGATGAACTGCTAAAAAGATTGAAAAAATTAAAAGAAATATACCCTGATTTAAATATAAACTGGGATATATTATTGTATGCTTGCTTATATCATGATATTGGAAAAATTAATAAGAAGTTTCAAGCAAAACTTATTAATGATAAAAGTATTGATAAAACAAATGAAATTCCTCATGGTCTTTTAAGTATTTGCTGTTTAGATTTAGATGAGCTCGAAGAAAAATTTTCAGAAGATGAAATAAGAATGTTAATACATTCAATAGCCTATCATCATGAAAGAAATTTCTTTAAAATTAAAGAAATAATAGAAGAAAATATGTCTGATGAAATAAAAGAATTAAACATACAGTTAAAAGATTTTCTATATGACAAAGTTAAAGTAACAGAGGCTAATGATGTAGATGAATATTTTAATAATGACAGAATATACCCTCCTAAAGAAATAAAAACAGAAAAGGATAAAGAAAAGCTGGAAATTTTTAATCATTATGTGATGATTAAAGGACTTTTAAACAAATTAGATTATGCTGCCAGTGCAGGAATTGAAGTTGAGATAGAGAATAATTTTTTAGAAGAAAAACTAGATAATATGATGAAAAAATGGCAGAAAAAAAACCCTTCTTCTTGTTGGAATGAACTTCAAGATTTTGCAATAAAAAGAAGAAATAAAAACATAATTGCAGTTGCACAAACAGGAATGGGAAAAACAGAAGCAGGACTTTTATGGATAGGAAATAATAAAGGGTTTTTTATTCTTCCATTGAAAACAGCGATAAATGCTATTTATGAAAGAATAGTTAAAGAAATAGTGAATGATGAAGAAGTCACAGAAAAAATAGGGCTTCTTCATTCTGAAACTATGGAAAAATATGTAGAACTAACAAAACTTCATGAAGAATATGAGGAGCTGGATATAGATACCTATTCAACTAAAACAAGACAGCTTTCTCTTCCTTTAACAGTTTGTACTTTAGACCAGCTGTTTGACTTTGTATATAGTTATAAAGGCTTTGAATTAAAACAGGCTACCCTTTCATATTCGAAAATTGTTCTTGATGAAATTCAAATGTATTCCCCAGATCTTCTGGCATATGTTATCAGAGGGCTTGGAAGAATAACTAAAATGGGTGGAAAATTTGCAATTCTTACAGCAACTCTTCCTGGAATTGTAGTAGATTTATTAAGAGAAGAGGGAGTGGATTTTGAATTAAGTGAGAATTTTACTAAAGAGAATTTATCTGTACGTCACAGCATAAAAGTAGAAGAAAACTTGATTGATACTGAGTTAATTATTTCAAAATACAATAAAAATAAAATTCTTGTAATATGTAATACTGTAAAAGAGGCTCAAAGAGTCGCAGATGAATTGAAAGAAAAAGTGACAGAAAGTGAAATAAATGTTTTTCACAGCAAGTTTATAAGGAAAGACAGAAATCAAAAAGAAAAAGAAATATTAAAATTAGGAAATAAAAAAAGTAAGGATTATGGAATCTGGATAACAACTCAGGTTGTAGAAGCCTCTCTTGATATTGATTTTGATATATTATTTACAGAACTTTCAGATTTAAACGGACTTTTACAGAGAATGGGAAGATGTTACAGAAACAGACCTTGGGATAAAAGTGATGAAGAATATAACTGTTATGTATTTATAGGAAAAGAGAATGAAAAAAATACAGGAATAGGAACAGATTTAAATGGCGTTGTAGACAGCAAAATATATGAATTGTCAAAAAATTTAGTTAAAAAAGAGTTTGGCGGAAAAATAACTGAAGAAGAGAAAATGAAATATGTCAGAGAGCTGTATACAATAGAAAAACTTAGAGATACAGTGTATTATAAAAGAGTAAAGGACACTTTAAATTATTTAACACTTCTTGAAACCTATGAGAAAAATAAAGAAGATGTTAAAAAAGAGTTTCGTAATATTAAAAGTATTACAATTATTCCAAAGTGTGTTTATGAAAAAAATAGAGAAGATATTGATAATGATGTCATATTCTTAAAAGAATATAAAAAAGATTTAACAGCAGCTGAAAAAGTAAAATATCAAAAAGAAAGATTACAAGCCAAAATGAGAATAACAGAGTTTACAATGACAATACAAGGTTATGAAATTAAAAAATCTGCTGGAAATAATTTAATAAAAGAAAGTTCAATAGAAATAGGAAAAAATCAAATAATATATGTATTAGACTGTATTTATGATGAAAAAAATGGATTTAAAATAAAAAAAGACAGTACAGCAGGAAAAATAGTTGAAGATGAATTTATAATTTAAAATTTTATAAATCAGGTGATAATATTGAAAAAAGCAATAACAGGAGTAATGTTTTATTATTATTTTGTCTGTAAAAGAAAATTATGGTGCTTTGCAAATGGAATTCAACTTGAAGATAACAGTGAAGATGTTTTGATAGGAAAACTTATTGATGAAAATAGTTATTCCAGAGAGAATAAGCATATTATGATTGATAATACTATAAATATTGACTTCATAAGAGACTGGCAGGTTCTTCATGAGGTAAAAAAAGAAAAAAGTGTTGAAGAAGCTGCAGTATGGCAGTTAAAATACTATATTTATTTTTTAAAACAAAGAGGAATTGGTATTGAAAAAGGGATTTTAGATTATCCAAAAATAAAGAAAAGAGAGGAAATATTTCTTTCAGAAGAAGATGAAAAAGAGATAGAAAGAATTTTATTTGAAATTCAAGAAATTATTCAGTTAGAAAAGCCGCCATTATTAGAGAAATTAAAGATTTGTAAAAAATGTGCCTATTATGAATACTGTTATATTTAAAGGGAGAAAATATGGAAAATTACTATCTTTTTGCTAATGGAGAATTAAAAAGAAAAGACAATAATATATCAATAGTAACAGAGAATAAGGGAACAAAAGATTTAAAAATAGAAATGACAAATGATATTTATTTGTTTGGTGAGATATCTACAAATACAAAATGTATAAATTATCTTGGACAAATGAAAGTTCCTGTTCATTTTTTCAATTATTATGGATTTTATACAGGGAGTTTTTATCCCAAAGAAACTAATGTTTCCGGAAATCTCTTAATAAAACAGGTTGAATACTATACAAATGAAGATAAAAGAACAGAATTAGCAAAAGAATTTATTGAAAGTGCAGCCTATAATATTTATAGAAATTTAAGATATTATAACGGCAGGGGAAAAGATTTGGAAAGTATAATGGGACAGGTAAAGGGTCTGCAGAAAGAACTTTCTAAAGCAGAAAAAGTTAATGAAATTATGGGAGTAGAAGGAAATATAAGAAAAGTGTATTACTCTGCTTGGAAAGATATAATTAATCAAGAGATTGATTTTGAAAAAAGAGTAAAAAGACCTCCTGATAATATGATAAATACTTTAATTTCTTTTGTAAATTCACTTATCTATACTACATGTCTTTCTGAAATTTATAAAACACAGTTAAATCCGACAATTAGTTATCTTCATAGTGCAGGAGAAAGAAGATTTTCTTTGTGTCTTGATATAGCGGAAATTTTTAAACCGTTGATTGGAGACAGGCTCATTTTTTCCCTTTTAAATAAAAATATGATAACAGAAAAAGACTTTGAAAAAGGTTCAAATTTTTATTATTTAAAAGAAAATGGAAGAAAGAAAATATTAAAAGAATATGATGAAAGATTGAAACAGACTATAAGACATAAAGATCTTGGAAGAGAAGTAAGTTATAGTTATTTAATAAGATTAGAGTGCTATAAACTTATTAAACATATTATTGGAGATAAAAAATATGAAGGTTTCAAAATGTGGTGGTAGCTATGTATGTTATTTTGGTTTATGATATAAAACTTGATGCTCAGGGAGCAAGAGTGTTAAGAAATATTTTTAAAATTTGTAAGAAATATCTAACCCATGTACAAAATTCTGTTTTTGAAGGAGAGCTTACACAGAGTTCACTGAAAAAATTACAATACGAACTAGATGAATGGATAAGAAGAGACAGAGATTCTGTTTTGCTTTTTAAAAGTCAGAATAAAAAATGGCTTAATAAAGAATTTTGGGGAATGGAAGATGACCTTACTTCAAATTTTTTTTAACTTGATATTCTTTTCAAGAAACAAAAAGATACTTGTCTACCTAAGATAGTGTAAAAATATGGGCTTTTAGACAAGCTATTAAATAATTTGAATTTAGATAAGAAAAGATAATCTATATTTAGTTTTGTTTTAAAAAATTTTTTTGAAAAAATTTAGATAGACAAGAATAGTTATAAATAATATCAAAAATAGAGGATTTCAAAGATTAATGTAAATATCTAATTATCGTGGAATTTAAACAAAATCAGGGGGAAAAACAATGA
>UQOH01000016.1 GCA_900542625.1 uncultured Fusobacterium sp.
ACTTTTAGAAAAAATTTTTTTATTTTGTACATTTGATTATTTTTTTATCTTTTTACTTAACTTTATTTTTTTAAATACTTTGTAATAATTTTTTAGTTTTATAAAGATTATTTTTTTATCATTTGACACAAAATTAATTGTTTTTTTACCTATTTTTTATAACTTTTTTTGATATTTATTTATTTTTTTCTTATTTTTTTATGATTTTTTTGTTTATGTTTTTCTGTCACTATGTCAGCAATGCAGAAAAAATATTTCGGTTTTATTACACTTGTACTTATTTTGATGTGCTTTTATTGTTATTCTTTAATTTTACATGTTTTACATTAAAAACGATTTTTTAAACAGCTCTTTCCTTAAGATAACTTTACTCTTTTTTTCAAAAATTTTTTATATTTTTTTAATGTATGGTCATTTTAAAACCACTTTTCATTTTTTATTGCCAAAAAAATAAAAGAGCCCATGAAACTCACAGGCTCTTTAATCTTTATATTAGGTCTAATAAAAAATATATCTTTTATTCTATTTTTTATCTTATTTAGAATAATCGTAGAATCCTTTACCAGTTTTTTGTCCTAATTGTCCTCCTCTTACCATTTTTCTTAATAATGGATGAGGTCTGTATTTTGTGTCTCCCATTTCATTGTATAGAACTTCCATAATAGCAAGACAAACGTCTAATCCTATTAAGTCTCCTAATGCTAATGGTCCCATTGGATGGTTAGCTCCAAGTTTCATTGCTGCATCTATTCCTTCAACTGATGCAACACCGTCAGCATAAATTCCAACAGCTTCGTTTATCATAGGGATTAATATTCTGTTTACAACAAATCCTGCTGCTTCTTCTACTTGAACTGGTACTTTTCCGATTTCTTCAGATATAGCTTTTACTTTTTCAACCATTTCAACTGGAGTATTTAATCCTGCTATAACTTCTACAAGTTTCATAACTGGAGCTGGGTTAAAGAAGTGCATTCCAATTACTGGTCTGTCAAGTCCTGCACCGATTTCAGTTATAGAAAGAGATGATGTATTTGTAGCAAACATTGCTTCAGGCTTACAAATTTCTTGTAATTCTTTAAATGTTTGTTTTTTTATTGCCATATTTTCTATTGCAGCTTCAATTACTAAATCGCAGTCAGAACAGATTTCTTTTGTTCCAGTTGTAATTTTTGCTAATATTTCATCTGCAGCAGCTTGTTCCATTTTTCCTTTAGCTATTCTTTTTTCAAATCCTTTAGCTATTTTAGCTTTTCCGTTTGCTGCGAACTGCTCGTTGATGTCACATAAACAAACTTCATATCCAGCTGTTTGTGCAAATGCTTGTGCAATTCCTGATCCCATAGTTCCTGCTCCGATAATACCTACTTTCATTTTAATCCTCCTGAAATTTTAATTATTATTTGAACTTTTTAATTTTAATACAAACTATTATCTATTTTTAAATCCTTCTACTTTTCTTTTTTCTAAGAATGCTGCCATTCCTTCTCTTTGGTCTTCAGATTCAAAACAACTTCCAAATAATTTTTCTTCGATTACTATTGCCTCATCCATTGGAGCATCTAATCCGTCATTAATAGCTTTTTTACAAGCTCTTACTGCGATAGGTGCATTTTTAGCTATTTTTCCGGCTAATTTTTTAGCTGCTGGCAATAACTCTTCCTGAGTATAAACTGCATTTACTAATCCTAATGCTTTTGCCTCTTCAGCTTTTACATTAACACAAGCATATATCATTTCTTTGGCTTTTCCTACACCGATAATTCTTGCAAGTCTTTGAGTTCCTCCAAATCCCGGAGTGATTCCTAATCCTACTTCAGGCTGTCCGAATAAAGCATTATCAGAACATATTCTGATGTCACAGCTCATAGCTATTTCGCATCCTCCACCAAGGGCAAATCCGTTTACTGCAGCTATAACTGGAATAGGGAATGTTTCTAATTTTCTGAATACATCATTTCCTTTTTTACCAAAAGCCTCTCCTTCAGCTTTAGTTAATGTACTCATTTCTCCTATATCAGCTCCGGCTACAAATGATTTTTCTCCGGCTCCTGTTAATATAAGAGCTCTAGTTGTTTCTAAATCCACAGAATCTAAACAAGCGTTTAATTCGTCAAGAACACCGCTGTTAAGAGCATTAAGAGCTTTTGGTCTGTTTATAGTAATAACACCTACAAATCCTTCTTGCTCATAAGTTATAAAATCCATGATAAACCTCCTTTTGAGTATGCTACGAAATTTTCTCCCAAACTCTTCATAGTCATTTTTGTTTTTAAAAGATTTTTAATACATGCATAATATAGTTATACTTTTGTATCGACATTTAGTCAAGCAATACTTTATCTTTATAATTTTATGGTAATTTTTTTATCCCGCTTTGATTAAAGATTAATATTTTCTCTCTTAAATTTTTTTAATACTTTTATCATCTTTTCCCAGATAATGACATTATACCGCAAAAATCAATATTTTTGAAATATATTTTTTATATATTTTAAAAGTTTCATTCTGTTTTTCTATCAAACGTTTATTTTTTAACCACTTTTTAAAATTCATTGGTATTTATATATTTTCTAAATTTTGGTAAAAAATTAAGAGATTATTTTTTTATCATTTTTTAATTTTTAGACATAATTTTGTCCCTAAATTTACAAAATCTTAATTTTTTATCTGTATCTATGAGTTTTTTTATAAAAAAAGACAGAAATGTTAAGAATCATCTCTGTCTTAATTATTCTTTATCTATAATTTTTATTGGTTGATTTCATTTTTTAATCTTATGTATCTCTGTCTTGTTACAAAAAGTCCAAATATATAGATTACTAGAATTACGACAAATCCTACTGTATTAGCTGAAATCAAATCTCTATCAAATATACTTGTAAATAAGTAAGTTATTGGCGAACCACCTTGATCAAGAGAACCTATATTTGCAGCATTAGCAGCTCCTGCATTTTTAGCAAGAATAGTATGGAAATCTATTGTTCTATTAGAAATCCAAATTGTTATATACATAATTATACTTCCTGAAATAATTGTTCTAAATAAATTTCCTCTATGAACTCCTACTCCCATTGCTACAAAGAATCCTATTGTAGCTAAATCTCCAAATGGAAGCACTCTGTTTCCTGGAACTATAAGTGCAATTAATAAAGTTAATGGTATAAATATTAAACTGGCTGACACTACTGATGGTTCTCCAAGAAGAAGAGCTGGATCAAGTCCAATTAAAAATCCTTGTCCTTTAAATTTAGAAGTAAGTTTTTGTTTAGCTATTTCTGATAAAGGAAGAAGTCCTTCCATAATAGGTTTTACTACTTTTGGCATTAAATACATAACTGATGCAACTTCTACTCCTAACTGAAGAATTCTTTTTAAATCATAATCAGCTAAAACACCAATTAAAATTCCAAGAATAAGTCCTGTTACTACAGGCTGTCCAAACACTCCAAATTTTTTCTCTAAATCTTCTGATGTAAAATGTATTTTATTAAGCCCTGGTATTCTGTCTATTATCATATCAACTAAAACTGCAAACGGACCACAATATGCTGATGTTCCGTGAGGAACTGCTATTCCTTCAAGTCCAAAATAATCTTCTGCGTCATAAGAAAACCAATCTCCAAGTTTATATGCAATAATTGCATGAACAGCCACTCCAAGTAATCCCACAAAATAGTTGTCTGTTGCTACATAAGCTATTGCACCTGTAAATGTCATATGCCATATATTCCATATATCTACATTTATAACTCTTGTCATTTTTGTAAAAATCATAACAAGGTTAATTCCCACAGCTAATGGAATAGCTGTAAGAGCTATACTTGATGCCCAAGTTAAAGGTGATGTTCCCGGCCATCCTAAGTCAATAACATCAAGATTAAGATTGAAATTTTCTGTCATGGCTTGAGCTGCTGGTCCAATACTCTTCTGCATTAACCCTACAACAAGTCCTATTCCAATAAATCCTATTCCTATTTTAATTGATGTCGAAAAAGCTCTGCCTGGTTTAAGTCCTAGGCACACTCCAAATAAAAATATTATTAACGGCAGCATTACAGTAGGTCCTAAATCAAGAATATATTTTACAAAATTCATCTCCTTACCTCCAAATATTTTTAATGTTTATTTCAAATAACTTTCCAATATTTTTTTCATTTCTTTACTATTCTCTGCATTATAAATTTCTTTCAATAATTCTTCATTTTGAAGAAGATTAGAAATTTGTACTAAAAAATCTATATGAGAATCGTGATCTTTTATTATTATTCCAAAAATTATTTTTGACTTTATTATTTTATCCTCTTCAGAATCTTCAAACTCTATTCCTTCTTCTGATGTTATTACATACATTGTATTAACTTTTGCATATTTTGCATCAACATGGGGTATTGCCACTGTATAAGATGTTGTAGTTATGCCTGTTGGATACATTTTTTCTCTTTCTGTTATAGCTTCCACATAATTTCCTGCCACATAACCCTTTTCTATTAATAGTTTTCCCATTTCTTCAAAAAGGGAAAATTGATTTTTTAAATTAACATTCTTTTTAAATAATTTTTCATCTAAAAAAAAGTTTTTTACCATTTTTCTCTCCTCTATAAAACTGTTCTTTAATAATTTTTCTCTTTAGTTTTCTTCTGTTAGAAGTTTTTTTATTTTTTCTTCAAGAACCTCTACACCAATTCCTGAAACAAAAGGCATTCCATGAAGTAAAGGAACTCCATAATCTGTTTTTACTTTAGAAGTCGTTACTATAAAATCTATTTTATCCATAAAAGCATCTATTTCACTTATTCTACACTGAACTATTTCTATTGGTATGTTTACTTCTGCTGCTATCTCTTTAATTTTTTCTCCTGCTATTGTTGATGTTGCAACTGCTCCTCCACACGCCACTATTACTCTCTTCATAATTCTCCTCCATTTTTTCTTCCATTTATTCTATTTAAAATTCCCAATATCTCTTTCTCTGTTTTACACTCTCTGAAAATACTTTCAATTTTACATTTATCTATTAAATATTTTAAATTTAATAGAGAATCTCTGTGTTCTTTTCCATCTGAACTTGCAAGAAATATTATATTTTCTACTTTTACTATATTTTCATCATATTCTAAATTCAAAGGAGTTTTTAATTTTATAAAACTGTAATCTGTTTTTATTACATTTTTAAAGTTATCAGAATGAGGAAGAATTGTATTAGGCCCTATAAGCATGTATGGCCCTTGTTTTTTAAATACTTTTACACAGCTGTCTATGTATTCACGATTTATACTTTTATTTTCTATTAAAAGTTCACCTGCTATTTTTATTCCTTCCTCGAAACTGTTTATTTTTTGAATTATTTTTATTTTTTTACTATTTATAAACTCTTTAAATTCCTTTTTTTCAGTCTTTTGTTCAAACATATCTTGAAAATTAATATTAAATAAATCTGCAAGATCTTTTTTCAATCTTTCTTCATTTTCTATTTTGCAGTTCTTTTTAATTATATCGATAAACATATCATAATAATCACTTACTGTAAGTTCTTTTAAGCCGCTCTCTCTTAATTTATTTATATCTTCTATTCCTAAAAGAGGACTTACTGTTATTATTGGAATATCTGTATCTATCTCTTCAAGTTTTATCGTAGTTACAATCAAATCTATCTCTTCTTCCAAAAGAATTTTTTGATTAAGTTCATGCGCCGGAAGAGTTTTAACAATTATCACATTAAATTTTTCTTTCAACCTTGCTTCCAACACTTTAGAAACTCCATATCCAAAACTACACAATATTATAATTCTAGGTATTTTATTAATTCTATATTTTTTTATAGCTAACTTAAAAAATACTGTCAGATAACTAAGTTCATCGTCATCAACTTTACATTTTATAAATTTTTCTAAAATATTAATATTATTTTTCAAGGCAGTAAAAATTTCAGGAGATTCTTCAATTATCTCTCTTGTTATACTGTTTTCCAGTTTTATACCTTTTCTTATTCTATAAACCATTGGTTTTAGATGATTTAATATTCCTTCAAAAAGCTCTGCATCTTTTTCAAAATCTACATTCAGTTCTTTTTCAACACCTTCTATAATTTTATCTACTATAGTTTCAATATGTATCCAGTTTTCATAAAATGAATATTTAAAATTATAAGAATGACTTCCCAAGAAATATTCCGTTAAATTTAAAATCTCAAAATCATAAATATAGTTTTTAAACTCTTCTTTATATTTTTCCATAACTTTTTTTATAATTTTATATTCTTCTGTATTTCTTAAAAATTCTACATTTTTTATATTTTCTTTTTTAAAAGGAGTTTTATCCATTCTCTTTAAAGTCAAAGCTAATGTGTATTTCATTATATTAAAAGCATCATCTGATACTATAATATTTAGTTTTTTTGAAATTTGTTTCAATAAATTTTTTAAACCTTTAAAGTCAACTGTAGAGAAATAACTGTCTATTATTTTATTTATAGCTTTATCTGTTAAATTTAAATTATTGGAATTAATCTTATATTTTACAATATTTTTAAGCATATAGTTTCTTATTTTGTCCTCTGTTGCTTCCAAAACTGTAAAATATTTTCTATTTATTATATTTATATCCAATTTATAAAATTCTTCTCTTAACAGTTTCCAATCTTTTTTAAATGTTGATTCACTTATATCAACCAGGTTTTGGTAATTTTCCCAATAAAATTTTTCTTCAGTAAAAAGTAAAAAATTAATTAAGATTTCTAATCTTTCCTCTTGAGTATAAATATATGGATTAAATTTAGGAAAAATACTTCTTTCTTCTAATAACTTCAAATCTCCAATAAACTCAACAAAATTTTTCTTCAATATAATTTCTATAGCTATTTTTTCTTGCTTAAAATATTCATTTAAATTTTTTATTTTGTATCTTACAGATCTTTCAGACAAATTAAGGTTTTTTGATAACTCTTCCAATGTCCTGTTTTTTAAAGCTATTTCTTTTAATAAATTTTCTTCTTTTATTCCTATCATACATTTCACTCTCTTAAAAAATTTTTTATTTAATTTTATCACATTTCACAAAATATAATTTTACTTAAATATCTTTGCTCTTCTAAAATTTAATCAAAATTTTTCCTTGAATTTCTTTTTTTTCAAGTTTTTTTACATAACTTGGAAACTCTTCAATAGAACATACAGCTTCTGCTAATTTATCTATTTTTACTCTTTTTTTCTTAAATAAAATATTTGCCAATTCCCATTCTTCTCCAGGAAAGATATTTGAATAATTCATCCAAGATCCTAATACAGTAAGTTCTTTTCTGTTTATATTTTCAAATTCTGATGGAGTATATTCAACATTTCCATGAGGTGTTCCTATAAACAGAACTGTTCCTTTATTTCCTACAATTGAAAGTGCTTTTTTAAAATTACTGGGAACTCCAGAAGTTTCTATTACAAGTTCATAATCTTTAAGTTCTTCTTTACTTGATAAAGGATTATTTGTATGTGTTGCCCCAAGTTCTTTTGAAACTTTCAATTTTTCATCGTTGATATCCACAGCCATAATCTCTTTTTGAATTGATGAATGAACACATTGAAGAACCAGCTGCCCTATTGTTCCCATTCCTAAAATAGCTACTTTTTTTCCTACAGGATAATCTAAAAGTTTTAGTCCATGTAACGCTACTGTTAAAGGCTCAAAAAAAGCCCCTTCTTTTAAATCTACTCCCTCTGGAAGAATTACTGCATTTTTAGCAGGAACTACAACGTATTCTGCCCATGCTCCATTTTTTCTTGAGCCTATAAATGAATAATATCTGCATTGAGAAAAATGTCCTTTTTTACAATCTTCACAAACCATACAAGGTTCCAAAGGAGCTACAGCTATTTTATCGCCTTCTTTTATATTTGTAACATTTTTACCAATTTTAGAAACTATTCCTGAAAACTCATGTCCTAATACTATCGGATAAAATCTTGCTCCATTACTGAATAATCTTGGAATATCTGATCCACATACACCTGAATATTTTACTTGAATTAAAATATCATCATCTTTTATTTCAGGTATCGGCAGATCTTTTATTTGTACATTATTATTACTTTCCAGCACTGCTGCTTTCACGTTTATACCTCCTGATTTTTAATATTTGAAATTTTATATAAATTTTCATTTTCTGTTTGTTGATATGATTATATTCTAAAAATTTCAAATAAAAAAGTGTCATTAATTTCATTTTTTTTGAAACATTTTGTACTAAAAATTATTTTTTCTGTATGATAATATTTCTTTAAAATAGAATTTATACATAGAAA
Organism: uncultured Fusobacterium sp.; assembly: GCA_900542625.1. Classification (GTDB taxonomy): domain Bacteria; phylum Fusobacteriota; class Fusobacteriia; order Fusobacteriales; family Fusobacteriaceae; genus Fusobacterium_B. Next base: position 8,295 of record UQOH01000016.1, read on the forward strand.
AGAGTTTATAAAATAATATATTATTCTCTTTTCAAGAATAGGAGGTTATTTTAATGATACTTACTGTTACTCTTAATCCGTCAATTGATATTAAATACAATATTTCTGATTTTAAACTTGGAAAAGTACACAGAGCTGAAAAATGTGAAAAATCTGCTGGAGGAAAAGGATTAAATGTTGCAAGAGTTGTAAAAAAACTTGACTGCAAACTTTTAACAACAGGTTTTCTTGGAGGAAAATTAGGAGAAGAACTTTCAGAAAAATTAAATGAAATAAACATAAAAAATGATTTTGAAAAAATAAAAGGCGAAACAAGAAACTGTATAAATATTCTGCATAATAATATGAGCAGTGAAATATTGGAAAGTGGTCCTGTCGTTCTGCCGGAAGAATGGAAAAATTTTAAAAATAAATTTAGAAAACTTACAGAAAAATATAAATTTATAAGTGCTTCAGGAAGCCTCCCTTCAGGGCTTTCTTCTGACAGTTACTGCGAACTTATTCATATTGCCAAAGAAAACAAATGTAAATTTTTCCTAGATACAAGCGGAACTGCTCTGCGAGAAAGTTTAAAAGCAAAACCTTATTTTATAAAACCTAATCTTGAAGAATTAGAAAAACTTACTGATGCTGACTCTCTTAAAAATATAAATGAAGTTATAGAAGAAGCTAAAAAACTTAATGCTGATGGAATAGAAATTGTTGCTGTTACTTTAGGAGGAGAAGGTTCTATTCTGGTTACAAAAGAAGTTATCTATATTGCCGAAATTCCAAAGTTCAATGTTCTTAATACTGTTGGATGTGGGGATTCTTTTGTAGCAGGATTTATTGCGGGACATGAAAAAAAACTTTCTCTTATCGAATGTTTTAAACTTGCAATAGCATGCAGTATTTCAAATGCTCTTCTTCCTGAAACAGGAAACATAGATTCTTCTATTCTCGAAGAATTAAAACAGAAAATAAAAATTTTAAAAAAATAAAATTAATAAAAAGGAGATTAAACTATGAAAAACTCAAAAGAGATTCTTTTAAAAGCACAAAAAGAAGGATATGCTGTTCCTGCTTTTAACTGCCATAATCTTGAGACTATACAAGTAATGGTTGAAACAGCAAGCAAATTAAAATCGCCAATTATTATAGCCGGAACTCCAGGAACATTTGATTATGCTGGAAGAGATTATATTCAAGCAATCGTTGAAACAGCAGCAGAAAAATATAACATTCCTATCGTTCTGCATCTAGACCATCATACTGATATCGATAGTATAAAAAAATCTTTAGAGCTCGGAACAAAATCAATAATGATAGATGCTTCACATTATCCTTATGAAGAAAATATAAAAATAGTAAAAGAAGTTACAGAACTGGCACACACTTATGGGGCTACTGTAGAGGCTGAACTTGGAATACTTGGAGGACAGGAAGATGATTTAATCGTAGATGAAAAAGACAGTAAATATACAAATCCTAAACAAGCAGTTGATTTTGTAAAAAGAACAGGAATTGATTCTCTCGCAGTGGCAATAGGAACTGCCCATGGATTATATAAAGAAGAACCAAAACTTGATTTTGACAGATTAAAAGAGATAAGAGCTGTTGTAGATATTCCTTTAGTTTTACATGGAGCATCTGGAGTTCCAGAAGAGCAGGTAAGAAAAGCTATCAGCCTTGGTATAACAAAAGTAAATATCGCAACTGAATTAAAAATACCATTTTCAAATGCATTAAGAAATTATCTTGTAGAACATCCTGAAGCAAATGATCCAAGAAAATATATGGAAAATGCTAAAAAAGCAATGGGAGAAGTAGTAAAAGAAAAAATATTGATGTGTATGAGTGAAAACAGATATTAATATTTAATAATTTAAACTATCATAGTTAATAAAATTTTATTTAAACAGTAAACCAAATAAAAAAGAAATTAAAACTAAGTCCTAAAGAAAAAAGGCTATCATAATCAATAGCCTTTTTTTAACTCCATTACCAAATCATACTTCTTTGGATATTTCTTTTTTCCTATTTCAGAAAAACCAAAACTTTTATAAAAATTTATCACTTTTATATTTTCAATACTGTCTTCTGTCTGAATTTTAAAAATTTTTTCTCCTGAGAGACAGATAAAATCTTTTGTATTTTCTAAAAAATATCCTATAAGATATTTCCCTATTCCATATCCTTGATAATCTTTATGAACAGCAGTTTCATTTATATAAAAACTGTTTTCAGAATAAAGATTATTTTCCTCTTTTTCCCGTTCATATGCAATAAGAACGCCTATAACTTTATCTTTATCAAACAGAATAAGGCTGTGTTTCCATTTGCCGTAAAAAACTCTTTCTTCTTTCTTCTCCCTCACAATATCAGAAATCTTATAATCTGACTTAGGAATAAGTTTCAAAAGAAAAAGTATTTCATTCTTATATTTTTCAGCAGTTTCTTTATCAAGAACACAAAGAGAAAATCCTTTATACTCTTCTAAAAATTTCATTATATTATCCTAATTTTGCTAAGAATTTTTCTACATTGATTATAAATCTTTCATGAGTTCCTTCTCCAACAACATTTCCGTTGTGAGTTACTTTCACTTCAAAAACAAGTCTTCTTCCGTCAACTTGAACTAAAGTTGATTCACACATAACCTCGTCTCCTATTTTATTTGCTTTATTGTGTTTTATATTTACAGATATACCAACAGTAGATTCTCCTTCTCCAAGTTCAGCCTGTGCTAAATCAAATGATGTTTTTTCCATAAGTGCAATCATCATTGGTGTTCCGTAAACATCTAAAGTTCCAGACGCAACTTTTGCTGCTGTTTCCTCTGGGCTTACTACTTTTGTGTGTGTTAATTTCATTCCTTCTTTTAACATAATGGTGTATCCTCCTGTTTTTATTATTAAAATTACAGCTATATTATTTCACTTATTAAGAAAATAGTAAAGAAAAATTTCTATAATTTTCTTACACTATTTTATCATAAAAGAAAAAAGAGAGAAAAATTTCCCTCTTCTTTCGAAACTATTAGATGTAATTAAAAACTATTTATTTTACTATCAGGTTTTCCCCTGTCATCTCTTTTGGCTGTTCAATTCCTAAGATGCTAAGCATTGTAGGAGCTATATCAGCAAGTTTTCCATCTTTTAATGTAACTCCCTCTGTATGATTAGAGATATATAAGAATGGAACTTCATTTGTTGTATGAGCTGTAAATGGAGCATTAGTTTCAGGGTCTACCATAAGCTCTGCATTTCCATGGTCAGCTGTAATTAATACAGTTCCATCCAATGCAAGAATTGTATCAACTAATGTTTTTACACATTCATCAACAGCTTTGATTGCTTTAACAGCAGCATCTAAAACTCCTGTATGTCCAACCATGTCTGGGTTTGCAAAGTTTAAGATTACTACATCAAATTTTCCTGATTCAAGAGCTTCTTTTGCTCCCTCTGTTACTTCATAAGCTGACATTTCAGGTTTTAAATCATAAGTTGCTACTTTTGGAGATGCAACAAGTTTTCTCTCTTCTCCAGGATATTGAGCCTCTACTCCTCCATTAAAGAAGAATGTAACGTGTGCATACTTTTCTGTTTCAGCAGTTCTTAACTGAGTAAGCCCTGCTTTAGAGATTACCTCTCCAAAAGTATTTACTATTTCATCATCTTTGTAAATTACAGGAGCATCTATTGTAGAGTCATATTGTCTCATACAGTATACTTTTATAGGGTCAATATTTCTGTCAAAGAAAGTAAATTCTTTGTCATTGAATGCTCTTGTAATTTGTCTTGCTCTGTCTGGTCTGAAGTTGAAGTTGATAAATACATCACCAGATTTTACAAGTCCTTCTTTATCAATAATAGTAGGTTTTACAAATTCATCTGTAACACCTGCTGCATAAGACGCTTTTATTGCCTCATCAACAGAAGATGCAGCCACTCCGTTTCCTAAAGTCATATTATCATAAGCAATTTTTGTTCTGTCATAGTTTTTATCTCTGTCCATAGCATAATATCTTCCAGAGATTGTAGCTATTTTTCCTACTCCGATTTCAGCCATTTTTGCTTCAACCTGTGCTAAGAAGTTTACTGCTGAAGAAGGCGGAGTATCTCTTCCATCTAAGAAAGCGTGAAGATATACTTTTGTTAATCCATAGTTTTTAGCCATTTGAAGAAGTCCGTAAATGTGCTCTACATGAGAGTGAACTCCTCCGTCAGAAACTAATCCTGCAAAATGTATTGCTGTATTATTTTCTTTAGCGTATTCAAAAGCCTCTTTTAAAACAGGAATCTCATAAAATTCTCCGTCTCTTATATCTTTTGTTATTTTTACAAGAGGCTGATAAATTACTCTACCAGCACCTATGTTTAAGTGTCCTACTTCTGAGTTTCCCATTTGTCCATCAGGAAGTCCTACAGCCTCTCCTGATGCCTGTAATTTTGAATGAGGATATTTAGATAAAAGCTCTAAATATTCAGCAGGATGAGCATTTTTTATAGCATTAACTTGGTTGTCTTGAGTATTTATACCCCAACCATCTAAAATCATAAGCATTAATGGTTTTTTATTCATTATTTGTTTTCCTCTCTAAAAATCTCTTTTCTAAAATATAATTACATTCCAGCTTTAACTATTTTTGCAAAAGATGTAGCCTCAAGAGATGCTCCTCCAACAAGCCCGCCGTCTATATCAGCTTGAGCTAATAATTCTTTTGCATTGTCCGCTTTCATTGATCCACCATATTGAATAGTAATTTCTTCAGCAGCTTCAGCACCAAACATTTCTGCTAATACTTTTCTTATTGCTTTGTGAGTTTCTTCAGCAATTTCAGGAGTTGCAGTTTTTCCTGTTCCGATTGCCCATACTGGTTCGTAGGCAACAACTACTTTTACAGCCTCTTCTTTAGTAAGTCCTGCCATTCCTCCTTTAATTTGAGTTTCGTTTACAAAATCTGTTCTTCCTGCTTCTCTGTCCTCAAGTTTTTCTCCTATACAAAGGATTGGAGTTAATCCATAAGATAATGCACATTTAACTTTTTCGTTTATGAAAGCATCTGTTTCATGGAAGTATTCTCTTCTTTCAGAGTGCCCTAATATTACATATTCAACTCCTATTGCTTTTAACATTTCAGGAGAAACTTCTCCAGTATAAGCTCCTGATGCTTTTGGATACATATTTTCAGCTGCTATTTTTATATTTGAACCTTCAACAGCTTTAACCGCATCAGAAAGAGCAGTGAAAGGTGCTCCGATAACAACTCCTACATTTTCTACATCAGCAACAGCTGCTTTTAATTCAGTAAGCATAGCTACAGCTTCTGCATTTGTTTTATTCATTTTCCAGTTTCCTGCAATAATAGTTTTTCTCATTATAAACTCCTCCTAAATAATTATATTTTATCTGTAAGTTATTAATATATATTTTTAATCTTCTCTTTTAATTTTAACATACTTTTATCTAAAGTTCTAATTTTGTATAAGTCAAATAGTGAATCTTTTATGATTAATTTTTAAACATTTTTAAATTTTTCAGCAGCTGATGCCACTGCAAAAACAAAAATATTCTTTGGTTTTCCTGTAATATTTAATACTTTGGCAATTTCTGATACAGTTGTACCTGTTGTAATAATATCATCAACTATCAATATATTTTTATCTTTTGTAATAAAATTTATTTTAAAAGCTGATTTGATATTAATCCTTCTTAAATTTTCATCAGCAAATTTATACATAGGTATTGTATTTTTTTCTCTTTCAAGAATTTTGTAATTAATTCCTATTATATCAAGGAGAAAATTTACCTGATTAAATCCTCTTGAAAGATATCTTTCTCTGCTTATAGGGACAGGAATTACAATATCTATTTTATTTTCATTTATAATTTTTTTCAAATCTTCTTCTATAAGGCTGCTCAAATAAAAAGCTGTATTTTTTCTTTCTTTCAGCTTATAGTTTATCAAAAGTTTTCTCACATCGTCTGTGTAATTAAAAAGATAATAGATATTCTTTCTTACACGAAGCTGTTTCTTTTTTTCCAGCTTTTTTCTGCATTCTTCACACACATACTCTTTGTCCTTTATTTTTTCTTTTCCGCATAATATACATTTTTGAGAAAAGAAAAACCCACTAAGAGTTGGACTCAGTTTTAGGTTCAAGTTTATTCTCCTTAGCTTTTTTCTTCTCTTTTTTCAAATCACAATCAAGAATTTTTGCTGAATACATTTCGGTATATCCGCACCCTGCACACACTTTTAGATAATATGTTCCCATTTCAATTTTTATTCCTGCATCCTTCTCCGGCAAGATGGCAGTTCTTACATAATATTCTTCACAACCGCATTTTAGGCATTTAAAATCCAAATTCATCACCCCAAATCATATTTTTAATCCAATTACAAGATTTTTCATCTCTGCTGTTAAACACTACTGCATCAAATCTTATATCACAATTAAAATATCTTTTTTTAGAAAGAAACTCTTTGGCAGAAAGATATATTCTCTTTCTTTTGGTATAACTTATTGCCTGTTCTCCATAACCAAAATAATTGGTAGATCTTTGTTTTACTTCTGCAAAAACTATAAGATTATCTTTTTTCACTATTAAATCTATTTCACCAAATCTGGTAAAATAGTTTTTTTCAACAAGAGTATATCCTTTTGATTCTAAAAAAGCCAGAGCATGAGATTCATAAATTTTTCCCTGCTCTCTTTTATTCATCAGCTGTTCCTTCTGTTTTTAAAATTTTCTTTAAAAAAGTTTTTCTGTGAATAGGAAGAGGCCCTTTTTCCAAAAGGACTTCTCTATGAAGTTTTGTTCCATAGCCTTTATGTTTTTCAAAAAAATATTCAGGATACTTCTCTGCATTAATAAGCATAATTCTGTCTCTTGTCACTTTTGCTATAATTGAGGCTGCTGCAATAGAAAGACTTTTTGCATCTCCTTTTACAACACACTCCTGTTCTCCCTCATATTTTTTTATTAGTTTATTTCCGTCAACAAGAACTTTATCAAATTTTATTTCATCTTTTTTTATATCTTCAAGAGCTCTGTTCATAGCTAAGAATGTTGCATTTAAAATATTTACTTCATCTATCTCTTCAACAGTTGCTATTCCCACTCCTACATGACAATAAGCAACTATCTTATCAAACAGCATTTCTCTCTTCTTTTCTGTTAATTTTTTTGAATCGTTTATATCTTCAAAAAAATCATGATATTCATTAATTTTTACAGCAGCAGCAACCACAGGTCCTGCAAGCGGTCCTCTTCCTGCCTCATCAACACCTATAATACTTCCTTTTTCCATATCAAAATCATATAGTTCTTTCACTTGCTATTCTCCAATTCTGTCTATTTTTTCTTTATCAAGCTTTAATTTTTTTAATACATTTACAAAATCCTCAGGAAGTTTTCCCTTTAATTTTATTGTTTCTTTTGTTATCGGATGAACAAATTCAAGCATATAAGCATGGAGCATCTGTCTGTCTATTATTTTGGAAGGTGAACCGTATGTGCTGTCTCCCAAGATTGGATGATTTAGATATTTCATATGCACTCTTATCTGATGTGTTCTTCCTGTTTCAATATTTACTTTCAAAAGGGAAAAGTCTTGTACTTCGTCTATTACTTCATAATTTGTCACTGCCTCTTTTCCGTTTACTTCCACTACAGCCATTTTTTTTCTGTCAAAAGAATCTCTTCCGATAAGGTTTTCAAGCCTTCCTGTTTTACTGCTGAAATTCCCTTTACACACAGCTATATATGTCTTTTTCATTATCTTGCTTTGAAACATCTCCACAAGTTTTTCATGTGCCTCATTTGTTTTGGCAATTATTATCAATCCGCTCGTATCCTTATCAAGTCTGTGAACTATTCCCGGTCTTATATTATCTTCATTTATATTTGAAAGAGAATCGAAATGATAAAGAAGAGCATTTACCAAAGTTCCGCTGTAATTATTTTGTGCCGGATGTACTGTCATATTGCTTGGTTTATTTATAACAGCAATATGCTTATCTTCAAAAATAATTTCAAGAGGAATATTTTCAGGTTTCAAAACAGGAATTTCCTCATCAGGAATATTCACGTCAATCTCTTCATTTCCCTTTAACTTCAATCCTGCTTTTGAAACAATTTTGCCGTTTACTGTTACACAATTTTCATCTATAAGTTTCTGCACTGCTGCTCTGCTTTTTTCTTCCATGCAGCTCTGCAAAAACACATCAAGTCTTTTATTTTTAAAATCTTCTGTTGCCATAAAATTTAAATTTCTCATAAATTACCCCACGAATATAGGTTTCTAGCTCCATTATACCATTCCAAAGATAAAAATTAAACAAAAATAAAAAAACTTAAGATTGACTTTTCCTATTAAAAATGGTAATATCAACATTACGGGAATAAAGAAATATACATTTTAGGTAGAGGTTGCAGAAAACATCAGTAACCTGTTTTAGCTCTGGCAGAGCAGTGAGAACAGGAGAAAGGGAATTCTGCCGAAAGATTTAAAAAAGCCTGTTTTAAATCTTGGGCATATAAAAAATATTTATATGACTGACATCAGATAAAACTGATGTAGCGCTATCAAAATTATTATCTCGGCATAGTTGTGCCGTATTACAGATATTGATTTTAGAAGTCTACCATATAAAATGTGGCAGACTTTTTTTATTTTAAAAATCATTTTTTGGAGGAGATTAAAAAATTTATGACACTTGATGTTAGAGAAAGGCGTAGTTTATTTGTAGAACTTTTAAAATTGTCACCTGTGATAATACTTGGAATTCTTATGGTAGTTGTTGGATTTGATGTACTTGTTGCAGCACCTATTGCTGTTATGTTTGCATCTCTTGTGGCTTGGCTTACAGAAAAAATGACTTTTCATGATATTGTTGATTCAGCTGTTAACAGTGTAAAAGAAATCCAGCTCGTATTTTTTATTTTAATGCTTGCATATGCAATGGCAGAAACATTTATGGCTACAGGAGTTGGTGCTTCTATTATCATTATGTCCCTTAACTTCGGACTTACTGCAAAAACTATTGCTGTAACAGGAATTATTGTTACAAGTCTTTTATCTGTTGCAATAGGAAGTTCTTGGGGAACTTTTGCTGCATGTGCTCCTGTATTTTTATGGCTTAACCATATTGTTGGAGGAAATATTGTTCTTACAACGGCAGCTATTGCAGGAGGAGCTTGTTTTGGCGACAACATAGGGCTTATTTCTGACACAACAGTTGTCAGCTCAGGAATACAGAAAGTAGAGATTATCCACAGAATAAAACATCAGGGAGTCTGGTCGCTTTTATGTCTTACTTTAAGTATTATAGCTTTCTATGCTGCTTCTGTTGTTATGAAGCTTCCAAATACTGTTGGAAGTGCACATGAGGCTATCAGCCGTATTCCACAATCTGTATGGGACGCTCTTGCTGGACAGAGTCAGTCTGCTGTTACTCTTTTAAATCAGGTTCAAAGCGGAGTTCCTGTATATATGGGACTGCCTCTTTTATTTGTACTTGTTGCAGCTGTAAAAGGACTTCCTACTTTATTGTGTCTGTTCCTTGGAATCTTTTCTTCTTTGATTTTCGGGCTTTTTGCAGGAACAGTTACATTTTCAGCAGAGGCTGCAAAAGCTGTTGTTGCTGCTGGAGGACAGGCTATTGATTTAAAAGAATTTATCCAGTTAATATACAGCGGATTTTCAGGAGCAGGAGCATGGGTTATTGTAATGATGATGTGGATAGCAGCATTTGGAGGAATCATGGGAAAAATAAATGCCTTTGAACCTCTTTCAAGAATTGTAAAATCTCTTGCTAAAAATGTAAGACAGCTTATGTTTTACAATGGTGTTTTCGCTATTCTTGGAAATGCAGCTCTTGCAGATGAGATGGCACAGATAGTTACAATCGGACCTATTATAAGAAATCTTGTTGATGAAAACGTTGAAGGAACAGAAGAGGGAATATATAAACTGAAACTTAGAAACGCTACTTTCAGTGATGCTCTTGGGGTTTTTGGTTCTCAGCTTATCCCTTGGCATGTATATATTGGTTTCTATATTGGTATAGCAAAAGTTGTTTATCCTCTTCATGAATTTACGGCTATGGATATTATTAAATTTAATTTCCTTGCTATAATAGCTGTTGTATCAATACTGGTTCTTACTATAACAGGGCTTGACAGATTTATTCCTTTATTTGGACTTCCTTCTGAACCTGAAGTAAGATTAAAAAAATAATAAACTGCCACAAATAAAACAAGAATAAAATTCTTGAGAATTTTATTCTTATTTTTATTCTTTAAAACATATATAAAATATATCAATTGTAGATTTATCATTGAAGGATTTTATTAATTCGAAAATTTTATTGACTCTTTAAAATTTCTAATGTATACTTAAGCCATATTTGAAAACAATTCTATTTTTAGGGTTAAACAGGAGGTATTATCTTGATAGCAGAAAAAATGATTGGAAAGGTTCTTGGAAAAGGAGCTTTTGAAATAGCAAAAGAAGTAAAAGATGCTGAAGCATTATATGGAAAAGAGCAAGTAATAAACTGTACGCTTGGAACTTTATACAGAGAAGACGGAACTCTGACTGTTTTAGATACAGTTGATAAACATTACAGAGAAATTCCTGCTCCAGATATTTTTGGATATGCTGCTGGAGTAAGCGGAAGTGCAGAATACAAAGCTGCTGTTAAGAAAAATGTCTTTGGAGTTTATGAAACAGCTTTTGATAAATCATATATCGCTGTTACTGCTACACCTGGAGGAACAGGAGCTATATCAAGCACAATAAAAGGATATATGAATCCCGGGCAGAAAATTCTTCTTCCAAGCTACAGATGGGAAGCTTATGTGAGCCTTGCAGCAGCAAATGATTTAGGATATGAAAACTATTCTCTTTTTGACGGAAATGGTTTCAACCTTAAAGATTTTTCTGAAAAAGTTATAAACATGGCAAAAGAGCAGAAAAAAGCTTTTATTGTTATAAACGACCCTTGCCAAAATCCAACAGGATATTCTATGAGCTTAGAAGAATGGCAGGCTGTTATTGAAATATTAAAAGAGGCTGCAAAATTTGGAGATATTGTTCTTTTAAACGATATTGCATATCTTGATTATGATTTTAGAGGACAGGTTGAATCAAGAAAATATATGACTCTTTTCAATGGTCTTCCTGAAAATATATTAGTGGTTATAGCTTACAGTATGTCAAAATCATATACTTGCTACGGAATGAGAGTTGGAGCACAGGTTGCTATATCTTCAAGCAAAGCTGTTATAGATGAATTTGATTCAAACTCTTCTTTCTTATGCCGTGCTACATGGTCAAATATTTCAAGAGGAGGAATGAAACTTCTTTCTGATATATATGGAAGTGAGGACCTTCTTAAAAAAGTTGAAACAGAGCGCAACGAAACTCGTGATCTCCTAATAAAACGTGCTGAGATTTTCTTAAAAGAGGCTGAAGCTGTCGGACTTGAACTATGTCCATTCAGAAGCGGATTCTTTATGACAATACCAGTTAAAGAAAATATAAATGAAATAGTAAACGATTTAAAAGAAAAGAAAATATTTGTTCTTCCTACTGTTGGAGGAATAAGAGTTGCATTCTGCAGTGTTCCTTGCAATAAAATCGGACTGCTTCCAAAAGCAATAGCAGAATCAATAAAAAAATATAGTAAATAAAATATTTAAGATAAACTTTAAAATGATCTGGAGGGATTTACTTGAAACAAGAATTTTCAATTAACAGAAACAGCGTTATGCTGAATTTTACTGCCAAATACTGTACTTCATCAGATGAACTTTTAAGCAGTGTAGGATTTAGAAAAATCCTTAACTCATACATACTAAGAATTACAAAAAAAGATACTGAGGTTTTCAAACTTCTTAAGGCTCTTGCTGGTGAAAACGATATTACTGAAGAGGTTACACACCTTTTTAAACTTCTAATAGTTTTCGACATTGCAAGCATCGAGAAACTTGATCCTAAATACGAGGCTTTCTTCTCTGATAAAGACCTTGTTGTAGAATTTATTGAAGAACTTTACAGCTACTGGAGACGTTTTGAAAGATATGCTATTATCAGAAACAAAAAATTTGAGGCTGGACTTCAAAATGCAAACTTTTTCAACTCAATGAATAACTTTACAAATCTTGTTCTTGCTACATACAGAAAAATTGAAGAAACTGTTATGGAAACAAAACACAGAGTATACAGACAGCTTCCTGCAGGTGCAAACCTTGGAATTATTGTAAGTAATGTTAATTGGAATATCCCAAAAGAATATTATGCTTTAGAAAAAGTTAACTTTATAAACTCTGTAATATTACAGCCTCCTTTTATTACTTATCCTAAGCAGAACACAAGAAAAGGAGTGTTCAAAGAAGTCAATGAAAATCCTATTGAAGGAATGTATTTAAACTCTGAAGACTGGCTTTGCTATCCTGCAAAAGTAGGCTCACTTCTTGCATTTATCTATTTCAATAAAGATTTCATGGCACAGGGAGTTACTCTTGCAAACCTTTTTGAACTTGCAGAAGAAGAGGAATATGCAAATAAAAAACCTGATATTGTTTTTGTATACGGGGCAAGAGATTTTGACCCTAAAATGAAAACTTTATTCTATAACGATAAAATCAACGACATCATGGTTGGATATATAAACTACAGTGAAGATATCGACTACTTCGGATATGTTAAGAAAATGACTCTTACTCTTCATAACTTAAAAATGATTGAACAGGGAGGACTTCCTATTCATGGAGCAATGGTAAACGTTACTATGAAAACTGGTGACAATTTCAATATTGTTATTATGGGAGACAGTGGAGCAGGAAAATCAGAAAGCCTTGAGGCATTCAGAGTTCTTAGTGAGGAATATGTAAAAGAGATGAAAGTTATTTTTGATGATATGGGAGTCTTAAAAATTAAAGACGATAAGATATTAGGATATGGAACTGAGGTTGGAGCTTTCGTAAGACTTGATGACCTTGATTCAGGATATGCTTACAAACAAATGGACAGAAGTATCTTTATGAATCCTAATAAAATTAATGCAAGGGTTGTAATCCCTATTTCAAGCTATGCTACTATTATGAACGGATATCCTATTGAATACTTCCTATATGCAAACAACTACGAAGAGGGAGAAGAATTAGCATTTTTCAACACTCCTGAAGAGGCAAAAGAAGTATTTGTAGCAGGAAAAAGAATGGCTAAAGGGACTACAAGTGAAAAAGGTATTGTTACTTCATATTTTGCAAACCCATTTGGACCTGTGCAAAAACAAAAAGAAACTGATGTCTTAATCGACAAATATTTTGGAAAAATGTTTGAGGACAAAGTTATGGTTGGACAAATCAGAACAATGCTTGGTGTTAAAGGTATGGAACATGACGGACCAATCAAGGCAGCTGAAAAATTATTCAACCTTATTATGAAAAAATAGTTTTAAATATTAAAATTAAAAGAATTGTTATACTCTAATTTAAGGATATAACAATTCTTTTTTTATGCTGTAATATTATTTTATGCTGTGAGAAATAAAAAAAGACAAGTAAGAAAATTTCCTCTTGTCTTTATTTTTATTATTTATTATTTATTATTTATTATTTATTATTTATTATATACAGTTAATTATAAAGCTGCTTTTGCAGTTTCAGCTAATTTAGCGAATTCAGCTGCATTGTTTAAAGCCATATCAGCAAGAACTTTTCTGTCTAATACGATTCCAGCTCTTTTTAATCCGTTCATTAATATAGAGTAAGTTAATCCATTGATTCTTGCTCCTGCATTAATTCTTATGATCCATAATTGTCTCATTTTTCTTTTCTTAACTTTTCTATCTCTTGTAGAATAAGCTGCAGCTCTCATAGTAGCTTGTTTAGCTTGTTTTATAACGTCACCAGAAGCTCCTCTGAATCCTTTAGCCGCTTTTAAAACTTTTTTATGTTTTCTTCTTCTTACTATACCAGTTTTAACTCTCATTACATCCTCCTAAATATATTCTCGAAAATCGGTTATTATCTTCCTACTCCGTATGGTAATAAAGCAACCATATCTTTTTTATGAATATCTAAAACAACAAAATCTTTCTTTAATCTATTTTTTCTTTTTCTTGTTTTTTTAGTTAAAATATGGCTTGTTCCTGAATGTTTTACAACATATTTTCCTGTTCCTGTTACTTTTACTCTTTTCGCAGTCCCTCTGTGAGTTTTCATTTTTGGCATTGTGTGTTCCTCCTCTCAATCTATTAAAACTATTTTTTTGCCGATAACATCAAATACTTTTGACTTTCTTTATATCTTTTCTCTACTTCAGCTATTCCTTCGAACTTTTCAGCTACCTGATCAAGAAGTTCAATTCCCATATCTTGATAAGATCTCTCTCTTCCAAACTGAACTAAAGTAATCTTAACTTTATTATCTTTTTCTAAGAATTTTTTAACAGCATTTACTTTTGTTTCTAAGTCATGCTCATCTATTCTTGTTCTAAGTTTTACCTCTTTGACAACTACAACTTTCTGCTTTTTCTTAGCATCTTTTGCTTTTCTTGTCTGTTCATATTTATATTTTCCATAATCCATTATTTTACATACTGGCGGAACTGCAGCCGGAGAGATTTCTACTAAATCTAGCTCTTCTTTTCTTGCTGCCTCAAGAGCATCAGCTATAGACATAATTCCTAACTGTTCTCCTGTACTGGAAATAATTCTAAACTCTTTCCCTTTAATCTTTTCGTTAATTCTAACTTTATCTGAAATGATTAACACCTCCTAATCAAATTCTTATATAAAAAAACAGGGTACATAACACACCCTGTCTATATCTCAACTTTAATTTATTAAAATTCAAGTCAGTAACCTTATGTAAGTCTTACACCCACAAGGTGAGAAACAGGGAGTTTCTTCTTTAAATAAAAATCCTACTCTATAAGGATATCAAATTTCTCATTGAATGTCAACGATTTTTTAATTTTTTACAATTTTTATTTTTACAATCATAAAAAATTATAGTATAATTTAAAAATAAAATCAATCAAAACGAGGGAGCTCTATGAAATATAAAAATCGGTTTAAAAATCAAATATCCGATTCACTGCTTTTAGCATTTTTCCTGTCTCTTGCAGGAGGCTTTCAAGATGCTTATTCATACGTATGCAGAGATAAAGTATTCGTAAATGCCCAGACAGGTAATATAGTCCTTTTTGGAGGACATCTTGTATCAGGTGATTTTACTCTTGCTCTCCATTATCTTCTTCCTATTATGGCATTTATAAGCGGAATTTATATGACAGAATGGATTCAGCATTTGTATAAGGACAATAATAAAATTCACTGGAGACAGATTATTTTATTCTTAGAAATTATTGTTATGATTGTGGTAGGATTTCTTCCACAGTCTATGAACGTTCCTGCAAATGTTATTCTTTCTTTTTCATGTGCTGTTCAGGTTAATACATTCAGAAAGTTCAGAGGCATTCCTTTTGCAACAACAATGTGTATAGGCAACATGAGAAGTGCCACTGAAATGCTGGCAAAATATCATATTACTAAAAATAAAGAACTTCGTTACAAGTTTACATATTATTATGGAGCTATTGCTGTTTTTGCCGTTGGAGCTTCTTTAGGAGTTATCTGTGCAAAATATATGAAACTGCAATCCATATGGATTGCAGGTATATTTTTAACTATTGGTTTTCTGCTTATGATGATAAAAGAAAATACTGATAATATTGATGTGGAAAAAGATATTAACAATATAAAAAATGATATTATAAAAGCTGAAAAAAGTATTGTCAGTGATTTTTTAGAAGAAGTAAAATGCCTTAAAAATATATTTTCAAAATAGTTCTTACATAATTGTTACAAAATAATAAAATAAGAATAAAATTTTCTAAAAAATATCGAAAATTTTATTCTTATTTTTAAATTATACTAATTTACCTGTAAGATATCTTCCTGCCTCTTTTATATCCATTCCTTTTATAAATTGTATCTCTATTCCTCCAAGACCAGAAACCCATATTTTTAATTCAGATTCCAAATCAAAAGTTCCTGCTGTTTCTATTGAAAAAGATGTTATCTTTGAATAAGGAATAGTGTGATAATCTATTTTCTTACCTGTCAGTCCCTGTACATTCATTATAAGCATTCTTTTATTAGTGAATAAAACTTTATCTCTTTTTGCTATATAGGCAAGTTCTATAACTTCTCCATCTGCCAGTAAATCTTCAACTTTCTCTAAAGCCTCTCTGTCTGATGCTTTTTTCCATAATACAATTGATAAAAATTTAGCGTCTGCTCCCATATTCCCTCCTGATATTTATATAATTTCTGAGTTGGGGGTTCACCCCCAAAACAATTTTTATTTTTTAATATTTACGATATTTTATATTTTTTCCATTTCCTTCTTTTTTAATCAGTTCAAGTTCAGAAAGTTTTTTTATCATATTAATAACTTTTGTTTGACTTAATTTAAGATATTCCTGAATCTCTTTTCTGCTTTTAACATCTTCTTCCAAAAATTTAAGAATTTTATTATAATCATCTGTCAGAATCACTTGTTCTTTTTCTGCTTTTTCCTTTTCTTGACCAATAAAATGAATATTTGGAAGAACCACTAAAAAAGCTCCTACTTCTGTTTTAAAAATAGGTTTTATTCTATACTTTTCATAATTCAAAAAAATTTTTTGAATACCTGTACCATAAGCCTCTATCAAATGCAATCTATAAAATATATTTGCTAATTTTTCATTTCTTGATTGAGAAATTCCTAACATAACAGCTTCTAATGAAAGTCCTGATACAATCCCTCCTAAAGATACAAATTCTATTCTATCTTCATAAATATTAATAAGAGTGCTTGCTCCAAAAGAATATTCTCTGTGAACCGCTGCATTTAAAAGAGCTTCTCTTATTGCTTCAACAGGATAATCTCTTTCATCTTTTCTGATAAGACCATCAAATGTTGCTTTTGTTCTGTTCAATAAATCTATATATTCAAAAACCTCTGTTATTTGTTTTAAAAGAGAGCCTTTAAATTCTTTTCTATCTTTAAATACACCTTTTTCTTTTCCCTCAAAAACAGCTATTTTTAATGTATGCATACATTGATCAGACAATAATAATCCTAAATTAGTATACAACCCGTCTTCGCCTATAATACCTAATGTTTTCTTTTGAATATCTCCAAAATTAACCTCAGCTTTTTCAAATACTGCATCAGCATAACTAAAAGTTAAATTTTGATTTAAAGAACGTAATTTTTCAAAAGAGTCCCCATCTGTTTCTTTTATCATTTGTCTTATATAATCTTCTGAAGCAGGAACAGATGAATTCCCCTGACGAATATATACACCTGAAGGCTTCAAACCTTTTTCAGCTATATAATATGGTCTTGAAGCTCCTCTCTGTACTTTTATTACAACAATACTTTTATTTTTTATTTGTTCAACATTTAAAGTTACATACATAGATAAATCAGGCTTTATGGCATTCCTTATTGAGGCTCCTGCCTTTTCCATAACATCATCACTGTTTTCTACTCCAACTATTTCTCCATTATCATTAATTCCTATATAAATAGTTCCATCACAAGTATTAGCAAAAGCTACAACTTCTTTTTTTAATTCAGCTGTCAGTACTTCTTTTAATTCTACACTAAAACTCTCTAAAAATTTCATCTCATCACCTCGTCAGATGCTGTCACTTCTAACATATTCTAACACATTCTAACATGATTAGCAAGTTAGAATAGTTTTTACTTGAACCACAAACACTCTGATACATCTCAAAATAAAATTTATCTGACTTTAATTTATAATAACAAAAACCACTTCCTAATTTATAGAAAGTGGCTGTTATTTACATATGGCGTACTCGAGAGGAATCGAACCCCCAACACCCTGATCCGTAGTCAAGTGCTCTATCCAATTGAGCTACGAGTACACTTGTATAAAAAAAAGGTAGATTGGTTCTACCTTTAATTGTCAGTCTGGCGGTGAAGGAGAGATTTGAACTCTCGGTACCGGTTTAATCGGTACTCTCCCTTAGCAGGGGAGTGCATTAGGCCACTCTGCCACTTCACCACTGGCGGAGAGTTAGAGACTCGAACTCTAAAGTCTTACGACGCCGGTTTTCAAGACCGGTTCCTTACCAATTAGGATAACTCTCCACTCCAAAGAGTTTATCATAACTTGTTTTTTTTGTCAATATTTTATCAAAAAAATTTTTAATTTATTTAAATTACCAAAGGAAAAGCCTGTGAAATTAATCACAGGCTTTGGGGATTTATAAAGATTAGTTGTTTGCTTCGTAGTGAGCTTTTAATTTGTTAACAATAGCTTCTGCTTTTTTAACAGCGTCTGCAATAGCAACTCTTACTACTTTTTTATCTTTGAATCTCTCTTCGTTTTTAATAGCAACTTCTTTAGTAAGAACTACATAGTCTGCTGATTTTACATCTTCTGCTGTTAAAACGTTTTCTATTCCAATTCCTCCTTGAGTTTCTATTTTAACTTCTACTCCTAATTTTTCTCCTGCTTTTTTTAATGCTTCTGCTGCCATATAAGTGTGTGCAACACCTGAAGGACAAGCTGTTACTCCGATTATTTTCATTAAACTACATCTCCTTTTATACTCTTGATAGAACTGCTGTTATATCTGATAATATCCTATCATTAAATTTAAAATATATCAATTAGAAATCCATATCTAAATCTACATCATCATTTCCTGCAGCAGATGCTTCTCTTTCTGCTACCGGTTTCTTTAATAGGTTAACAATAACTGCTGTTGTAAGTGCTCCGGCTAATGTTCCTATAATATATCCCATTTTTCCTTCTACTACTGGAAGAACAATCCATCCTCCCCAAGGAGCGTGATTGATTACATTCATTAAGAATCCTATAATGTTTCCTACGATACCTCCTGCAACTATTGAAGGAAGAACTCTTACTGGGTCAGCAGCAGCAAATGGAATAGCTCCTTCTGAAATTCCTACAAGTCCCATGAATATTGCAGCTTTACCAGCTTCTTTTTCAGATTTGTCATATTTTTTAGGTGCCAATAATGTAGCAAGTCCCATTCCGATTGGCGGAGTACAAATTGCAATTCCAACTCCTCCCATTAACCATGGCTGAGTTCCAACTTGAGTTTGAGCAAACAGAGTAGCAACTTTATTGATTGGTCCTCCCATGTCAAATGCAGTCATTCCTCCAAGAATTGCTCCAAGCAGTGCTTTACTTGCTCCCTGCATTGAAGAAAGCCATCCGTTTAAAGCATCCATCATCATAGCTATTGGAGTTCCGATAACCCACATAACAACAGCACAAACGATAAATGTTCCAACTAATGGGAATATGAATATTGTTTTGATTGATTTTAAAGAATCAGGTAATTGAATTTTCTTTAACATATTAACTACATAACCAGCTAAGAATCCAACTACAACAGCTCCCAAGAATCCTGTTTTATATTGTTGAACTGCAATCCAAGAACCTATCATAGCAGGTGCAAGACCAGGTTTGTCAGCGATTGAATAAGCAATATATCCTCCTAAAATCATAGGGAATATTGTAAGACCGGCGATACCCATATCAGAAATATTTTTTAATATTCCAGTTTCAGGAACTGCTCCTTTACCACTTAACATAACTGCTAATGAAAGTAAAACTCCTCCGGCAACGATAAACGGTATCATGTGACTTGTTCCAAATAGTAAATCTTGTTTAATTTTTCCTAAAGTTTGTTTCATTTCTTCCTCCTTGATATTTTATATTATATTTTTTTAATTATCCGTTTATTAAATTTACTGCTTCTTCTGCTGTTGCAGCTTTTTCCAATCCATTTCTGAAATCGTCATCAAGGATTTTTTTAGACAGATCTACTAAGATATTAATGTGAGTAGTTCCTTTCTCTCCATCAGGAATTGCTAACATAAATACTATTTTCGCATACTCGTCTTCTTCTGCACTCCATAATACAGGATTTTTTAATCTTGCAAAAGCAACTGCTGCTGTTTTTACTGTTGTACTTTTTCCATGTGGTAATCCAACATCATATCCTACTGCTGTTGCTGCAATCTCTTCCCTTGCCATAAGAGCTGCTAAATATTCCTCATAATTTTCTGCTATTCCCTCTTCTGCTACTTTTTTAGCCATCATTTCAATAACTTCTTGTTTTGATGTACATTCTACATCTAACATTACTAAGTTTTCCATCGTTAATGCCATATTACTTTTCCTCCTCATTAATAAACTCTTCTATTTTTTTATAAATTTTATTTGACGTATCTAAATTTTCCAGTTCTTTTATAAGTGACTTTCTTCTCATTACCCCAAGAAACTGCATAAGTCCGTTTAAATGTTCTTTTTTATCTCTGCTTGAAAGTGTCATAATCAATCTGACTTTTTCGTTTTCAGGAAAACTTACAGGATTTTTAAAGAATGTAAAACTTATTCCGCTCTTATTTATTATGTCGCTGTTCCCGCTGTGCCCTAAGAATATTCCATCCTGAACAACCATATAACTTCCAAATGAGTTTACCAGTTCTATTATCTCTTTCGGATAATTCTCTCCAACAAACCCCTCTTCTATCATAGATAAGGCACTTCTTTCAACAGCTTCTTCCCATGAATTTATTTTGTCTTCTATAATACTTACTCTTGAAGGAGCAAGCATATCCATAAATCCAAGTCCTTTTTCATCTGTTGTATCATCTAATATCTGATCTTTGAATCTCTCTTTCAGTTCTTTTACAAAATCTTTTTCTTTCAGAGTTTCAGAATATTTTTTCGCGATTTCCAAGATATCCGATAGTTTTATATTCTTCGAATATGAAAGCTTTTCATTTTTAAGTTTGATTATATCTTCTGTACTTAAAATAGGAGATACCTTAACAACTTTCACATCTTTAAACTTAACACCATCAATAGTTGTTACTACTAAATCTATATCTTCATTCTTATAATTTTCTATTTCATTGTATGGTATTATATTTACAATATTCACATTAAAATGTTCTTTTATGCTTGCTGATAAAAATCTTGATGTGCTGTAGCCTGCTCCGCATATTATTAAAATATTTTCAAGTTTCTTGCTTTTTATTCTCTTCATTGCAAGCTGAAAATGCATTGCAATGTAAGCCAGCTCATCATCACTTATTTTTACATCAATCCCTATTTTGCTCCATGCTTTTGACACCAGGTTTAAAACAAGAGGATAAGTTT
This sequence comes from uncultured Fusobacterium sp., assembly GCA_900542625.1. Lineage (GTDB taxonomy): Bacteria > Fusobacteriota > Fusobacteriia > Fusobacteriales > Fusobacteriaceae > Fusobacterium_B. The sequence goes on from UQOH01000016.1 coordinate 29,527, forward strand.
CCTTAAACTCATCATAAATCTCACATGGAAGTCTGATACCTTTTTTAGCTCTGTAAATTGCCGGCTTAATATGATTAATCAGATTTTCAAGAAGAAACATATCTTTTTCAAGTTCCTCATAACCATTTTTGGCAACTTCTTTTACAAGTCTCATCATAGACAGCTCTATCTGTACCCAGTTCACATAAAAAGAATCATCAAAATCAAAACTGTGGCTTCCTAAAAAATATTCTGTCATATTAAGAATCTCGCTTTTTGAAAAACCATATTCTGAAAAATTCTTTTCAACTATTTCATATTCATCGCTCTTACCTAAAAACTCCATATTTTTAATAAGTTTTATAGGATTTTCTTCAAATCTCTTAAAAGCAATCAGTATATAGAAAAGAAGTATTTTGAAGTTTTCATCTCCAACTGTTTTTCTAGCTTCATCAAGGGTTTTTTTCAAAACCTTCATTACTTTCTCAACATTTTCTTCTTTAAAATATTCATCCATCTTGTCCCAGCATATAAAGAAACCATACTGGTAATTTTTTTCTATTTTTATTTTTCCTCCATCAAGATAGATAATATTGTAATTTTTCAAAAGAATATCCAAGATTATTCTTCTTACATTTTTTTCTTCTCCCAGATAAGCAAGAGTTTTGCTGTCTAAACCGATAATAAATGTTTTCATATAATTCTCAAGAGTTTTCAAATCATTTTTTAAAGTCAGTTCACTGATATCAAGTTTATCCTCAAGTCTTTCAAAAGATATATTTTTATTGTCGAAAAATATATCTGTAATAATAATTTTTTCTCTCTCTTCTTTTGTGAAAGAATAAAGTGCCATATTATCTGCTACTCTCACAACAATCTCTTCAAGACTGTTTTTTACAACAAGCTCTCTTTTTCTTATTTCTATTTCCGGAAGTCCAAGTAACTTTAAGTAATAATTATAATCGTCTATTTTGTATCTTAGATTTCTTTCACTAATACCAATGTTTTTGGCATTTTCTATTAATGATGTTATTCCTTTTTCTTTAATACTTCTGACCATATCTAATAATTTTACTGTTATTGGCATGGCTCCCCTCCTCTTTTCTTAAAATGATTATACTTTTTTAGCATTAACTGTTCAACTAAAATTCTTTTCATTTTTTTTTGGAAAATTCTTAAGAATTATTATCTGCAATGTTCTTTCTCCCATTTCATCTGAGTTTCACAGTTTTCTCCTTCTCCTTATATTTTCATATTTCCAAAATTTTTTGAAACTTTTTATATTTTTTTCAGTTATAAAAAAAGAGGGTATTGTAATAATATTAATTACACAATACCCTCTAAAACTATATGTTATTTTTTTTATTATTTATTATAAATATCAATTTTTTGATAAGGAATTTCGATTCCCTCTTTAGCAAACTCAATAATAACTGTTTCCATTAATGTATAGTAAACTTCCCAGTAATCTCCTGAATTTACCCATACTCTGAAATTGTAATCAAGTGAACTTGCACTGTGTTTATTAAGTCTTATAGTATATCCTTTTTCATGAAGAACTTTATCATTTCCTTTTGCTATTCTCTCAAGCACACTCTTAGCTTTTTCAACAGGAGTATCATAAGATGTTGAAATAACCATGTCAACTCTTCTTACAGGCTCTCTTGAAATATTTGTTACTGCTCCGTTTGCAAGCTGCCCGTTTGGTATAATTATTCTTGAGTTATCAGGTGTTGTAAGAATTGTATAAAGAATATGAATTGATGTTACTGTACCTGAACCTGCTGATGTTGTAATATATTCCCCTTTTAAAAACGGTTTAAAGAAAAGTATTAAAACTCCTCCTGCAAGGTTAGACAAACTTCCCTGTAAAGCTAAACCAACTGCGATACCTGCAGTACCTAATATTGTTACTAAAGATGTTGCCTGAATTCCTATTCCGCTTATAAATAAGAAGAAAAATCCTATATACACAATTGTTTTTGTAAGTGATAAAACAAAAGACTCTAAAAGAGGGTCTGCATTGCTTTTTTCCATAAGTGCTCTGAATGTACGAGTCACCATATTAACAACCGGTCTCATTATTATTAATAAAAATATAATCCACGCTAATTTTGCCGCTATTCCCGGTAAAGCTTTAGCAAAAGCCTCCATCACTGTTTGTAAAAATGTCTGTGCATTTTCAACTTGTAATAAATCTGTTATTTCTTCCTGCATAATATATCCTCCAATATAAAATTTATTTTATTCCGCTATTCTTTTTATATTATAGCATAGTTTATCATCTTTGTGTATTTTTTAAATATCCAGACCTGCATGGATAAGCCTTTTCTGTATATAAACAAAAAAGACACATTTCTGTGTCTTGATTACTTTTTAATGGCGGGAGCGACGAGACTCGAACTCGCGACCTCCTACGTGACAGGCAGGCGCTCTAACCAACTGAGCTACGCCCCCATTAACAAAAAAAATGGTGGTCACAATAGGACTTGAACCTATGACCCCCTGCTTGTAAGGCAGGTGC
>UQOH01000017.1 GCA_900542625.1 uncultured Fusobacterium sp.
TCCTAGTTGTTTCTGCAGCTGACGGTCCAATGCCTCAAACAAGAGAACACATCCTATTATCAAGACAGGTTGGAGTTCCTTACATCGTAGTATACTTAAACAAAGCTGATATGGTAGACGACGAAGAATTATTAGAATTAGTAGAAATGGAAGTAAGAGAAATCTTAAACGAATATGGATTCCCAGGAGACGACGTACCAGTAGTAATCGGATCATCTTTAGGAGCATTAAACGGAGAAGAGAAATGGGTTAACCAAATCATGGCTCTTATGGACGCTGTAGATTCTTACATCCCAACTCCAGAAAGAACAGTTGACCAACCATTCCTAATGCCAATAGAAGACGTATTCACAATTACAGGAAGAGGAACAGTTGTTACAGGAAGAGTAGAAAGAGGAATCATCAAAGTTGGAGAAGAAGTAGAAATAGTAGGAATCAAACCAACAACAAAAACAACTTGTACAGGAGTAGAAATGTTCAGAAAACTACTTGATCAAGGTCAAGCAGGAGACAACATTGGAGCTCTATTAAGAGGAACTAAGAAAGAAGAAGTAGAAAGAGGACAAGTTCTAGCTAAACCAGGAACAATCCACCCACATACAAACTTCAACGGAGAAGTTTACGTATTAACTAAAGAAGAGGGAGGAAGACATACTCCATTCTTCACAGGATACAGACCACAATTCTATTTCAGAACAACAGATATAACAGGAGCAGTAAACTTACCTGAAGGTGTAGAAATGGTAATGCCAGGAGACAACATCACAATGTCAGTAGAATTAATTCACCCAATCGCAATGGAAGTTGGATTAAGATTCGCTATCAGAGAAGGTGGAAGAACAGTAGCTTCTGGAGTAGTATCAGAAATAACTAAATAGTTTTTAAACTGAGAAATCAGAGTTAATAGAAAAGAGAGGCTTATGCCTCTCTTTTTATTTTTGGTTTCTGCTTATTTTTAATATTGCAAAAATAAGAGCTCCTGCCCCTGCAAACTGTACAGGTGTAAGAAGATGTCCGTTAAAAACATAGTCAAACACAACAGAAGAAATAGGGAAAGAAAGCTCGCATATTGTTGCAACACTTGCATCAATATATCTAAGTCCTCTGTAATATAAAAGTATTGCTCCGCTTCCGCTTGTAAGACCTATTATACAGAATATCATCCATTCAAAAGGTGTTACATCAAATATAAGTCCAAGCTGATTATTTGCAAGAACAATTACCAAAGTAATCATAGTTGTAAAAAAATATCTTGTATAAAGAGCTGTAACAAAAGTTGAATGGCTCAATATTCTCTTGCCGAATACAGTGGCACTTCCAAAAGAAAAAGCTGCCAGAAGAGCATAAAGTGTCGCCATAAAAACATTGCTCGAACTTACTTCTGCCACTCTCGGCAGAGTAAATTCAAATGTCATTATATATCCTCCTATCAAAGCAAACATTACCCAGTTCAGAAAATTCTTTCCTAATTTTTCCTTAAGAATAATCCTTGCAAGAATAAGAGCAAAAATAGGCTGTGCTTTCTGCAGCAAAGTCACAACTGTAAGATGCTGGAAATTTACCAGAAAAAGCGACTTTACTATTGAAAGAGTTCCTATGCACCCTCCAAAAAGAGCTACAAGAAAATAAAACATTATATCTTTTTTGGGAAGTGCTGCTATGTTTTTCATCTCCCTCTTCCCTATAAAAATACTCATTACAAGAAAAGGAAGACAGTGCACAAGAAATACCACAAAGGGCACTTTCAAATGATACAGCCTTGGTGTAAGAACAATTGCATCAAATCCCCATAGAGATGCTGCAAAGCACACAAGAACCGTTCCTATATATTTTTTGTCCATTTTTTTTACGTTTAACAACATAAGTGATGCCTCCAAAGTTTAGAATAAAGTAATCTGGTTTGTGTCGTTCAATCCTTTTATAGCATCTAAGCTTTTTAATTTTTCTATTATTGTAGAAGACATTTTTGTTCTTCTCTTTAAATCTTCATATGAAAGGAAATCTCCAATCTCTCTTTCTTTAAGAAGATTTTCTATTACAGCTCCTCCAAGACCTGCAATTCCAAGAAGAGGAACTCTTATTTTTCCATCCTCAACAGTAAATTTAAATCCTTCAGATTTATAAAGATCTATTCCTAAAAACTCAAAACCTCTTGCATGCATCTCTGTTATAATTTCACAAAGGGCAAGCTGTGTTTTCTTTTTAACATCAAGCTTCATCTCTTTTTTAAGTTCAGCCATTTTTTCTTTAAGAGCAGCCTTATTTCCCATTACCTCAAAATCGAAATCTTCAATTTTTCTAGTAAGGTAAGCTGCATAGAAAGCAAGAGGATAGTGTACTTTAAAGTATGCAATTCTCATTGCCATCATAACATATGCAACAGCGTGCCCCTTAGGGAACATATATTTTATTCTCTTGCATGATTCAATATACCACTCTTTAATATGGTGCTCTTTCATAAGATTTGAATACTCTTCCCACTGTTCAGGCTCTTTTGAAGGTTTTCCTTTTCTTACAAACTCCATTATCTTAAAGGCTTTTCCTTTATCAAGTCCCTGATCAATCAGATAGTTCATAATGTCATCACGAACTGTGATGATATCAGAAAGAGTTGCCTCTCCGTTTCTTACAAATTCCTGAGCATTGTTAAGCCAAACGTCTGTACCGTGAGAAAGCCCTGAAATTCTTACAAGCTCTGCAAATGTTTTTGGAAGTGTATCCACAAGCATCTGTCTTACGAAAGATGTTCCGAACTCAGGAACACCGAAAGTTCCCACTGTTGAATCTATCTCTTCAGGAGTAACTCCAAGAGCCTCTGTTCCTGAGAATATTTTTAATGTTTCAGGGTCTGCAATAGGAATATCATAAACATTTACTCCTGTGTATTCCTGCAGCATTTTTATAGTAGTAGGATCGTCGTGTCCAAGTACGTCAAGTTTTACAAGCTGTTCGTCCATTACGTGATAATCAAAGTGTGTTGTGATAGAATCGTTCATCATATCATTTGCAGGGTGCTGTATAGGACAGAAATCAAATACGCTTTTTTCTCCAGGAACAATAACCATTCCTCCAGGGTGCTGTCCTGTTGTTTTCTTAGCTCCCTCGCATTTTGCTGCTTTTCTGATAATCTCAGCTTTGCTTATTGGAAGATTGTTATCCTCATAATATTTTTTTACATAACCAATGGCGTTTTTCTCTGCAAGAGTTGAAATAGTTCCTGCTTTAAACACGTTTGATTTTCCGAAAAGCTCTTCACAGTATCTGTGGATTTCAGATTGATATTCTCCTGAGAAGTTAAGGTCAATATCAGGAACCTTATCTCCGTTGAATCCCATGAAAACCTCGAAAGGTATTGAGTGTCCGTCTCTTCTTAGTGGTCTGCCGCATTTTGGACAGATTTTTTCAGGAAGGTCAACTCCTGCTCCCGGTCTTTCTGTAAACTCTGAATATTTACACTCTGGGTTGTCGCAGATATAGTGAGGATAAAGAGCATTTACCTCTGTTATTCCCATCATGTATGCTACAAGGGAAGAACCTACAGATCCCCTTGAACCAACCAGATATCCATTATCAAGAGATTTTTTAACCAGCTTTTGTGCAGAAAGATAAAGAACCGAGAAACCGTTTCCTATGATAGCATTAAGCTCTCTTTCAAGTCTTGCACTTACCACTTCAGGAAGAGGGTCTCCATAAATTCTGTATGCTTTCTCATATGTCATACTTCTAACTGTTTCTTCTGCATTATCAAGATGCGGCGGGAAAAATCCGCTTGGAATAGGCTGAACTTTTTCAACCATATCAGAAATTTTATTTGTGTTTTCCACAATAATCTCTTTTGCTGCTTCCTCTCCAAGATAGCTGAACTCTTCAAGCATTTCATCAGTAGTTCTGAAATAGAAACCATTGTCAGTCATATACTGCTCTGCTCTGAATACATTTCCGCTTCCATAAAGAAGAATACTTCTGATATCTTTCTCCTCTTTTTCAAGATAGTGAACATTTGAACTTGCTGTAACAAGAATATTACGAGATTTGCATAAATCATAGAAATATTTGTTCATCTTTTCCACTGCCTTAGGAGAGGACATTCTGTTTGTACCGTCAGCATCAATAAACTCGCTGTATGCCTCTTTTGGCAGAAGTTCTACATAGTCGTAAAAATCCACTGCTTTTTCAACTTCAGCAAAATTATAATCAAGATAATCAAGAACAAGCTCACTTGTATTCATAAAGTGGACTGTGTTTGACACTCCGATTATAAGCCCCTCTCTCAATCTTTTTAAATCACTTCTTGTAACTCTCGGCTTTTTATTTCCGAAGTTATCTTTGTGGGCTATTGAAACAAGCTGATACATATTTTTAAGTCCTGTAAGATTTTTTACAAGAACAATAACATTTGATGTATCTTGTTTCTGAATATTAAGAGGGAATCCGCCGTTTATATCTTTAAGATTTGTTATTCCTTTTTCAAGATATTTTTCAAGGAAGATTATAAACATTCCTGCTGTTGCCTGTGAGTCATCAACTGCCCTGTGGTGGTTTTCAAGAGAAACACCAAGTTTTTTAGTAAGACTTCCAAGTCCGTATCCTTTCATATCAGGAAGAACATCTCTTGCCATTTGAAGTGTATCTATTACAGAAGGATTATAATCTATATTTAAAATTCTTTTGCACTCTCTTCTTATGAAACTCATGTCAAATCTGGCATTGTGTGCAACCATTGTAGCGTCTCCCGCAAACTCCATAAATTTAGGAAGCACCTCTTCAATAGAAGGCATATCAGCAACCATAGGGTTTGTGATATTTGTAATTTCCTGAATCTTTTGAGGAATAGGCATTCCCGGATTAATAAGCTGTGAAAAACTGTCAACAATTCTTGTTCCCTGCACTTTGATTGCCCCTATCTCGATTATAGGGTGTTCATGTGAATTCAAACCAAATGTTTCCAAGTCAAAAACAATATATGTTTCATCTGTAATAAGCATATCTTTTGGGTTTGTTATCATTGGCTTTTCATCGTCAACCATATACATTTCGCATCCAAGAATAACTTTAAAATTTTCATCTTTTTTAGTTTCTTTGTATGCAAAAGGGAAAGTGTGAACAACAGAATAATCTGTTATTGCCATACTTGTGTGCCCGTAAGATTTTGCTCTTTTAATAAGGTCTTTTATCTCTGTTACCCCTACCATCTCACTCATTTTGCTGTGAGTATGAAGTTCTGTCATTTTTTCAGGAGCATTGTCTTTCTTGCTTTGTTTTTCATGTTCAAGTTTATTAATGCTGCTAAGCATTAATATCTCTTCGTTGTCATCAAATTTATCTATCTGTTTTCTTCCGTTTACTTTTATAAAGTCACCGACTTTTACATCAATATCTTCTCCGCCTTTTGAAAACATCTTTGTAGTAACAGAGTTTGTGTTATCTGTTATTCTTATAACATAAAGAATATTTCCAGTTTTAAGCTCTCTTTTATCAATGTTGAAAACTTCTCCCTGAAGAACACACACATCGTTTTCATATATCTCTCCAAACTCTTTAAGAGGAATTGGAGTTCCTTTAATATCTTTAGTTTTTCTGCTTGAAACAGCATTATATGTTTTTCCCTGCTGATATCCTCCGTTATTTCCCGAATTCTGCGAAGAATTTCCTATATTTTTCTGCTGTTCCTCATCCATTTTTTTAGTAAGAGTAATCATAACCTCATCAAGCTTGTTTTCAACTGCCTCAAGCTCTTTTGAAAAATCTCCCGGAATAAAATGCACTGCAAATTCTCTTATTCCATATTCATTAAGAAGATTTTCAAGTTTAAGATTTATCTTCGATTCATAAAGAGTTTCTATTGCAAGTTCGTTTTTAAGCTCAATTAAGATTTTTCTCTCTTCTATTTTTATTCTGTATAGATAAAGAAATGACCTTGAAACTGCATTTTTCTTTTTAAGCTCATTTATTACTTTTTCAGTAATCTGCAGCAGGTCATTTCTAGTTATCTCATTATTTTCATATTCAATTTCAAATTCTACACTCAGACTGTCTCCAAATTTTTTGTGGAGGTCATCACAGACTTTATCAGTTTCGCATATGTAACAAGGTCCGCCCATAATGCAAGAGATTTTAAGTTTTTTGATTCTTTCATCAAATGTAATCTCTCTTACTTTTATATTTTCTGCACCTGCATTTTTAAAAAAGTCAGGCCTTGTTTTTATAGTAACTCTTTTACCCATTATATCCTCCGGATTATGCTGAACAATAAGAAACAGAGTTTGGGATTAATTTTCTCCCAAAACTCTGTCTAAAATAATAGCAACAGCTGCTCTTACAGAAAGGTGATTATATTTTGTGTTTCCTCTGATAGGCTCTAAAATATAATCTGACATATCCATAACTTCCTGAATAAGTCCCCATCCAGTTCCAAAAAGGAAAAGATAAGGCTTATCATCTGAAAATACTTTTTCAGAAAGCCCTTTGTAGCTTATAGAGTTAGGAAATATGTGAGCAGAAGTTGTTATAATAACAGGTTTCTGTCCCTCTCTTGCCTCTATATCAGCAATACACTGTTCTATTGAATCTTTTACTCTTGTAATAGTAAAAGCTGATTCTCTGTCTTTGTTGTATTCTCCTCCTGTTCCGTCCTGCCAGTAACCGATAATTCTTTCTGTAAGCTGTTTCTGAGCCTCAACAGGAACAATAAGGTTGTATTCTTTAACATCATAAGTTTTACAGCTTCTTGATATATCATGAATATCAAAGTTTGTAACAGATGTACATACAATATCTTTTCTTTTGTTATATACAGGATAGTGTACAAGTCCTAAATATATTTTGTCTCTCATAAATCTATTTCACCCTTTCTAAACTGTTTGAATAAGTTTCTATTTTATCAACATAATACTGTGCATCTTCTTCCAGAATTTTCTGATATCTTTCAGTAAGTTTTTTTACAGCTTTTGCAGGAGAACCTAAAATAAGGCTTCCCTCTTCCTGATCTTTAAAAGATGAACTTACAAGAGAGTTTGCACCTACAAGTGAATTTGGAGGAATTACAGCTCCGTTAAGAATTGTGCTTCCCATACCGATAACACAGTTATCTCCTATTGTGCACCCATGAATAACACAATTATGCCCTATGGTAACATTTTTCCCGATAACCACATCATTTTCTTTATCTCCGTGAATAGTAACATTATCCTGAATATTTGATCTGTCTCCTATACGGATATCGCATACATCTCCTCTTACCACAGCTGAAAACCATACAGATACATTTTTCCCTGTATAAACTCTTCCAATAACTGCTGCATTTTCAGCAACAAAACTATTTTCGCCCATTTCAGGCTCAATACCGTTTAATTTATAAATCATTTTTATCTTCCTTTTCAAGTTCAGCTTTTATTTCGTTCATTAATTTTCTTTCCAGTTTAGAGAACTCTCTGTTTTCCAATAAATCAGGTCTTCTTAAATATGTTCTCTTAAGGCTTTCTTTCATTCTCCACTCTTTTATATTTTTGTGGTTTCCTGAAAGAAGAACATCCGGAACTTTAAGTCCCATATATTCAGCAGGTCTTGTATAGTGGGGATAATCTAAAAGTCCGTTAAAAAAAGAATCATTTTCATATGAGGCTTGTGTAATTACTCCCGGAATAAGTCTTGCTACAGCATCTACCATAACCATGGCAGGAAGTTCTCCTCCTGTAAGAACAAAATCCCCGATAGATACTTCCATATCTACTTTTTCTGCAACAACTCTTTCATCAATTCCCTCATAATGCCCTGCTATAATTGTAATTTCTTCTTCATCTTTCAGCTGAAGAGCAAGAGCCTGATCAAACTTCACTCCCTGAGGAGATGTATATATAACTTTTCCTCCGCAGTTTTCAAGAGCTCTGAAAAGAGGTTCAGGTTTCATAACCATTCCTCCCTCTCCTCCGAAAGGAGTATCATCAGCCTGCTGATGTTTGTCAAAACAAAAATCTCTGATATTTATAATATTTATATCTATAAGATTGTTTTTTACAGCTCTTCCTATTATGCTCTGTGTTTTAAAAGCACTGAAGAGCTCTGGAAATAAAGTTAAAATATTTACTTTCAAAATTTTCTCCTATTCTTCCTCTTCCATCTCTTCAATTTCTTCAAAATCGTCCTCATCAGACTCATCATTTTTATACTGAGCACCTTTTGGATTTCTCATTCCATCTAAAAGTTCAACAAGAATCTCTTTTTTATCAAAATCAATATCTTTTATAAAATGCTCAATGTTTGGAATAAGAGTTTCTGTGTTTTCATCTTCTGCAACAATAATATCATGTGCAGCAGTATCAAAAACATCAGTAACTTTTCCTATGTTTTCATTGTCTGTTGTAACAACTGTCATTCCCAAAAGGTCTTCTAAAAGATATTCATCTTCAGACATTCCAAGAATATCTCTGTTAATTTTAACAAAACCTCCTGCAAGAAGATTTCCCTCTGTTTTGTTTGTAATCTCTTCAAACTCTATAACCACTTTGTCAGCCACAAGGTTTGAAAGTTTTTTTACAGAAAGAATTTTTTTCTCTCCGCTAGGCTTTTCTACTAAAACTCTTTCACCAATAAGAATTGAAGGGTCGCTTAAGCTGATATTTGCTTTTACAGCTCCTTTTAAATGGTGAGTTCCTGTTATTTTTCCTATTGTAACTAAATCCATGAAATCACCGGACCTAGTCTAAAAATTCAACGTTAACGTTTAATTTATCTTTTACTCCTGCTGCCTGCATAACTCCTCTTATAGCATTTGCAGTAAGTCCGTTTTTACCTATAACTCTTCCCATTTCTCCTTCAGCAACATTTACTTTAAAGATAATAGTATCATCTATAAGTTCGTAAGTAATTCTTACTTCATCTTGTTTTTCAACAAGTCCTTTTAAAATATAACTTAATAGAGCTTCTAATTTTTCCATTTTTTCCTCCTGAATTTTTATAAAATCCCTTTCCAAAGACCCTCTTCTATTATTTCTGCTTTCACATAATTTTTTCCTAAATCCAAAATAATCTCTCTAGCCATATCTTTATAATCTGTTGTGCTTATAATAGTGATAAGTCCTTTTTGGGCATCATTTGTTCTTACTGTTCCAACTTCTTCATAAGCTTCAATTATTTTATTAATAAAATCTATATCTTCTTTTCTGCTTTGTATCTTAAATTCGTAACTTTGCATTAAAGCCTCCTACTGCTCTTTCTCAAAAATTTCAGCAATCTTAATAAACTGTTCTATTGTCAGGTTCTCTGCTCTTTCATTTGCAGGAATTCCAAGAATTTCAAGTTTTTCTTTAATGACATCTTTTGAAATTCCAAGAACAGAAAGATTATTTACTATATTTTTTCTTTTGTTTGAAAAAGCTGCTTTTACATATTTAAAGAAAATATCCTCTGAAATCAGTTTTTCATATCTTCTGTCATCATAAAATTTGATTGAAATAAATCCTGAATCTATCTTAGGCACAGGGTTAAAAAACTCTTTTGGAATTGTGAAAAGATATTCCCCTGTTCCATAATATTCAACAGCAAGAGTAAGAACACTTCTCTCTTTTCCTGAAGAAGCGCAGACTCTCTCTCCCACTTCTTTCTGAACCATAAGATATGCCTCATCTATTTTGTCTCTGTTTTCAATAAGTTTGTTTATAATAGGAGATGTTATATAATATGGTATGTTTGCCACTACTCTTGTGTGAGGAGCTATAACTTTATCAAGTTCCACTTTTAAAATATCTTCCATTATAAGATTAAATTTTTCATTATTTCCAAATTTCTTTCTAAGAATTTTCTCTAAATCTGTATCTATCTCAACACATGTAACTTTAGAGGCTTTTTCAAGAAGAAGTTCTGTAAGAGCTCCCTCTCCCGGTCCTATTTCCAGGATTTCTTCATGAGGTTTTATATGAGAAACCTCCATTATTTTTTGCAGCACTGTATTTTGGTCAGTTAAAAAGTTCTGACCATACTTTTTTTTATGTTTAAAAGACATTTACGAAACTCCGTTCTCTTATTTTTTTACAAATCTTCCAACAAAAGGTATGTTTCTGTATTGCTCATCAAGATCAAGTCCATATCCTACAACAAATTCATCAGGAATTTCAAATCCGACATATTCCCCTTCAACTTCTACTTTTCTTCTGCTTGGTTTATCTAAAAGAGTACATACTTTGATTGAGTTTGGATTCTTTTTGCTTAAGAAATCTTTAACATTAACTATTGTAAGTCCTGTATCAATGATATCCTCTACAATAAGAACATCTTTTCCTGTAAGATCAAGGTCTACGTCTTTAAGAATTTTTACAACTCCTGTAGAGTCTGTTCCTGCTCCGTAGCTTGAAACTTTCATAAAGTCAATTCTTAAATCCAGATTAACAGCTTTTATAAGATCAGACATGAACATAACAGATCCTTTTAAAAGTCCCACACATACTAATTCTTTTCCTGTATAATCTTTTTCAATCTCTCTTGCAAGTTCCTCTATACGTGCCTCAACTTTCTCTCTAGAAATTAAAACCTCAACAATACCTTCCATTTTTTCCTCCTAAAACATTCTATAATAAATAATTTTTGAATACAAAATTCTGTGGAATAATACATTTTATTTTATCATTTAACATAGGTTTTAGCAAGTAATTATTGATATTTTGGGGTTCATGTGTTATGATTTTAATAGTTGAATTAGATTTTTGTAAATAAATTTAGGAGGATAAATGAAGAAATTCTGTATAATTTTTTCTTATCTGATATCTTTCTGTCTGATATCATTTTTTGCAGCTCATATATTTTTGAAATATTATTTTAATAACCGTTTCTATTACACTCCGAACTTTAAAGGACTGACAATAGAAGAGGCAAAAGCCATGATTCCAAAAGGAACAATAGATGTGGTAGAAATTGGAAAAGATTTTTCTAATCTTCCTCAAGGCGAGATATTTATGCAGGAACCTTCTGAAAATAAGATTGTGAAAAAAGGAAGAACAGTGAGAGTCTGGGTAAGCGAAGGAGAAAATCTTTTCAAAGTTCCTGACTTTTACGGACAGCAGCTTTTTGAAGTAAGATCTCTTCTTGAAGAAAAAGGAATAAAAGTAAAAGAGATTTCAAGAACAGATTCAAACCTTGCATATAACTGTATAATTGCCACAACACCTGCAAAAGGAAGCGTTGTTGATATGGACGAGGGAATCTCTCTTCTTGTTAGCAGCAGAGCCTCTTCAAAAATAGTGAGAGTTCCTGATATAATAGGGTATACTCTTAAAGAGGCAGAGGCAAAAATAAAAGAGGAATCTCTTTTTGTGGGAAACATAACAAAAATTGAAGTTCCCGGTCTTGAAAGTGATATTGTAGTGGAATCAGGTGTTAATGCAGGGAGCAAGATTTCTGCAGGTTCAAATATAGATCTGGTTGTCAGCAAATAAGGAGTTGAGCAGTATTATAAAAGGAAGAGTAATAAATAAAATACAAGGATTTTATTATGTGAGTGATGGAACAGACACGCATGAATGCAGACTTCGCGGAGTTTTAAAAAGAAAAGATAAAAAAGACAACTGCGTTGTAGGAGATTATGTCGAAATTTCAGAGGATAATTTTATCATGGAAATTGAAGAGAGAAAAAATATAATCAACAGACCTTTGGTTTCAAATATTGATTATCTTGTTATTCAGTTTGCAGCAAAAGACCCTGAAATTGAGCTGGACAGATTAAATAATCTGATACTTAACAGCATTTACCACAAAATATCTCCCATTGTTGTAATTAACAAAACAGACCTGCTTACTCCAGAAGAAAAAACAAAACTTGAAAACACACTTTCATATTTAAAAAATATTGATATTCCTGTTTTCTTTGTATCAACAGTGCAGAATATCAATATTGATAAAGTGAAAGAGCTTATAAAAGGAAAAACAACTGCCTTTGGAGGACCAAGCGGGGTCGGGAAATCAAGTATTCTTAATATAATTCAGGATAAAAAAGAGCTTACAGTGGGAGAAACAAGCAAAAGACTCAAAGCAGGAAAACACACAACAAGGGACAGCAATCTTATTCCTCTTGCAGAGGGAGGATATGTTATTGATACTCCGGGATTTTCCTCTCTTGAACTTCCTCCAATAGAAAATGTTGAGGAACTTGTATCTCTTTTTAAAGAGTTTACTTTTGATGAGGGATACTGTAAATTTTTAGACTGCCATCATATAAATGAGCCGAAATGTGTTATAAAAGAAAAAGTTGAAATGGGAAAAATATCAAAAATAAGATATGAATTTTATAAAAAAGTATATGAAAAATTAAAAAACGAGAGGTGGAACAGATATGAGAAATATTAAAATTGCCCCATCTATATTGTCTGCTGATTTCAGCAAATTAGGGGAAGAGGTTAAAGCAATAGATAAAGCAGGAGCTGACTGGGTTCATGTTGATATCATGGATGGTATTTTTGTACCAAACATAACTTTTGGACCTGCTGTTATGAAATCAGTAAGAGATAAAACAGACCTTGTTTTTGATGTACACTTAATGATTACTCAGCCTGAAAGATATATAGAGGAATTTGTAAAAGCAGGAGCAGATATTATCACATTCCATGTAGAAGCAACTACACATCCTCACAGAGTAATACAGCAGATAAAATCTCACGGAGTAAAAGCAGGAATAGTTTTAAATCCGGGAACACCGGCTGAGGCTGTAAAATACCTTATAGATGAAGTTGATATGGTGCTTGTTATGAGTGTTAACCCTGGATTTGGAGGACAGTCATTTATTGAAAGTGCTGTAAGAAAAATAAAAGAGCTTAGAGAGATGAATCCTACAGTTGACATTGAAGTTGACGGAGGAATCACAGACAAAACAATAGGAAAGTGCATTGAGGCAGGAGCAAATATTTTTGTTGCAGGGTCATATGTTTTCAAAGGTGATTATGCTGAGAGAATTGCCAGCCTAAAAAAGGAGGGGTAAACAGATGTCATATGTAAAAGAAGTTAATGCAATATTTGAAAATTTCTACAAACTTTTTTATGAATCAGAAGATCTGGCATTAAAAAGAGGAATAAAATGTCTTACACATACAGAACTTCATATTATAGAGGCTATCGGTTCTGAATCTATAACTATGAACGAACTTTCAGACAGGCTTGCAATTACTATGGGAACAGCAACTGTTGCCATAACAAAACTTGGTGATAAAGGATTTGTTATAAGAGCACGTTCAGACTCTGACAGAAGAAAAGTATATGTTTCTCTTTCAAAGAAAGGGCTTGAAGCATTAAACTATCATAACAATTATCATAAAATGATAGTATCAAATATAACAGAAAATATTGAAACAGACGATCTTGAGCATTTCTTAAAAACTTTTGAAAAAATACTTGAAAATTTAAGAAATAAGTCAGAGTTTTTAAAACCACTTCCTATTACTGAATTTAACTATAAAGAAAAAGTTTCAATAGTTGAAATCAAAGGAACACCAATAGTGCAGGACTATTTCAGAGAGCATGGAATTGAACACTACACAGTTCTTGAAATAGGAAAAACAAAAGCAGCAGACAAAATATTTCTGAAAAAAACTGACGGAACTATTTTAGAGATAAATGTTTTAGATGCTAAAAATCTTATTGCTCTAAAGGCAGAAGACTAATTGCTGTATATTGACGGTTTGTCCCTGTCTAAAATAAAAGATGAATTAAAAAAATGTTTAGAAAAGAAAAGAGTTGGAAAGATTTTTCAAAATTCAACTCTTTCTTTATCTCTGCACTTTGGGAAAACATCTTTGTTTTTCTCTTGTAATCCGTCACTTCCAATATGCTATATAAACGAAGATAAAGAGGAAAATTTTTTAGAAGACAATTCAAATTTTTTAATGGTATTAAGAAAATATCTTGTTAATGCAGCTCTTGAAGATGTGGAGCAGTTAGGATTTGACAGAATATTAAAATTTCATTTCTCTAAACTTAACGAGCTTGGAGAGATAAAAAACTATTTCCTTTATTTTGAAATTATGGGAAAACATTCAAATATAATTTTGACTGACAGCGAGGACAGAATAATTACTTTATTAAAAAAATTCTCACTGGAAGAAAATTCTCTTCGTACTCTTTTCCCCGGAGCAGAGTATGTTCAGCCTGTTGTTGAGGAAAAAGCAAACCCGGAAATGATAGGAAGAGATGAATTTGAAAACTGTATTAAAGAAAATACAGCTCTTCAAAATATTGAAGGAATAGGAAAAAGAGCTTTGGAATATATGAAATCTTATGATGATTTAAAACAGTTTCTTAAAGATAAGATTTCTCCAAAAATATATTTTAAAAACAGCAGTCCTGTATTTGCCTGTGTCTTAAACATTCAGCCTAAAGAATATGATGAAGTGAGAGAATACAGCAGTTTCAGTGAAATGGTAAATGTATATATCAAAGAAAACTCTCTTTCAAACTCTTATCTTATTTTAAAAAACAGACTGGTTTCAGCTGTGGAGAAAGAGCTTAAAAAAATAGAAAAAATTATAAAAAACATTGAAAAAGATATAGTTATTATGTCTGAGCATGAAAAATATAAAAATCTCGGAGATGTTCTTGCCTCTGTTTTATACTCTGTCAAAAGAGGGGATAAATCTGTAAAAGCTTATGATTTTTATGAAAACAAAGAGATAACAATAAGCCTTGACCCTCTTCTTAATCCTCAGAACAATCTGAATAAGATTTATAAAAAGTCTTCAAAAATGAAGAGAGGATTGGAGATAAGCAGAGAGCGTCTTACATTTTTCAAACAGAGAACACAGTATCTTGAAAGTGTTTTGGTTTTCATTGAAAAAAGCAGTGACATAAATGGTTTAAAAAATATTGAAGAAGAACTTTCAGAAGAAAAAATCATAAAACTTAAAGGAAAACCAAAGAAAAACAAAAAGAAAGAAACAGATAATTTCGGCACAATTATTATTGATAATAAGACTGTTTATTTTGGAAGAAATAATAAAGAAAATGATTATCTTACATTTAAGTTTGCCAGAAAAGATGATGTCTGGTTTCATATAAAAGATATTCCCGGCTCTCACTTTATTGTCAAAAAAGAAGATTTTGCAGACAATGATGATTTTATAAGCAGAGTTGCTCTTTGTGCTGCTTTCTATTCAAAGGCACAAAAGGGACAGAAAGTTGTTGTGGAATATACTGAAAAGAAAAATCTTAACAAACCAAAGGGAGCACCTTTAGGTTTTGTAACTTATAACACAGCAAAAACTTTTATCATTGAAGTTCCTGCTGATTTAAAAAAGTTATAAAATAAAAAATATCAGCTGTTTGTATTAATTTACAATTATGCTGATATTTTTATTTTCTAACTATGATGCTCTAAAATATAGATTATATCCTGCTCTGTATCTGCAAAAGCTATTGATACTCCTCCGTAGCATGTGAAACGAAATCCCTCTGCACCGCATACAGCACTTTTTTTAGAAATATTATATTTGTTTGCAAGATTATACTCTAAGTTTATAAAAAATTCATCTAAATAAGGAGTAAGTTCTTCAGAATTTAATAAAATTTCATTATCATCATGTTCGTAGTTTTCTGTTATCTCACTTACATGACAGAATTTTCCTGTTTTTTCATAATAATATTTTGTAAACTCATAACAGTAAAAAGCCTCTGCAAAATACTGCGGGTCTTGATTTTTAGTAAATCTTGCTGTTTCTTTTATCAATTCTTTATTGCACTCATAATAATCTTTAAAACTTATTTTATTTTTCAGATATTCATCTTTTTTTTCTGAAAAATCTTTTTTGAGAACAGAATACAGCTCATTGAAATTTGAATTCCCAAAAGCTTTTAAATTTCCTAAAAAATCATATTTACCGTTGTCATATTTAAATCCGAAAAAATATCCCTCAGAATTTAAAAATTTTTCTTCCAGGGAGACACCGTCTGTGGATAACAGGTGAATATTATATTCTTTACCTAAAATATGCTTTTTTACACTTAAAAGAGGTTTAAAATAACACTCAAGGCTTGGGTCATTAAAAACCTGCGCTGATATAGGGAATAAAGTTATTCCTTCCAGTTTTTTCATCTCTGCTTTTTTCTGCATCTCTTTTATAAGTTCTTTTCTTTGAGTCTTTTCAGTTTCCATACCCAATCACCTCTTTTCCGTTTAATATTTTATTTTTTAAATTAATTTTCTGTACCAAGGAGTTTTTTCAGTCCGGCTTTTGGAAGACTTATTATTTCAAGTCCTTTAGTAACTCCATACATAAAAATTTTTGTTCCGTATCCTATATTCTCAGAAGTTGTAACCTCTTTTCCCTCATAAAGAACATTGTTCTCATTTGTATAATATCTTACCTGGGAATTTGTATATCCCTCTAAATGTTTTTCTAAAAACAGAGGACTGTTTACAGAAATAATATCCAGCTGCAGATCTCTTCTTCTTTCATCAAAGAAATTTTCACGGCAGTATTTTAAATTTACATAATGAAGAGCGTCCATTACATAATAATTCTCATTTTCATTAGCTATTATATGAAGTTTTTTATCCTGCATATTCCATATTATTTCCCCAAGTGTAACTGCCTCATCACTGTATTTTCTTATATCAGAATAGCCATCTTCTTTTATAAATTTCTTATAAAAATCATTTGTCATTTTTTCATAGCTTTCAAAATTATAAATTATTAAAACCTTATTTTTATTTTCGAGAGATTTTTCATCATAAAAATGAAGTATTTTCTCTCTGCTGTCTATTATCAGTTCTCTTGGTATCCTTAATTTTTTAGCTATCAATTCTTTTTCTGCCACATCAGAAATGCTTCTGTCAGGTTCTTGGCTCTGTATCATAAAACTTATCAGAATTTCTTCTGTTTTTGGGGTATAAGTATATACTCCTTCTGTTTTACGAGGCTTTTGAATAACCTTATTTGTACATCCTGCCAAAAATAAAATTAGAATTAGAAATAAAACCATTTTTTTCATGATAAACTTCCTCGCTTGGCTGCTTTGATTTCTTAAAGTATACCTTTTAAAATAAAAATTTACAATATAAATTAAAAAAGAAGTTGCATAATTATAACAACTTCTTTTTTGATTTATTATTTATTTGTTTTATCTGTTTTCAGCATTTCTCCAAATACAGAAGTTAATGATGCAATATTTTGAAGTTCAGAAGGAATAATAATTTTTGTAGCTTGTCCGTCAGCAACTTTCTCAAATGTTTCCATTCCTTTAAGAGCAAGAACTTCTTTAGTTGCTCCAGCCTCATTTAATGCCACAATAGCCTCAGCTTTTGCTTTTTGAATAGAAAGAATAGCTGCTGCCTGTCCTTCTGCCTCTTTTTCAAGACTTTGTTTCTTAGCCTCAGCTCTTAAAATTGCAGCTTCTTTTTCTGCCTCTGCTCTCAAGATTTGAGAAGTTTTTTCTCCTTCTGCCACAAGAATTGCAGCCTCTTTCTGCCCTTCAGCTCTACGGATAGCCTCTCTTTTCTCTCTTTCAGCCTTCATTTGTTTTTCCATTGCGTCCTGAATTTCTCTAGGCGGAATAATATTTTTTAACTCAATTCTGTTTATTTTTATTCCCCATGGGTCTGTAGCCTCATCAAGAACTGCTCTCATTTTTGTGTTTATAGTATCTCTTGATGTAAGAGTTGTATCAAGCTCCATTTCTCCGATTATATTTCTCAATGTTGTCGCTGTAAGATTTTCAATAGCACTCATTGGATGCTCAACACCGTAAGTATAAAGTTTAGGGTCTGTTATCTGGAAATATACAACAGAGTCAATCTGCATAGTAACATTGTCTTTTGTGATAACAGGCTGAGGCGGGAAATCTATAACCTGTTCTTTTAAAGAAACTATTTTAACTATTCTGTCTACAAAAGGCATTAAAATATTAAGACCTACCTGCCATGTTGTAAGATATCCTCCCAATCTCTCAATTACATATGCTTTTGACTGAGATACTATTCTTACATGAAGAGCAAGAAGAATAACAACCAAAAGAATAAATATAAATATTACAAAAACACTCATAATTCCTCCTTAATTCTTTATTTTTTCTATTAGACATATTATACTATACATTTGTCATTTCTATGTCATTTTTTTAAATTAATTTCATAATAGTGTTATGAAATTTTTTTTAATAATGTTATTTAATTTCATAACACCGTTTTATTTTATCCTTAATTTTCCTATTGATTTTATACATTTTTTGAGTTATAATTTTCATTGAGTTTGTTATAATTTTATGAAAATATTTTATTACTTTGTTATGTTATAGGGAGGAAAAACTATGGCCAGATCTTTAAATTTTACCAAAGATGAAATTTTACAGGTGGCTTACAATATTCTTATAGAAGACGGTATGAAATGTATCACTGCAAGAAATATCGCCAAAAAACTTGGTTCTTCTACTATCTCTATCTATTCAAATTTTAAATCTATGGCAGATTTAAAAAACGAGATGTCAAGACTTGCCAAGAATAAGCTTTTTGATATAACAAAAGTTGAATATACAGATCTTGGGCTTTTAAATATAGGTATTGGAATATGTATTTTTGCCAAACAGGAAAAAGCTCTTTTCAGATCTATTTTTTTAAGAGAAGATTTATCAAAAGATTTTATTGATGAAATTATTACTGACTTAAAAAATCTTATTATTGCAAACTTCAGAGCTGATGACACATACAAACATCTTTCTGATGAAGAAATAGAATGGATGCTTAAAAAAGGTTGGTGGTATGTACAGGGATATGCCTCTTTGATATGTTCAGGATTTTATAATCCAAGCTATCAGGATATACTTACAGAACTTCGTGATATGGGATCTGTTATTGTACATGCAGGTTTAAAACGTCATTTAGATAAACTGGCAGAGGGTAATTAATTAAATTTTGATATATTTTTAAGGGGGACTACATGAAAAAATCGTTAATAGTTTTATCGTTGATTGCTTCTGCAAATGCTTTTGCAGGAAGTATCGACTATCTTGCACAGCAGGATGCAGAATATTTTGCACATCCGTCTATGATTGGTAAGGTTGGAGTATCTGGGGCATATTATAACCCAGCAGGTACTGTATTTTTAGATGACGGGCTTTATGTTCAATTAAACTCACAAACATTATTTAAAAATTATGAAATGGAAACTGTTATGAATGGAACAGGAAAATTAAGCCACGAAAGTGATCATCCAAGTCTTTTTGTTCCAAGTCTTCAATTAGTAAAAAAAGATGGAGACAGATCATATTTCTTCCATGCAGGAGCAGCAGCAGGTGGAGGAAAAGTTAAATATGAAAATGGAATTTCTGCTTTTGAGGTAATTGGAGCTCTTATTCCAGGTGCTGAATATTTAAACGGTAATACTGTAGAAGGTTCATCATATTATTTTAATACTACATTTGGAATGGCACAAAAAATAAATTCTAAATTCAGTGTTGCTGCCGGAGCAAGAGTAATGTATGTTACAAGAGAACTTAGTGGTACAGGAAATTATTCTCTTGCCACAGGTAAAGAGACCATAGGAACACCTTATGAAAGAATTCCTGTTAAAGTTGATATAGATTCTGAAAGAACAGGATGGGGAGTTGGAGGAGTAGTTGGTTTCAACTATCAGCCTACTAAAAAGTTAAATATCGGATTTAAATATGAAACAGAAGTTCATCTGAATCTTGATGCTGATGGAGAATTAAAAGTATCATCTCCTGTTCAAAAAGCAACAGATAAATTTGATCCTGCTCTTAATCAAATACACGGTATCCTTAGTCAGCAATCTGTTATATCTGAATGGTTAGTTGACGGAAACAGAAACCTTCCTGCAATGATGGCTCTTGGACTTTCTTATGAATTAACAGACAGAATTACTTTATTAACATCTGGAAACTACTATTTCATAAAAAATGCAAATACTGACAATCCTTACGACCACTACGACAATGGTTATGAAATCTCTTTCGGGGTTGATTATAAATTAAATGACAAATGGACATTAATGGCAGGATACCAATATACTGACACTGGAGCAAATGAAAATACATATAAAGATACTGACTATGCTCTTGATGCTGATATGTATGGTATGGGAGTTAAATATACTCCAGATGAAACAAAAGAATTTTTAATTTCTTATGCTTATGTTGATTATAAAAACGGTACAGCTGTAAAAAATGGAATGAAAACAACTACATTTAAAAAACAGGTAGATGCAATAGCACTTTCTGCTACATTTAAATTCTAGTTTCAATAAAAATTTTTATTGGTTGACATAAAAAATATATAGTTATATAATTTTAGAGTAAATAATAAATACAAACTACTAGAGGAGCTTTAACAGGCTGAGAGGAGATTCGTTCTCGACTCTTATTACCTGAACTGGATAGTGCCAGCGGAGGGAAGTATAAAACTACTTTACTATAATTCTTAATTTTTTAGGTTTTTTAAAGTACAGCAGATTTTAAGCTCCGACTCAGGTTGGAGCTTTTTTTATACTCTCAATATTGTATTTTATTATAAATATAAAGTTAAAAGGGAGGTAAAGATGGAGATTATATTAAACGGTAAAAAAATTACCCTTGAAAAAGAAGTAACTGTAACTGAGTTTATAAAAAATCTTGGAGAAGAAAAAAATATGAATCTTTCAGGAGCTGTTGTTCTTATTGATGATGATGTTGTGAAAAAAGCTGACTGGGACAAATCATTTGTAAAAGCCGGATCTGCTGTAGAGGTACTTGCATTTGTATCTGGAGGGTAGACCCTGAAATTTGTACAAAGAAAGTAAAATATATTTTGGAGGTAATATTATGGATAAATTAGTTTTAAAAGGATATGAATTTGAAAGCAGACTGCTTACAGGAACAGGAAAATTTTCTGATAAAAACCTTATAGCTCCTATGCTTGAGGCAAGCAAATCAAATATTATTACTATGGCACTTAGAAGAATAAATTTTGAAAACCCAAAAGAAAACATTCTTAACTACATACCAAAACACATTACTCTTCTTCCAAATACTTCTGGAGCAAGAAATGCAGAAGAGGCTGTAAAAATTGCAAGAATTGCAAGAGAGGCTGGATGCGGAGATTTCATTAAAATAGAAATTATAAACGACATGAAATATTTAATGCCTGACAACGAAGAAACTGTAAAAGCTACAAAAATTCTTGCAGCAGAAGGATTTATAGTTCTTCCATATATTATGCCCGACCTTATTACAGCTAAAAAACTTGAAGAGGCAGGAGCAGCAGCAGTAATGCCTCTTGGAGCACCAATCGGGTCAAACAAAGGACTTCTTACAAAACCATTAATCGAAATGTTAAACGATAATAAAAGACTTCCTATTATTGTAGACGCAGGAATCGGAGCACCTTCTCAAGCAGCAGAGGCTATGGAAATGGGAGTAGATGCTGTTCTTGTAAACACAGCAATTTCTACTGCTGAAGACCCTGTTATGATGGGAAAAGCTTTTGCTATGGCTGTTGAGGCTGGAAGAATGGCTTACCTTGCTAAGCTTGCTAAAACTTCTAAATATGCAAATGCATCATCTCCTCTTACAGATTTCCTTTTCAGAGGTCACAAATAATGGGATTTTATGATGTGGTTACACAATGGAAAGATTTTGATTTTGAGGGATATTTTTCACAGGTAACAGATGAAGATGTTTTGGAAAGTATCTACAAAGAAAAATTAACAGAATATGATTTATTAAATCTGCTTTCTCCAAAAGCAAAAAATCATCTTGAAAAAATGGCAAGAAGAGCTCAGGAAATAAAAACACAGCATTTTGGAAATATTATCTCTCTTTATATGCCTATATATATTTCAAACTTCTGTACAAACAACTGTTCATACTGTGGATTTTCTAAGAAAAACCATATTATCAGAAAGCACCAGAATCTTGAGCAGATAGAAGAAGAGGCAAAAGAAATTGCAAAACAAGGTGTTGAGCATATTCTTATGCTTACAGGAGAGGCTCACGGACTTGTAACTTTAGATTACTTAAAAGATGCTGTAAAAGTTTTAAAAAAATATTTCAACTCTGTTTCTATTGAGGTTATGCCTTTAGAAGAATGGGAATACAAAGAACTTGCTGATATTGGTGTTGACGGGCTTACAGTATATCAAGAAACTTATGATGAAGAAATTTATGATAAAGTACATATTTCTGGTAAGAAAAAAGATTATCATTTCCGTCTTAACACACCTGAAAGAGGAGCAAAAGCAGGTATAAGAACTATTGGAATAGGTCCTCTTTTCGGGCTTAGCGAAATTAAAAAAGAGGCTTTCATGGCAGGGCTTCACTTAAAATATCTGACTGATAAATATCTGAATTCATCTTTTGCAATCTCTCTTCCAAGAATAAATCCGGCAGAGGGAGGATTCCAGCCTGATCACCCATTAGATGATATTACTTTTGTACAGTTCATGACAGCATACAGACTGTTCCAAGTGAAAGCTGATATAAATATCTCTACAAGAGAGATAGCAAGTTTCAGAGATCACTTGATGCATATGGGAATTACAAAAATGTCTGTTGGTTCAAAAACAGATGTTGGAGGATATACAGAAAACGATCCTTCTACATGCCAGTTTGAAATAAGCGACAACAGAAGTGCTGAAGAAACAATTCAGGCAATAAGAGATAATGGATTCCAGCCTATATTTAAAGATTGGGAGCAGATAGTATAATGGAAAACAGAAAAATTAAAATTGGAATTGCAGGCTGTGGAGGAATAGGCTCAAATGTTGCATGCCACCTTGTGAGGACAGGTGTTGACTATTTGAAATTTGGAGATTTTGACAAAATAGAGCAGTCAAATCTGAACAGACAGTTTTTCTTCAAAAATCAGATTGGATTATACAAAAGCAGAACTCTTGCAGAAAATCTTCTGGGAATAAATCCTGAGGGAGAATTTGAATATGAGGTTATTAAATTTGACAGAGATAATATAAAAGAGTTTTTTAAGGATTGTGACATTGTAGTTGAGGCTTTTGATAAAAAAGAAAATAAGGCAATGCTTATAGAAGAACTTCTGCCTGAAGGAAAAATTATTGTTTCAGCCTCTGGTATCGGGCATTGGGACACTGAAAATATTACAGTAAAAAAAATAGGAAAAAATCTTTATATTGCAGGAGATTTTGAAAAAGATACTGATGATTATAAAACATATTCTCACAAAGTAGGAATTACAGCTGCCCTTATGGCAGGAATAGTTCTGGAAAAAGGAGGGTTTTATGAGAGATAGAATAATTATTCCTGAAGGAATTTATGGAATAACAGGGGATAATTTTGCCCATGGAAAAAGCAATCTTCAATGTGTAAAAGCCATGATTGAAGGTGGAATAAAAATTATCCAATACAGAGATAAAACTAAATCTATCAAAGAAAAAGTGAAAGAGGCAAGAGAGATAAGAGAGCTTTGCAGAGAAAACGGTGTTGTTTTTATTGTAAACGACCATGTGGATATTGCTCTTCTTGTTGATGCTGACGGAGTTCATATCGGGCAGGACGATATGGAACCTTCTGATGTAAGAAAACTTATTGGTGATGATAAAATAATCGGGCTTTCTACACATTCAGAAGAACAGGGAATGAAAGCATACCTTAACCCTGATGTTGATTATATCGGTGTCGGTCCTATCTTCCCTACAACTACAAAAGATACTGCTCCTGTTGGGCTTGGTTATCTTGAGTATGCTGTAAAAAATCTTCATCTTCCATTTACAGCTATTGGAGGAATTAAGGAACATAATCTCCATAAAATTATTTCAAGGGGAGCTAAAAATGTGTGTCTTGTAAGTGATATCGTTGGAGCTGAGGATATTGCAGAAAAGGTAAGACAGCTTGAGAAACTTATAAAATTTTAAATAATAAAACTGCTGTATTTGTTTTGATATTTTACAGCAGTTTTTATTTTTGTTTTAAAATATATAGAAATGTACTTTATACATATTTTTAATTTGTAATCATAACAAAAATAAATTGACTTTAATTGTAAAATTTGTTATGCTGTACTAAAGAAAACTAAATTTTATTTTTAGGTTAATTTTTAATTATTATAACGTCAAGAACAAGGAGGTATGGAATATGGCTTTTAAAACTACTGCAGAACACGAGGCACTACGTATAAGAATAAGAGAATTTGCTGAGAATGAGATAAAACCAATTGCTTTTATGCTGGATCAGAATAATGAGTTTCCAACAGAGGGAATAAAAAAATTTGGAGAGATGGGTCTTATGGGTATTCCATACCCAAAAAAATATGGAGGAGCAGGTCTTGATACTTTAAGTTATGCTATAGCTGTTGAAGAGCTTTCAAGAGTTGATGGAGGAACAGGAGTTATTTTATCTGCTCACGTATCTCTTGGAGCGTATCCGATTATGGCTTTTGGAACTGAAGAACAAAAAGAAAAATATCTTGTTCCTTTAGCAAAAGGTGAAAAAATAGGAGCTTTCGGGCTTACAGAACCTAATGCTGGAAGTGATGCCGGCGGAACTGAAACAACTGCTGTTCTTGACGGAGATTACTATATTTTAAACGGAGAAAAAA
This sequence comes from uncultured Fusobacterium sp., assembly GCA_900542625.1. Classification (GTDB taxonomy): domain Bacteria; phylum Fusobacteriota; class Fusobacteriia; order Fusobacteriales; family Fusobacteriaceae; genus Fusobacterium_B. The sequence continues at coordinate 24,524 of UQOH01000017.1, forward strand.
TATTTATAACAAATGCTCCTAAAGCAGATACTTATATTATTTTTGCAGTAACAACTCCTGGAATAGGAACTAGAGGAATAAGTGCATTTATAGTTGAAAAAGGATGGGAAGGATTTACTTTCGGAACTCATTATGATAAACTTGGCATCCGTTCATCAGTAACAACGCAGCTTCTTTTCAATAATGTAAAAGTTCCTAAAAAAAATCTTCTTGGAAAAGAGGGAGAAGGATTTAAAATTGCTATGACAACTCTTGACGGAGGACGTATAGGTATTGCTTCTCAGGCACTTGGAATAGCTCAAGGAGCTTATGAACATGCTTTAGAATATGCAAAAGAAAGAATCCAATTTGGAAAACCAATAGCACAACAACAAGTAATATCATTTAAGCTTGCAGATATGGCAACAAAACTTAGAGCAGCAAGATTTTTAGTATACAGTGCTGCAGAACTGAAAGAAAACCATGAACCTTATGGTATGGAATCAGCAATGGCAAAGCAATACGCTTCTGATGTATGTCTTGAAATAGTGAATGATGCTCTTCAAATTTTTGGAGGAAATGGATATCTAAAAGGAATGGCAGTTGAAAGAGCATATAGAGACGCAAAGATATGTACTATTTATGAAGGAACAAACGAAATTCAAAGAATGGTTATAGCTGCTCATATTATTGGAAAAATAACTAAAAATAAAGAAACTACAAAACCTAAAGCAGTTGCAGAAGAAACAAGAAAAAAAATGATTTTAAAAGATGGAACAGCAGAAGAAAAAGTAGAAGTTCTTGTAGAAGCATTAAAAGCTGATGGATATGATTTTAATATAGGAATAGATCCTGAAACTCCAATTGTTAAAGCTGATCGTGTTGTAAGTGCTGGTAAAGGAATCGGCAGCATAGAAAATATGGAACTTATTAAAAATTTAGCATTACAGGCAGGAGCAGCAGTAGGGTCATCACGTCCTGTAGCAGAAGAATTAAAATATCTTCCTTTAAATCGCTATGTTGGAATATCTGGACAGAAATTTAACGGAAGTCTATATATAGCTTGTGGAATTTCTGGAGCTGATCAACATCTTAAAGGTATAAAAGATGCCAAAACAATAGTAGCAATAAATATTGATGAAAATGCTCCAATATTTAAAAATGCAGATTATGGAATAGTTGGAAGAATAGAAGAAATTCTTCCAGTATTAACGGCAGCTCTTAATAATGGAGAACCTAAAAAATATGTATCTTTAGAAGAAACAACAGAAGGTTCAAACAGTAAAATTTATTCTTGCAGTATTTGTGGATATAAATATGATGAGGTAGAAGGGGATCCTGAAAATGGTATTGCTCCAGGAACTCCTTTTGAAAAACTTCCAGAAAATTGGACTTGTCCTTTATGTAAAGCTCCAAAAAATAAATTTGTAGAAGTTAAATAATATCTAATTTGAGCTTATTCAAGATTCAAAATTTGAAATTCTTGAATAAGCTCTTTTTTATTATATTATTTCTCTTGATAAATCTAACTCCAACTTTTCTCCATATCTCAGCTTATTTCTCATTCCCTGAATTATATTATCAAGTTTTGTTAAATCTTTAAGTATCCCTCTCTCTTCATCAGTAATACTCATTATTTTTTCAATTCCGCCATTGTTTATAATAATTCTTTTATCTCCCATAAGTGCAAGAAGAGGATCATGTGTTGCCATAAGAACTATTTTCTCTTCTCCCACAAGAAGATCAAGAGCTTTCTTTCTGTCAATTCCGGCATTTTCTATCTCATCAATAAGAACAATGGGAGATGTACTCAAAATTGCTGTATCAGCTATCATAAGTGCTCTTGACTGCCCTCCGCTCAAACTTGTTATAGGTGTGTTCATATTAAATTTTTCCCCTGCAAGTTCGTTTGCTTTCTCAAAAATTCTGTTTATAACCTCGTCCTCATTCTGCACCATTCTGCTTTTTGCATGAAGTTCCAAAAATTCGTGAACTGTTAAATCCATAACAAAGTTCATATTTTGTGAAAGCTGAGCAATAAGCTTGTTTCCGGAAGAAAATCTTGAAGTCTTATCAAGAGGATTTCCATTTACAAGAATTCTTCTTTTTGTAGGAGTGTCTTCCTGTGCTCCCCACTCAATATCAGCAAGAAGTCTGCTTTTCCCGCTTCCTGTTGGACCAACAATAGCAATAATTTCTCCTTTATGAATAGTGAAAGACTCGAAACTTTCTTTTTCTCCTCTTTTATTTATCCCTGCTGTAATTGTCAGCTCATCAATAGTATTTTCCTCTATTCCAAGCATTTCTATCATCTGTTCAATAAAAATTATTACATTGTCTGTAAATTTTGATTTATCAATTGCTTTTTCTTCCAAAATCTCTTCATCGTAAGAGTTTAAAATTTCAGAAATACTTTTATTTAAATCTATATCAAAAAGATTATCTTTTAAAAAATCTTCTGCAAAAGGATATTTTTCCAAAACAGTTTTTAATTTTTCATCTGCAATAAATTTTCTGTTTATTTTTCCCATTATTTTCCTCCTAAATCAATTTTTCTTACATTTCCCATTTGATGCTCCTCTCCTATTCTTGTTTCTCCAAGACAGTAAGAACAAAGAGCAGAAGGCATAGGAAATCTTAAACTTTTTCCTTTTAAAGAAGTGATGTTCTCATTATTTTCAGAAATAAGAGTTCCAAACTCATAAGCTCCCTGACCGTTAAGAGCATTAACGTGCATTGTCACAGCTTTTGGATTTACTGACATAACTCTTGAGGCAAAAACTTCTCTCTCTGCCTGCGATACAATATCTCCTTTAGTGATTACAACTATATCTGCTGTTTTAAGCATAGGACCTATTTTTTTAGGGGTGTTTATTCCGCTTAAGTTATCAATAACACACACAGCTTTTATATCTTTTATGTAAGGAGAACATCTGTTGCACAATCCTGCACTTTCTGTTATAAGCACATCTAAATTTTCTGATACTCCCCATTTAACAACTTCCTCAATATTGCTCACAAAATAGTGGTCAGGGCAAAGCGAACCTGAAAGCCCTTTCTTTACAGGGATACCAATTTTCTCATATAATTTATCATCATCTGTATAAAGGCAGTCAAATTTTACAACTCCTGCTTTTATACCTCTCTGCTTAAATGTTTCTATTGTTTTAATTATCAATGAAGTCTTTCCAGATGATGGAGGACCTGATATTGTTATTAAATTCATATTATTTTACCTCCTCTGCTCCTTTAAAAAATAGTTCTTTACACTCTCTTAAAATTTCCCCGATATTATTTTTGTGAATATAATCCCAGCCAACCCAAAGGAATTTTTTCCCTTCAATATTGTTGTCTACCTCAGGATTTACTGTTGGGAATAACCCTTGATGTGACATTATTGTTCCAATCTCTTTTCCAGATAAAAACTCTGCCACTTTCTTTAATTTATCCTCTTTATCTTTTTTTGTCAGCATAAATATAGGGGAAATTGCTGCTCCGTCTTCAGGCCACACAGCTGTCATTGAACTGTTATCCTTTATCATTTTTGTAAAGAAATAAGGCATTATTGTTACAGCAGGTACATTTTCCTTAAACTTGTCAGATTTTACCATTTGTGACGGATGAAGATTTTGAAGAAGTGATTTTCCAAGTTTTGTAACAGCCTCTTTTCCATATTTTTTGTAAAGATTAATTAAAATTGAGTTGAATAAATCAAAATCTGAAATAGGCAGACTTACAGCTTTTTCAAATTCAGGTTTTAATAAATCTTCCCATGTTCTAGGAATCTCTCTTCCTCTAAGCTCATCTTTATTAACAAGGAAAACAGCAGGAACAACTCCAAGCATTGAATAATCTCCCTCTGGGTCTTTTAAAGAAATAAGTTCGTTATTAAAATCTTTATTGTATTCTTTTATTCCTGTAATATCCTTAAAAATATTTTCTTTTTTAAATTTTCCCATAAGTTCATCTTCAAAGAACAGATCAAACCCTGCTGAAATAAAAATATCTGCAAGTTTTTCAGGATGGTTTGCCTTTATAACATCATCTTTCAGCCAGTCAAGCCCGTAAGATGCTGCTTTTAAGTCATAGTTTAAATCTATGTCTTTATTGTTTTCCAAAAATTTCTTCATTCCCTCAAGCATAGGTATTCTTATGGGACATGGAAGAAGTCCTGTCATAGTTATTTCATTTTCACTTTTTTCTTTTGTCTCTTTTTTATTCATTGTAATATCTGCTGAATCTCTGTTTTGTGAAATAAATTCGTTTAAGATTTCAACAAATGTTTCTGCATTTATTTTCTTAAGAGAAAGAGCATTTTTTAAAGTTACTTTTCCTATTGTGTTTCTTACTGTTTCATTATCAAGGTTTTTAAAACCTTTTGATGTTAAAAATTCTATTGTTTCAGGATAATTATTACATATTTCCAAAATTGTCATATTTTCATTTATATATTTCATATTTTTCCTCCAAAGATAGTTTTACTTTCTGAGATAATTATATTATACTTTAAATAATCATTCGGTAACATAAGTTACATTTCTGCAGAAAGGAGAATTTATGAATTTAGCACTAAAGCTTTCAGAAACAAATCTTTTTAAAGATGTAAATGAAAATGATATTAAAAATATTTTAGAAAAAATAAGATACAGAATTTTAACTTTTGAAAAAGGAGAAACTGTTGCTTTCAGAGGAGATGAAGTTGAAGGAATTTATATAAATCTTTCAGGTGAACTTTATTCTGAAATGATGGGAGATAAAGGAGATATAAAAAAGATAGAGGATATCAGAGAGGGAAGTATTATTGCCAGTGCATTCATTTTTGGAACTAACAACAAATTTCCTGTTGACCTTTTTTCGAGAACAGAAAGCAGGATATTTTTTGTGGAAAAAAAAGAGTTTTTAAAAATGCTCCAGTTAAGTGAAAATATTACTAAAAATATTCTTGATGAGATAAGCGGAAAAGCACAGTTTTTATCTGCTAAAATATGGCATGAAGTGAACAACAAGACAATAGGAGAGAAACTGGCTGACTATATTTTAAAAAATATGAAAAACAGCGAAATAAAATTTACTCCCTCTTTAAATGAAGTTGCAAACTCTTTTAATATTGCAAGACCTTCTCTTTCTAGGGTTATAATAGAGTTTGTTGAAAAGGATATTCTTGAGAGAAAAGGAAGAGGATATATTGTAAAGGACATAAAAAAACTTCAAGAAATAAAAAAGGCTATCGGTTAAATAGCCTTTTATTTTACATTATTGCACAGCATATCATCTAATAGCCTGCTTGATTTAAATTTTACACGTGATTTTTTCTTTTTTCTCTGTAATGTTTTCACATTGGTTTTTAATAGTGTAAAGTTCTATAAATTCTTTTGTATTCATAATTTAAAACCTAGAATCTGT
>UQOH01000018.1 GCA_900542625.1 uncultured Fusobacterium sp.
GAAAGTGTTCTTCCATTGAGATCCATTGTCTGCACAATAATGATTGTATCTTTTCCAGCTGCTGTAACATGCAGATGGATCGCACTTCCCATCATCTCGGCTACATCAATCTTACCGGTAACTGCCTGTGCTCCAGGCTCTGACAGTGAAATGTGCTCCGGACGAATACCAAGTGTAACCTTCTGCGATTTTACACCTTTTGCTGCCAGATTTTTCTCTTTTTCTGCCAGCATAAACTCTTCTGCCCAGCCTTTTTCAAGAGTCTTTATAAAATAACTTCTAATACTTGTTATTTTTTTACTGCTTATATACTTGGCAGCATACTTGGCATTTTCAAATCCATATTGCCTTATAGCATCTTTAATAGCTCCGGGCATTGTTTTAAGTTCTTTTGCTCTTGGAGGAAGTTCATTAAAGATTGCATCAATTTTTTCCTGTGTAGGAGTTACATTTTCTCTTTCTTTTTGAACCTCTATTAACTCTTCTGCACTTCTTGGAACAACAGCACCATCTTCTCCCTTATCTGTATATGTTATTACAAGGTTATCAAAATGGTTTTTATCTTCAAAAAAGAAATTTTGTTTTAAAGTATTATGTTTTTCTTCAAAGAAAAATTCTATCTCTGTCTGAACAAGTTTTCCCTGTTTTATAACTTTAAAATCAGTTATTAAATCCATATCTTTTAACTGCTTACAGCTTTTTTCCAAAGATTTCAGACTTCTTCCCAAAGATTTTGTATCATCACTTAAAGGAATTTTCTTTATAAGACTTAGAGCTAAAACCCTTAAATTAAGTTCGTTGAATCTCAATTTATTAATAAGCATATAAAGAGCCCTTGTTATAGGACTGTCCATATTTAATAAAAGCTGGGAATCATAAACAAGATATCCTTTTCTTATGATATTATCATAAAAATAATTTGAGATTGATATTTTTATAACTTCTTTTGTTCTTTTATCCTGAAAATATTCCATTTCATCTTTTTCTGCCTGATTAAGAGTTATTATTCTTATATTCATTATGTTAGTATTAATTTTGTCATCTATAATCCCTTTCATTTTATTAGAATAAAGGGAGTTTTTAAAAGTGTAGCTGGTCTGTGAAAGCCTTTGAAGAGCCAGAGTTATTTTTTTATAGAAACTTTTATATGAAGTCTGAGAAATTCCCATATTATATAAAATTTCTGAAGGTCTTGTGTAAAATTCATTATTATATTTTTTATCTCTCATTATTTTAAGAATAGCAATAAAAACCCTCTCTTCAAATTCTCCCGGAATAAAATCTCCTGAAGTAGGGTTTACTTGTATATATGCTTCTTTATCTCTATTAAAAAAATATCTTATAATCTGATTTTTCTTTCTTCTCGGGTTTTTTGTAAATAAAGGATATTCAATAACGTTTATATCTATTCTGACTAAGCTTTTTTGCTGTTCATCTTCTATTTCTGCAACATCAAGGAACTTTTCTACGATTTCACTTGGACCTGTATCTATTACTTCGTTTTTAGGAACATCAAAAACTTCATATTTTTTGTTCATTTTTCCCTCCGAAAAATTCTCATATTTCTTGTATAAAATGTTGTATTTACAAAGAAAATATATAACATTTTATACAAGAAACATGCTTATTTTATTAATATGATTTTATCTTATTCTTACAAAAAATACAAGAGATATTCTTTTAAATTTACTTTTAGAGAAAATAATGTTAAAATTGACTATGAATTTTTGTTTTTAATATTTTTATAAAAAAAACGACAATAAACTATAAATTTCTTAGTTAGTATGTTATATTATTTGTTTAAAATTGTTTTATATTGTTAGGGGAAAAATTTTTTATAAAAATCTTATTTTAATACAAGTAAATAAAATGTTTTATAAAAAATATTTTAAAAATAAAAATACTCATTAACATTGTATATACATTATCATTAATATTGTATTTGTATCAGCATATGTATTGTATATTTTTCTGATTAATATAGTACTTTAATTCGTATATGTTTTGTATAAAAAAGCAGCATTAGTGTGGAGTAAAAGAATACAAGAGTTATGAGGAAAATTTTAAAAAATATACAATAGTAATGAGAATAAAGTAGAAAAAGAGGTAAGGATGAAATTTTTAATTAGAGATAATTTCTTTAAATCAATTCCAAAAGAAAAAATGGATATGGTTGTAAAGAACTTAAAATATTTTTATAGTGAGATAGAAAAAAATTCTAAAAATTTAAGAGATATTCCCAAAGGATTCTGGATAAAAAAGCTTATGGGAGTAGAGAATAGATTTGAATTTAGAGTAAATAACGGAGACAGAATATTTTTCTCTTTAACAAAAAGAGGAGAAGAGGAAGAAACAATCACATTTATATTGTATTCTTCCCACGATCATGGAGTTAAAAATACAAAAAGAGCAGAAATACAGTTTGTAAAAGATTTTGAGATAATAAAAGATAACTTTGAACCTTCTAAAATAGAAGAGCTGGATAAAAATATTTTTATAAACTACAATAATGTTATAACTTATGAAGTTAGAAACGATAGTTTTTTTATAAATAATAAAAACAACAGATATTTTTACTATTATCTTAATGATGAGCAGTATAAAACAATAGTTTCCCCTGCTCCGCTTTTTATTATAGGAAGTGCAGGAAGCGGAAAGAGTACGATTACTCTCAGAAAGATTTTAAATATAGAAGAGCATAATTATCTTTATGAATTTGAGAAGATAGGATATTTTACAGGAAATACTTATCTTAAAGATAATCTTGAAGAGCAGTATAATTTTTTCAGAGATAAAAAATATAAACAGGCAGCACAGTTTTATACTTTAAAAGAGTTTTACAGAAAAGAACTTGGAGCAGATACAAGAAAAATTATAAATTATAGAAAATTTCTGGATTTTTTAAATTATTCTTTCCCAAACAGGAAAAAACTTCAGATAGAAGACTTAAATATATATTTTGAAATTTTGGGAATTATAAAAGGACTTATGGTAAAAGAGGGAGCAGACAACTGGGAAAGAGATATTACAGTGCCGCTGATTTCTTTAGAAGAGTATCAAAATTTAAGCAAAAAATACAGTGTTCTTAAAAAAGAACAGAAAAATGAGATATACAGAATAGCTCTTAAATATGAAGAATGGAAAAATGAAAGCGGACTTTATGATATTAACGATCTTGCAAGAAAAGCAGCAGGAAATACAGAAAAGTTTGATTTTATTTTAGTTGATGAAGTTCAGGATTTAACAGAGGTAGAAATATATTTTCTGTTTACTTTGTGTGAAGAACCACAGAATATTTTGTTTGCCGGAGATATTCATCAGATGGTAAACTTCAATTCATTTAGCTTTGACAGGCTGAAAAATTTATATTACAAAAATAATATAAAATATTCAATGTCCACTCTTGTAAAAAATTACAGAAGTTCTAAAGATATTGTAAAGCTTGCAAATTATTTAACTGATTTAAGAAAAAAATATATTGGAAATCTGGGAATGGACGATTATAAAGAGGGAGCAATTCTCGATGAGGGAAGTGTTGTTCTTTCTCATATAGATTATTCATATATTGAAAAGTTCCAAAAAGATGTTAATGCAGCAATAATAGTATCTGATGATGATGAAAGAAAAACTTTCTCAGAACTTTCAGGGATAAAGCATAGAATTTTTACTGTTGAAGAGATTAAAGGATTGGAATACAGAGATGTTATTTGCTATAATTTGATTTCCAAAAATTTATGGGCATGGAAAAAGATTTTGTCAGGAAATGTGAAACAAGATCAGAGATACAGAAAATATTTTAATCTTTTTTATGTTGGAATAACAAGAGCAAGAAAAAATCTGATTATTATGGAAGATAATTTAGAGAAAAATGAGCTTTTAGAAAAAATTAAAAAGTTTATAAATGTTGAAGAGAAAGAGGTAAAAAAAGAAGAGATAGTGCAGAACAGCAGTTTTTCCAGCAAAGAGGACTGGATGCAGGAAGGAATAAAATTATATAAACTTGAAAAATATGATGAAGCTCAATATGCCTTTGAACAGGCAGAATATCCTTCATGGATTGCAGAAAAAGAGGCAGAGATAGATATAGAAAATGGAGATTATAAAACTGCTCTTGAAAAAATAGAAAATACAGGGTTTAAAAAGCCAAAAGTGTATTTTTATAAACTTATAATTGATAATCTTTTTGAAAAAGAGAATTACATAAAGTCTTTAAAATATCTTGAGAGGTTTGATATTTCATATAAATATTTTGAAATAAAAAAGAAAATATCTCAGAAAATTGCAGGAAATGAATATAGCGTAAAAGAAATAAACAAACTTATTCCATACCTTATAAACAAAAAGGAGAACATTCTTCTTGGAGACGCGTATTTCTTTATAAAAAATTATGATTTAGCTTTAAAAATTTACAGAAAAACAGCTAATGTAGAGGGAATGAAAAAAACAAGAAGAGAGATTTGGACAAATGAGTTTAGAAATGTTCCTGAAAGAGATGAACTGATAAACGGACTTGAAGAGATAATAGGGAAAAAAGATGTAAATACAACAGCGAAAAACGGAGAGACTCCTATTTTTAGAGCTATGAAAGAACTTAATTCCATAGATGCAGTAAGAATGCTTATGAAAATAGGAGCAAATATCAATGAGAAGATGAAATATAACGGGACACAGCTTAGCTATCTTCATATGGCAGTAGCTATAAAAAGAGAAGATAAAAAATGGATAGACTTCTTTCTTGACCAAGGAATAGACATTAATATAGAAACCAACAATAAAGAAACCCCTGTTTTTCTTTTGGGGCTTGCACCAAAGTGGGATATGATAGATTATATGATAGAAAAAGGAGCAGACATAAGCCGTCCAAATAAATATTCAGAAACTCTTGTATTTCATCATGCAAGAAACTTAAATGTAAAGGCTTTTAAATTTTTCATGGAAAGAACCAAGAAAGAGCACTTTGAGGACAGAAATAATGACGCCAGAACAATAATAGAAATGCTGAATGAAATGGAAAAAGCATACGAAAGCTTTCCAACAAAAGTAAGAAAGATAGTTCTTATGAAAAAAATATATAACAGGATTGTTAAAAAAGAACAAAAAAAGAACGATGTGGTATAAAAATAAAACAATAATTTTTAAAACTCCTATTGATTTTTTTTAAAAAAAAGAGTATCATTATTTAAGTGGATTTTAACAAAATATTTTAAAATTTTTTAGGAGGTATTTATTATGGCAAAAGTTAAAGATTCCCTAATACTTAAATTGTTATTAGGAGTAGTTGCCGGGCTGGTAATTGGTTTATACTGCAATGAAACAATAATCGGTCTTGTTAATACTGTTAAGTTTATACTTGGTCAAGTTATATTCTTTACAGTACCATTAATTATTTTAGGATTTATTGCACCAGCAATAACTCAAATGAAATCTAACGCAAGTAAAATGCTTGCAGTTATGATTGGATTGGCATATACATCGTCTGTGGGGGCAGCATTTATGTCAATGGCGGCTGGTTATACATTAATTCCTATGTTTAATATTGATGCTAACGTAGAAGGACTTAAACAAATTCCTGAACTTGTATTCAAAGTGGAAATTCCACCTACAATGTCAGTTATGTCTGCTCTTGTTTTAGCAATATTCATAGGTCTTGCAGTTGTTTGGACTGGTTCTAAACATTTTGAAGATTTATTATCTGAATTTGGAAATATAATGCTTGCAATAGTTAACAGAGTTATAATTCCTATATTACCATTCTTCATAGCTTCAACATTTGCTACACTTGCTTATGAAGGTGGAATTACAAAACAATTCCCTGTATTCTTAAAAGTTATCGTAGTTGTTTTAATAGGACACTACATCTGGCTAGCAGTTCTTTATACAATCGGTGGAATTGTTAATAAATGTAACCCAATGGACGTTTTAAAATACTATGGTCCTGCTTACTTAACAGCAGTAGGAACAATGTCATCAGCAGCTACACTTCCAATAGCTCTTGCTTGTGCAAGAAAATCTCCAGTTCTTGATGAAGATGTAACAAACTTTGGAGTTCCATTAGGAGCAACAGTTCACTTATGTGGATCAGTTCTTACAGAAGTATTCTTCGTTATGACTGTTTCTAAAATTTTATACGGTGATCTTCCTGCAGTAGGAACAATGGTATTATTCATTATCTTACTTGGAGTATTTGCTGTTGGAGCACCAGGAGTTCCAGGAGGAACAGTAATGGCATCACTTGGAATTATCATATCTGTATTAGGATTTGATGACAGCGGAGTTGCTTTAATGCTTACAATATTCGCTCTTCAAGACAGTTTCGGTACTGCATGTAACGTAGTTGGAGACGGAGCTTTAACAATGATGTTAAACGGAATCTTCAAAAAATCTAAATAGTTAAAAAGACTTATATTTAAATCTGAGAAAAAATTCTCTCTGAAAAAATATTAGCTATTTATATTGTTCATTCATCTAAAAACGATAAACTCGGCTTACAGCCTCAAACATATCGTTTTTTACGATGAACTCACTGCATAAATTACGCAGATATTTTTAATCTCGAGATTTTTTCTCAGATTTTTTTTATTCTAATTCTGTCCGATAGGGAAATATTTAAAAATATCTCTTACGTTTTTATCTTTAGCGTATATATTTCTTAAATCAAAATAGAAATTATCTTTCATTCTGTCTTTTACTTTATCAAGATTCATTCCTCTGAACTGGTTCCATTCTGTAATAAGAACTATTCCGTCAGCATCATTTGCAACTGAATATTCATCAGCACAATATATTATATTTTTTTCAATATCAGCAAGACGCCATCTGGCTTCTTTAATTCCTTCAGGGCAGTAAGCATGAAGTTTTGCTCCTGCATCTACAAGCCCTCTCACAATATCAATGCTTGGAGCATCTCTCATATCATCAGTATCAGGTTTAAAAGAAAGCCCTAAAATACCGATAACTTTTCCTTTTACTCCTCCCATTTTAGTAATAATCTTTTCTACCATTTTTCTTTTTTGTTTTTCATTTGCCTTTATAGCAGCCTGTATCACATACATATCCTCACCATGTTTTTTTCCAATATCTACAATAGCTTTTGTATCTTTTGGAAAACATGATCCTCCATATCCCGGTCCGCAGTGTAAAAATTTTGGAGAGATTCTTCCGTCCATTCCCATTGCTCTTGCTATCTCTTGAGCGTTAGAACCTACTTTTTCTGACAGAAGAGCAATTTCATTGATAAATGATATCTTAACAGCAAGAAATGCATTAGAAGCATATTTAATCATCTCTGCTGTTTCAATGTTTGTGAAAAGAAATGGAGTTTCATTGATAAAAAGCACATCATAAACTTTTTTCATAATCTCTTTTGCTTTTTCAGATTCATAACCGATAACTATTCTGTCAGGTCTCTGACAGTCTCCTACAGCTTTTCCCTCCCTTAAAAATTCGGGATTTGATACAATGTCAAATTCAAAATTAACTTTTCTTTCATCAAGCTCTTTTTGAATAGTTTCTTTTACAAGCTGCCCTGTACCAACAGGAACAGTAGATTTATCAACAATTACCTTATATCCGTTAAGGTGCTGTCCGATAGATTTTGCCACATCTAAAACATAGTGAAGATCAGCAGAACCGTCAAGAGCAGGAGGAGTTCCCACAGCAATAAAAATTACTTCTGAATTTTCAACAGCAGATTTCATATCTGATGTAAATTTTATTCTTTTTTCTTTTATATTTTTATTTAAAAGCTCCTGAAGTCCGGGTTCAAAAATTGGGATTATACCTTTTTTTAAATTTTCTATTTTATTTTCATCAATATCCATGCAGATTACATTGGCACCAAAATCTGCCATAATAATTCCCTGCACAAGTCCTACATATCCAGTTCCGATTACAGTTATTTTCATAGTGTCTCTCCTTATCTATTTTTATACCAGTTTATAAATTTTTCAATTCCCTCTTCAAAAGATGTCTGCGGACAGTAGCCTATAAGCTCTGATGCTTTTGTAATGTCAGCGTAAGTTTTATCCACATCTCCCATCTGCAGAGGAAGAATATTTATTTTTGCTTTTATTCCAAGATATTTTTCAAGTGTTTCTATCATATTTTTCAATGAAACAGTATGAGATTCTCCAAGATTTAATATTTCATAAACATTTTCATGGTTCATAAGATAGTCAACAGATTTCAAAATTCCCTGAATAATATCTTTGATATATGTATAATCTCTGAATGTGTCGCCATTCCCATACATTGAAATCTCTTTTCCCTCTGTTATAAGTTTTGTAAATTTATAAATTGCCAGATCAGGACGCTGTCTTTCCCCATATACAGTGAAAAATCTCAGCTGAAACATATCTATGTTGTAAAGAGCGTGATACACATGCCCCATAACTTCACATGATTTTTTTGTGGCTGCATATGGAGATATTGCAAAATCTACAACATCAGTTTCTTTGAATGGAACCGTTTTATTGTTTCCATATACCGAAGAAGATGAGGCTTGAATAAATTTTTTTATTTCATATTTATTACAAAGTTCTAAAAGATTCATTGTCCCGTGAACATTAACATCTTCATATAAAAGAGGTTTTGCAAGAGAGGGGCGAACTCCTGCAAGCCCGGCAAGATTAATAACAAGCTCAGGAGTTTCTTCACAAAATATTTTATCAAGAGACTCCATATCTCTGATATCACAGAAATAAAGTCTGTAATTTTTATTTTCTACAACATCTGCAAGTGTTTTTATTATTTCATTTTTAGATATTTTATCTTGATTTTTTAAAATAATATCATTGAAATCTTTTATCAGTTCACAGTTGTTTGTACTTTCCAAAACATTTTTTATTTTTATTTCAAAAGGATAATAGTCATGAAAACTGTCAATATTTATTACCCTGTGTCCTTGTGCCAAAAGAGCTTCGCAGAGATGTGAACCAATAAACCCTGCTCCTCCTGTAACCATTATATTCATTTTATTCCTCCGTTTTTTTCAAATAATTCAGTTCAGCTAAAACTCCATAATCGCTTGCGTAAACTTCTTTTTTAAATATTTCATATTTATCTGTAATATCCTTTGGAACTTTTCCAAAGAAAATAAATCTGTCAGGCATATTTTCATTTTCTTTATAATTTTTAATATATTTTCCAATTCTCCATACATCTTCTATTTCATAACTGTTAGAATAAATATCAAGAGCAGGAGGATTTTTACGGACAAGTTTGATTTTCTGATATTCAATTATTTCATGGGTTTTTTTAACAAAGTTTCTGTCAAAGAACCAGTTTGCTGTGGCATTTGTAAGAAGCATAAGAACACCGCTTCCTAAGATTATAAGTTTTACAGTAAAAGCATTTTTATCAATAAGGGATATAACTGTAGCATAGCAAAATGGAATAAAGATTATCATAAGAAGTATCAGATACCATGCTTTTATATTTCCGTTTAGAAATCCTTTTGTAAAAACAACAAGAGGAACAGCAAAAGAGATAAAAGCTATGAAAGAGCCTTGAAGAGTAAGAAGTATTTTATCTGAACTTTTCAACTCGTTCCATATTTTGTTGTAGTAGTAATAACATATGTTTCCTACTCCTATTACAGATGTCATATATATAGGCAGTCCGTATCTTTTCTTTTTCATTTTTATAAAAGAAAGAAGGACAATAATTAAAACATTCCATACAAATATAAATTTTGAAAACTGTACATCGTCACTTCTTCTTTCGTTCCACGATTTTATAAGAGTCATAACAGAAAAGAAAATCCATACTCCCATATATACAAAATAATCTGAATAATAAATAAAACTTTCCACATGGCTGTTCATCCATGTATTTTTTTCTTTTAAAAGAACATTTATAAAATAATCAGGATATTTCAGATACACTGCTGCAGGCCATAAACCTGAAAGCAGGATACTTGTAAAAATCATAAGAAGAAGATTTTTCCAATTTTCTTTATAATTTTTTATTCCATAAACATAGATATGTGCAATAACAAAAGGAATAATAAGTCCGTAGACAGCAACAGGTCCTTTGCTTAAAAGAGAAAGTGCAGTAAAAATTCCGCTTATTATAAAATATCTTGTTTTATTTTCCTGAAATCCTTTTATGATAAAGGTTACAGTTCCAAAAGCATATACATACGGATATATATCCCACGCATTTTCATTTCCTATTTTTATAAGCATAAATGTTGAAGTACCTACAAAAGCAGTAAGAAAGCTTTTAAAACTATTGTTTGTTGTAATTTTTATAAAATAATACAGAAGAACTATAAATAAAACTCCTGTAAGAGCTGCGGGAATACGAAGAATATACTCATCTGTCATATTCCCTGTGATTTTCATTATAAGAGCTGTAAACCATGTTGGCAGAGGTGGTTTTTCAAATCTTAAAAAGCCGTTAAGAGTAGTAATAATAAAATTATCATTTTCAATCATCTCCCTTGCAGTGATAAAATTTCTTGCTTCCATAAGGTTGGCAGGTCTTGTCCATATATTTGAGAAAAAAGCAAATATACTTATGGGCAGAAGTATAAGCAGATTTTTAAAATCTTTTTTATCCATTGTTGATGCTCCTTTTTGCTTTTTTAATAAGCCATATGTTTCTTGAATAAATTACCAGTCCCGGAGCCTGTCCCAGAATAAATACAGGGTCTTTTCTATAAATTGCATAAAGAAGAAGAACAACACTTCCTGCAAGACTGAAAATCCAGAATGAAAATGGAATAATACTTTTTCCTGCTCTTTCGCTTGCTATCCATTGAAGAATAAATCTCATTGAAAACATTCCCTGTCCAATCAGCCCGATTATTACTACAAAATCCCATTTGAACATTATTCATCATCTCCTTTTTCCAATTCATATCTTAATTTTCTTTTCTGCATCCATCTCACAGCAAAAGCATCTTTTAATCCTTTGAACATACGGTTGAAAACTCCGTATTTTGACTGTCCGAACTCTCTGTCATAGTGTCTTACAGGAACTTCTATAACTCTATATCCGTTCATTTTTGCAAGTGTAGGAAGAAATCTGTGCATTCCTTCAAAAAGTTCATAACTTTTTACAACCTCACTTTTAAAAAGCTTTAAAGGACACCCGGTATCTTTTATATTATCTCCTGTAATAAGGTTTCTCATTCCATTTCCTACAAGAGATGAAATTTTTCTTTTAAGTCCATCCTCTCTTGTTTCACGTTTTCCGTTAACCATGTCATAATCATTAATATATGCAAGAAGAATATAGATATCTTCCGGGTCAGTCTGAAGGTCAGAGTCCATAGTCACAACATAATCTCCTGTACATAATTTAAAACCTGCTGCAAGTGCTGCTGTCTGTCCGTTGTTTTTAGTAAAATGATATGCTTTTACATGTCCGTTTTTTTCAGCCTCACTGTCCATAATCTCCCTGCTTCCATCAGTGCTTCCGTCATCTATAAGAATAATTTCATAAGAGTTAAATCTTTTTTTCAGAGCTTTTTCTACTTTTGCTACAAATCTTGAAACATTTTCCTTTTCGTTATATACAGGTGCTATCACCGAAATTCTTTCCATTTTTTCCTCCCCAATGCTTTATATTTCTTTTATGGGGATATAATAAAAAAGAAAAGTTAAAAAATAGTTAAGAAAAAAATTTTGAAAAATTTTTAATAAAAAAAGCTGTTCTTAAAATATATTTAAATTTAAAATTGGAATAAAAAAATAATTAAGAAAAAAATTAAAAAAATTTTTCTTAACCAAATTTTAATTTTAAGATGCTATTATAAAAAATTTCATAAAAAAGAAAGTTAAAAAATTTAACCATATTTTAATATTCAGAAGATAAAATGATATAGTATAATAAAAAATATATGTGAAAAGGAGAGGGACTGGATATGAAAAAAATATTGATAATAGAGGACGAAAGAAAAATAAGAAGATTTCTTCAGCTTGAACTGGAGCACGAAGGGTATATGGCAGCATCAGCAGAAGACGGAGAAGAGGGAGTTGAAAAATTCAGAAAAGATTATTATGATTTGATTCTTTTGGATCTTATGATGCCCAAACTTTCAGGTGAGGAAGTGTGTCGTATAATAAGAAAAGAATCGGAAATTCCTATTATTGTTCTTACAGCAAAAGACCAGACACTGAATAAAATAGAACTTCTTGATATGGGAGCAGATGATTATCTGACAAAGCCTTTTGAGATAGAGGAGCTTTTTGCAAGAATAAGAGTAGCTTTAAGAAATAAAAAAGATTTTAAAACAAATAATTTTATAATTTATAACTCTTTAAAACTTGATATTCAGGCAAAAAAAGTTTTTAAAAATGATGAAGAGATATATCTGACTAAAAAAGAATACAATCTTTTATATCAGCTTATGCTTAATAAAGAGATAGTTATTTCCCGTGATAAGATATTGGAAGAGGTATGGGGATATGATTATGACGGAGAGGAAAAAATCGTTGATGTTTATATTAACTCTTTGAGAAAAAAGATAGATACAGATGATGAAAAATATATTCATACATCAAGAGGGTTTGGATATGTTTTAAAAAAAGAAAAATAAAATTTATTAAGGAGATAACGGATGAAAAGATTATCCAATGAATTAACAAAAAGCTATACAGTTCTGATAATTCTGTTTTTATTTTCATATATAGGGATAATGGGATTTTTTGCCTCGTATATGAAAGAAGTATCCTATGCAGATTTAGAAACAACAAATGGATTTATAAATTATGAACTGGCTGAATTTGAAGATAAACTGGCGTCAGGGAAAAAAGTAGAAAATCTGTTTAAAGGTGCTCTTGCTGAATGTCCTAAAATAGAGGGAGTATCTGTAATTTTTACTCAGGGAGATAAAATTTATACTGATAAATATTCTCAGAAACTTATAGATCTTACAAAAGATAAAGAGTTTTCTGAAGATATTCAAAGCATAGGATTTTATAGTTATGAGTTTCTTCACAGAAAAATAGATATAAACGGAACAGAGCCTATAGAACTTACAATTATAAAAAATATGGAAGAGGACAGAGAAATCATATTTGGAATTATAAAATTTTCTGTTGTATGGGTACTTCTGACAATTTTTATAAGCATATATATTTCAAGAAAATTCTATAATAAATTTATTCCTCCGTTAAATAAACTGCAGGAAGTGACAAACAGCATAAATCTTGATGCTCTTGATCACAAATTTGAGTCTGAAAATGATTTTCTTGAATTTGCTACAATTATGACATCATATGAGAACATGCTGAAAAGATTAAAAAAACAGGCAGATGCACAGATAGATTTTGTAAACAGTGCATCACATGAATTAAAAACTCCTATATTTATAATAAATGGATATGTAAACCTTATAAAAAGATGGGGATTCAGCAATAAGGAGATTTCACAGGAGGCTTTGGACTCAATAGAAGAGGAAACTAAAAACATGTCTGTTCTTGTGTCAAAACTTCTTTTCCTTGCAAAAGACAATAAAACAGATATTGAATATAAACAGATTGATATTTCAGATATTATTAAATCAGTTGCAGAGGATTTAAAAGTTGTGTATCCAAATCAGAAAATTAATTTTACTCCTAAGAAGAGTGAAATAATTTCAGATTATGCTTTAATAAAACAGCTTTTTGTAAATCTTGTTGAAAATGCTATAAAATATGGAAAAGGAAATGATATTGATATTGTTGTTTCTCACAATAAAAATATAACTGTGGAGATAAAAGACAGAGGAGAGGGAATAAGCTCTGAGGATTTAAACCATATTTATGATAAGTTTTTCAGAGTGGATAAAGCAAGAAGCAGAAATATGGGAAGTCATGGTTTAGGGCTTTCTATTGTAAAAAATATAACAGAGGCTTTAAATATAGATATGGATATTGAAAGCACTTTAGGTGAAGGAACAACTATTAAAATAACCATACCAAGAGAAATTTAAAATTTGACGGTGTAATATTAAGATGATAAAATAAAGTATTAAATAATTTTTTATGAAAAAAGGAAAGGGTTGAAAGTGAAAAAACCAGCTGTAAAAAATTTTTTTCTTTTTGAATATATTTTTGTTTTTATCATTTTAATTGTATGGTATGCAGGTTCATATTTTTCTTTGTGGAGCAGTTATATAATTCCTCCTCCGCAGAAAGTAGTTTCAACAGCTTTAAAGATGATAGAAAACGGTGTTCTTATGAAACATCTTTTTATAAGTTTTTCAAGAATATTTACAGGTTTTCTTATAACTGTAGTAATAGGAATTCTAGCTGCTGTAATTTTTGGAATGTTTCCAAAAGTATACAGATGCTTTAAAAAAGTTCTTGAATTTATGAGACACACACCTCCGCTTGCTCTTGTTCCCATGATAATTTTATGGTTTGGAATAGGGGAAGTGTCAAAAATTGTAATAATTGTTCTTGCATCATTTTTTCCTGTATTTTTAAACACATTAAAAGGGATTAAAGACTGTGATAAAAAGCTTATAGAAGTGGGACAGACTTTTAATTTTACAAAATATGAAATTTTTAAAAAGATAATATTTCCTTCAGCAGTTCCTGATATTCTTACAGGAATAAAGCTTGGAATAGGCTACAGCTGGAGAGCTATAATCGGAGCAGAGATGATAGCAGCATCTTCAGGACTGGGATATCTTATTCTTGACGGACAGCAGATGTCAAGATCAGATGTAATTATGGTTGGTATTTTTGCCATTGGAATATTCGGCTCTTTAACAGACTATATCTGTTCAAAACTTGTGGGCAGATATATAGCAAAGAGAGGTATGCTTTATGGAGAATAAGTTTTTAATAGAAAATATTTCTAAATCATATATACAGAAAGACGGCACATCTAAAGAAATATTGAAAAATATTACAATGGAGATATCTGAAAATGAAATAACTGTAATTGTGGGAAAAAGCGGCTGCGGAAAGACAACTTTTTTAAGAATACTTGCAGGTTTGGAAGAGATAACAGAGGGAAAAATAAGATATATCAGTAAAGATAAAAATGAGAAAAATGCTAAAATAGGAATGGTTTTTCAAGAGCCGAGACTTATGCCGTGGCTTGATGTGGAAAAAAATATAAAGATACATGAAAAAGATGAAAAGATTGATGTGGATAAAATATTATCCCTTGTTTCTCTTGAAAATGTAAAAAATCTTTATCCTAATGAGCTTTCAGGAGGAATGGCAAGCAGAGTAGCAATAGCCAGAGCAATAGCTTATAATCCTGATATTCTTTTAATGGATGAACCTTTTGCAGCTCTTGATTATTTTACAAGAGCACAGCTCCAGAATGAAATTATAAAAATTCATAAAAAAATAGGAACAGGGATAATTTTTGTTACTCACAATATAGATGAGGCTGTTCTTATCGGCAAAAAGATTGTTGTTTTTAATGACGGCAGATATGAAGAATTTAAAATAAATAAAGATTATCCCAGAGATATAGGAGATACAGAACTGATAAATCTTAAAAAAGAGATTTTAAATAAACTTGCATAAAAAATTTTTATATAAAAACAGGAGTAAGAAAAATGAGATTATCAAAAAAATTATTATTAACAGCAGCAGCTGTTTCTGCTATTCTTTTTACAGGATGCGGGAAAAAAGAAAAATCTTTAACAGAACTTAATGTAACTTATGTGAAATCACCTTTAAATGTACCATCTATTCTTGAGAAAAATTTAAATATATTTGGAAAAGAATTTGAAAAAGACGGAATAGAGGTAAAATTTCATAATTTGACAACAGGACCTGAACAGACTCAGGCTCTTGCAGCAGGAGAGATAGATATTCTTCATGCTCTTGGAGGAACCTCTGCAATTCTTGCAGCATCTAATGGTGTAGAGCTGACTATAACTAATATTTACAGTCGTTCTCCAAAAGGATTTATGCTTCTTACAAATTCAGACAGTTTTAATTCTCCGGAGCAGTTAAAAGGGAAAAAAGTGGCAGGACCAAAGGGAACAATACTTCATCAGCTTCTTCTTGCATATCTTGCAAAAGGAAATATGACAGCAGATGATATAGAATTTATTAATATGGGACTTCCAGAATCAGCAGCAGCTCTTCAAAACGGGACTGTTGATGCCGCTCTTCTTGCAGGACCTGTGGCACTTGGAGCAATTAAAAACGGAGCTCAGGTTGTTACAAATGGAGAGGGACTTGTTGAGGGAATAATTGTTACAGCAGCAGGAAATGATTTTATGAAAAAACACCCTGATATTGTAGAAAGATTTGTAAAAACAAATGAAGAAACAGTAAAATCAATTGAGAAAGACTTTGACAAAACAGTTGAAATTGTAAGTGCTGAAACAGGACTTTCATCTGATGAAGTGAGAGAGATGTATAAACTTTATGATTTCTCTCCTGAAATAAGAGAAAGTGACATCACAGAACTTAAAAACACACAGGATTTCTTGATAAAAAATGGATTGCAGGAAAAAGCAATCGATATAAACAGCATAATAGCTAAATAATCATAGGTTGATATAAATAATAATAAGATTTTCGAGATTAAAAATATCTGCGTAATTTATGCAGCGAGTTCAGCGTAAAAAACGATATGTTTGAGCTGAAGGCGAGTTTATCGTTTTTAGATGAATGAGCAATATAAATAGCTGATATTTTTACGAAGAAAATCTTATTTATTATTTTATAATTTATTAAGGGAAAAATAACAGAAGAGAAGGAGCTGATATAGAATGATAGGTGCATTTTTTGATATTGACGGGACAGTATACAGAAATTCTCTTTTAACAGAGCATTTTAAGAAACTGATAAAATATGAGCTTATAGATTCATTGGAATATGATGAAAAAGTAAGAGATACATATATGCTGTGGGCAGAAAGAGTGGGAGATTATGACGGATACCTTTTAAAGCTTACAGAAACATATGTAAATGCCATGATCGGCATTTCTGAAAAAGATAATGAATTTGTTTCAGATCAGGTTATGAAACTGAAAGGAAACAGAGTATATAAATACACAAGAGAAAGAATAAAATGGCATAAAGAGCAGGGACATAAAATTATTTTTATTTCAGGAAGTCCTGATTTCTTAGTAAGAAGAATGGCTGAAAAATGGGGAGCTGATGATTACAGAGGTTCAACATATCATGTGAAAGACGGAAAGTTTTCAGGTGATATCAGTCCTATGTGGGATTCAAGAAACAAAATAAAAAGCCTTAACTATTTCTGTGAAAAATATAATATTGATCTTTCAAAAAGCTTTGCTTATGGAGATACAAGCGGAGATTACAGTATGCTTAAATCTGTGGGAAATCCTATAACAATAAATCCTTCAAAGGAATTTTTGGATAAACTGAGAGCAGATGAAAATATTTGTGATAAAGTTCAGGTCATAGTAGAAAGAAAAGATGTAGTTTACAAAATGAATTTAAATGTGGAAGACATTTAAACTTTTTTGAGGGAGGTGCCGTCTTAAAAGTATAAAAATGATTCTCTCCCCTAAGAGAAAAATATAATATTGATTATTGAAAAAAGAAATCTGTTGAAAAGCAGGTTTCTTTTTTTGTTTAAAAATAATATAATAGACTTAGAATAAAAAAACAGGAGGAAATTTCATGGAAGAATTTAAATTTTTAAATCCTAAAAAAATGCCCCATCCTAAAAACGGAATGACATTGGAATATTTAGATAAACAAAGTGCAATAGCTGCTCTTTTAGTTTCACACGACGAGAAAAAAGGATATTTTGTAACTCAATTCAGACCGGGATTAAATGCAGAAGCAGTTGAAGTTGTTGCAGGGCTTATAGATCCGGGAGAAATAGCAATCAACACTCTTTACAGAGAAGTAGCAGAAGAGGCAGGATATCATAAAGATGACTATGATATAATTTATGAGGAAAAACAGCCTCTTGCAATATCTCCGGGATATACTTCTGAAAGATTAAGCTGTTATATTTTAAAATTAAAAAGCGATGATATACCTCAAAAAGAACTTGCTCTTGATGAAGGGGAAGAGCTTACTGGAAAATGGTATGATTTAAATGAAGTGTTGGAAGAGTCTTGTGATTTTAAAACTCATTTCTTAGTTCGTATGTTCCAATTAATTTCTTTAAATAAAAAATAAAGATATAAATTACGCTGATATTTTTAATATCAAAAATTTTATTCTTATACTATTTATTTGCAGTAACTAAATTGCAAAAAAGGGAAAAGGAGAAAACGGGTGATCTTCTCCTTTTTTTGGGTTTAGGCATTTAATTGATGGTCATACTTATGAATATAAACATTATTTTTATATACTGTAAGGGAGAGAAGATAAAAATAAAATCCTATTCATAAATACTTTGATAATATGGTAATTTTTCTAGAAAGTTCATTTCCTTTCTTATGTACCCATTATAGTAGACCAATGTATCTTTTGTATATCCATTTTGGATATTTTGTAAAAATTTTATAAATTTTTTGTAAAAATTAATTTTTAGTATATTCAAAAGTATAAATAATATTTTCTTCAGGATTTAGAAAAGTCACAGCAAGGGAAGTAAAATTACTGAACCTGAATGTATCTGCTGAACAAACAGGTTTAGCATGTTTAAAATCATAACGGGCTTTAAAATATTCCTTAAGACTGCTGTAAAAATTTTCTAAAAGTTTTTCTGTTTCTTCACTGTCAAAGAAATAAGGTTTTTCATTTGGAAGAACAGAGTTTGTTATTTCAAAAAGATGCTTCAATTTTTTTGTTTTTTCATAGTTGTATTTTATCATTTCATGAGAATAAAAATTTTCAATATATATACATATGCTTTGAGACTCTGTAAAAAAACCTGCTTTTCTTGCAAGAGATTTTACCAGTTTCACATAATCTGTTATGCTTACTTTCTGCTCTAAATAGTAATCTTTATTCTTATCAAAATCTTCTCTTAAAAAAGAATAAACTTCTTTTATCTGTGAATTTCCAAAAGTATTAAGATTTCCCATAAACTTATACTTTCCGTTTATATAATTAAATCCGAAAAATCTGTATTCAGAATTAAGATAATTGTTTTCACAAATAAGACCGGCAGAGGTTAATATGTGAATTTTGTATTCTTTCTCTTCCAGCTTGTAATTGTAAGTTAGAATGGGAGTAAAATACACTTCCATATCAGGCTCTGTAAAAACATCTTTAGGATCTGGAAATAAAATAATGGTGTCATCTTTTTTCTTTTTTTTGAAAGCACCAAATAAGTTCCATTTTGTCTTGCTCATAAGTACCACCTGCCTTTATGCCCATATTTTAGCACAAAAATAATAAAAAGTTTAACTTTTTTCGCAATAATGCTATAATCTTTGTGAAAAATTTTATTTTTGCGGAGGAAATAATGAATAAAGATAAATTTTTAGATATAGTTTTTAAAAAAGCACAAAAAAGAAAAATAGAGGAGTTTGAATTGTTCTTTCTTTCAGGAGCAAACATCTCTTTAAAAGTTTTTAACGGGAAAATAGACAGTTTTTCAGACAATCAGAATCAGGGAATATCTTTCAGAGGAAAGTTTAATGGGAAAATGGGATATTCATATACAGAATCTTTTGATGAAAGAGATGCAGATTTTCTTATCAATGAAGCAGAGGAAAATGCTGCAGTTATAGAAAGTGATGATGAACAGATAATTTATGACGGCAGAGGGGAGTATGTGCCTGTAAAAACCTATGATGAATCTCTGGAAAAAATAGAGATACCTCAAATAGAAGAGTTTCTTATCAATATGGAAAAAGAGGCTAAGTCTTTTGACAAGAGAGTAAAAAATGTAAGTACATGTATGTTTGGAATGGGAAGAGGAGAAAGAATAATAAAAAATTCAAAAGGTATTAATCTGAAAGATAACAGTAATATAGCATACACATATATTTCTGTTGTTTTGGAAGAAAATGGAGTAATTAAAACAGGTTCTGATTTTAAAACAGGCAGAAACTTTGCAGATTTTAACTATAAAATTATTGCTCAAAATGCAGTGAAAGAGGCAGCAGGAAAGTTAGATACAATAAAAGCAGATTTAAAAGAGAGCGTATGTATAATAGAAAATCTTGCGTTTACTTCTCTTTTAGAAAGTATGTCAGGAATATTTTCTGCTGATGCAGTACAAAAAGGTGTATCTCTTTTAAAGGGAAGATTAAATGAAAAGATAGCCTCTGAAAAATTTACTTTAATAGATAATCCTCATCTTGAAAATGGAGAGGGAAGTTCTTCTTTTGATTCAGAGGGAGTGCCCACAAAATATAAAGAGCTTATAACAGACGGGGTTTTAAAAACATACCTGCACAATCTTAAAACAGCTAAAAAAGATGGTGTCCAGTCTACAGGGAATGCTGGAAAAGGAGGATATAAAGGAACTATAACCATATCTTCTTTTAATCTTTATGTGAAAAACGGGGATAAATCTTTCGATGAACTTTTGAAAAAAGCAGACAGCGGGGTAATCATTACTGATTTTGCAGGTCTGCATTCAGGATTAAACTCTATTTCAGGAGATTTTTCTCTGGCAGCAGAGGGATATATTATTGAAAGCGGTAAAAAAGGAAAAGCTCTTAATCAGATAACAGCAGCAGGAAACTTTTTTGAATTATTGAAAGATATTGAGGAGATAGGGAATGATTTGAAATTTTCCCTATCAAGCACAGGTTCTCCCTCAATTCTTGTAAAAAAACTTCACTTTTCTGTTGACTAATAAAGAGCTTTATAAAAATTTTATTTTCTTCCTCCAACAGTGATTTCTCCAACCTTTATAGCAGGCTGCCCAACAGCAGCCTGAATACTTCCGGAAACAGAACCACACATTCCTTCAGCACAAGCAAGATTATCTCCAACCATTTCTATTTTTTTAAGAACTTCAGTTCCTGTTCCAATAAGAGTAGCACCTCTTACAGGAGATGTTATTTTTCCATTTTCTATTAAATATCCTTCCATAACAGCAAAGTTAAAGTTTCCTGTTGCCGGATTTACAGAACCTCCACCCATATATTTTGCATAAATACCTTTATCAATAGAGGCTATCATCTCTTCAAGTTTAGATTTTCCTGCAAGAATAAATGTGTTTGTCATTCTTGAAGTTGGAGCATATTTATATGATTCTCTTCTTCCGCTTCCTGTTGATGTCATTCCCATTCTTCTTCCGTTTAATTTATCAATCATATATCCTTTTAAGATACCGTTTTCTATAAGAAGATTTCTTTTTGTGGGAGTTCCTTCATCATCAATATTTGAAGTTCCCCAGTCGTTTGGAATAGTTCCGTCATCCACAGCACTTACAATGGGACTTGCTATCATCTCACCGATTTTCCCTGCAAAAACAGAATTTCCTTTAGCCACGCTTGTTGCTTCCAAACCATGTCCGCACGCCTCGTGGAATATAACTCCTCCAAAGCCGTTATCAATAATTACAGGCATTTTTCCGCTGGGAGAATAATCTGCATGAAGTATTGTTTTGGCAATTCTCGATGCCTCTCTTCCATAGCTTTCCACATCCATTTTTTCAAAAAATTCAAATCCTTTTGATGCTCCCGGACTCATACTTCTTGTCTGCATTTCGTTTCCTTTTGATGCTACACTTTCTATTCTTATTCTTCCTCTTACTCTCTCGTCTTCAGCCCATATTCCTTCTGTATTGGCAACTAAAATATTCTGTTTTGAGTCAGCATAAGATACTCTTACCTGAGAGATTTCATTATCATAGTTTTTTGCAGCAGCATATCCTCTTTTCATAATTTCAATTTTATCTTTTTTTAATACAGTTTCCGGATAAATCTCTATTTTATTATAGTTTTCAATATCCTGTTTTAAAAGATTTATAGTTATATCTGCCTTTGTTCCTTTTACAGCCTGAGCAATTCTTTTGGCTGTTTTCAAAAGATTTTCCTCGCTCATATCATTTGTATAACCGTAAACAGAGTATATCCCTTTAAAAATTCTTATTCCTATTCCAAAATCTTTTCCGGAAAGAGAAGATTCTATTTTCCCGTCTATCATATAAAAACTGCTGTTGTTTTTTCTTTCCACAAAAATTTCAGCAAAATCTCCGCCGGTAGATACTGCTTCATTTAATATTTTTTCAACTAAGCTTTTATTCAGCATTTTATCAACTCCAATTTATAATTTCATATGTAATTATATCATATTTTCTCTTATGCTTTGTTAATTTTATTTTTCTTTTCTTCTATCTTTTTTGAAAAAATGGAGTATAATATAAATATATAGGTATCAAATGTTTTTATTGCATATAAAGGAGGTACAGATATGAAAAAGATATTATTTGGATTATTTGCTTTATCAACACTGGCTTTTGGGGCAATAGGAGATGACCATTTATATCTGAAAGCAGAATTTACTCCTTTCAGTAAATATGATTTAGACGGCGGAACAAAAGTTGATACTAAAGACAGAATAAGTGGTGCTGCTTATGGTATCGCTGTTGAGGCTACAAGAGAGATTATGTATGGTCTTGAAATTGGATTAGGTGTTGGATATCAATGGAACGGAGATTTTGATTACAAAGGCGGATATAATGGAGACCGTCTTCCTGATTTTAATTCTATTCCTGTATATTTTACTGCTAAATATTCTTTAGTTCCTATTGGAGATTTAGTTCCATATATTAAAGGTGATCTTGGATATTCTTTCAACGACCTTGATGATAACAGCAAATTCAGTTATGATGACGGATTATATTATGGAATAGGTGTTGGAGCAGAAATTCAAAACTTATCACTTGAAATTTCTTATAAAGTAAATGAGGGAGAAGTTAAAACAAATCATGGTAAATATGATATAGACAGCTCAAGAGTTATGTTTGGAGCAGCATATAAGTTTAACTTCTAAGAAATAAAATTTAATAATAAAGTGAGCCATTACATTTAAATTTAAGAATAAAATTTTCTAGGAAAAAATATCAGCTATTTATATTGCTCACAGAAAGAAAACTTGAAACTCACTTCGTTCAGACAGTCAAGTTTTCTGTATTCTGTTTCGCTGCATAAATTACGCAGATATTTTTAAAATCGAAAATTTTATTCTTAAGTTTTATCAATCTGTAATGGCTCCATTTTTATTTATTATTCCGTAAAATTTATTATCTTTAAAGATATAAATTTTATCAAGATTCGACGGATTATATCTTATTTCAATTTCTTCGCAGTTAAATTGTTTTAAAATATCATCTTTATAAATTATATTTTTAAATCTTAAAGATGAAAAATTAATCTTTCTTTTTACTGACTGCAGGAATATATCAAGTTCTCTGAACATATCTCTGTTTTCCAGAAAAGAAATATCTATATGCTCTTTGTATTTTCCTGAATCAAGATAGATATATGATTCTAAGAAAGTTTCTATCATCTGCTGGCTTATTTTTTTATTGTTTGAAAGATAGATTTTATAAATATCCTCTTTCAAATAATCAATAAACTGCTCTATCTTTTTTTCTTCACTCTTATATTCCAGAATTTTTATTCCTGTATTATCGTAAATATTTTTTATAAGCTCTCTGTTCCCCAGATTTTCTAAATTAATAAGTATCTCTTTAGGTTTTGTAAATTCCATATTTATAGCTGACACTTTTAAAACAGTATCACGAAGAAAGCCCAGAACGTTATAAATATTATAATTTTCATAAAACACAATATAGTTTATAATCTGCAGAGTAGCGATATCAAAAATAATAAAAAGTTTTGGTACTTTAATTTTTTTTTCTTTGTCCTCTACAAGAATATACAAAGAAACTTCCATTGCAGCATACACTTCGTGCTCTTTCTTTATTTTTTTCATATGAAGTCTGCTTGTTTTTTTGAAAAAACCGTCAAGATTGCTGATTATCCTGTAGAAAGTAGGATAACTTATATTATATTCTTTCTCCTCAAGATAATATTTACATTTATCATAAAGTCCTGCAATATTTGTTTCATCACTTTCTTTATACACTTTTTTTATGATATTTATTCCTGTTTCATCAATAGCTCTGAAAGAGTTTTTATCCTGTCTTTCTTTTTTATCAAGCCCGATTACCCCATTTTCTTTATATGCTTTTATCCATCTTTTCAAAGTTGCATAAGAAATATTAGTTTCCTGTTCAATTTCTTTCAGTTTTTTTTCTTTCCTCAAAAATGGCTCAATTATTTTGAATCTTTTTAATTGCGTTTCTTTTTCTGTATCCATAATTTTCTCTCCCTAAAGATGTAGTTTCCAGGCTATTTTCATTGTACTATAGATTTCATTAAAAATCAATCTATATGATAAGCGAACTTTTCTTTTTAAAAAAAGGCTCATTTTATTAGATAAAAAACTTGACTTTTTTCTGAAAACCGAGTATTATTTTTTTTGCAGATAAAAAATTAAAAAACAGGAAAAATATTTTAAGGAGGAAAGTTGATGAAAGCTTTTGCAGAGATTCAAAAAATAGGAAAAGCTCTTATGACTCCGGTTGCAATTTTACCGGCAGCAGGATTATTTTTAGCATTTGGTAATAAATTAGGACTTCCATTAATGGAGCAGGCAGGACAAATTATTTTCAGTAATCTGCCTTTATTATTTGCTATCGGAGCAGCAATAGGACTTGTAGGCGGAGACGGAGTAGCAGCTCTTGCAGCTGTTGTAGCTATATTAATAATGAATACAACAATGGGAATTGTTTCTGATGCATCGGCAGGTGTAGCATCAGGAGATGCAGCATATGGAATGGTTATGGGAATACCTACTTTACAGACAGGTGTTTTTGGTGGATTAATAGCTGGTATAATAGCAGCAGTGTGTTATAAAAAGTTTTATAACACAGAACTTCCTGCATTTTTAGGATTCTTTGCAGGAAAAAGACTTGTTCCTATTATGACAGCAATAATTGCTTTCCTTGTAGGTCTTGCAATGCCTGTTATCTGGGTTCCTTTCCAAATAGGACTTGCAAAATTATCTTACCTTGCAAATGAAACAAACACTAATGTTTCAACATTTGTTTTCGGAGTTATTGAAAGATCATTAATTCCATTTGGATTACATCATATATTCTATGCTCCTTTCTGGTATCAGTTTGGTGAGTATACAAATGCAGCAGGACAGGTTGTAAACGGAGATCAGGCAATATGGTTTGCTATGCTTAAAGACGGAGTTACTAATTTTACAAGTGCTACTTATTCAGGAGCAGGAAAATTCCTTACTGGAAAATATCCATTTATGATGTTTGGACTTCCGGCAGCAGCTCTTGCTATGTATCACGAGGCTAAAACTGCCAACAAAAAACTTGTTGGAGGAATTTTATTCTCAGCAGCTCTTACATCATTCCTTACAGGAATAACTGAGCCTTTAGAATTTTCATTTTTATTTGTTGCTCCTGTTCTTTACGGAATACACTGTATTTTTGCAGGGCTTTCATTTATGCTGATGAATATGTTCAGTGTAAGAATAGGAATGACTTTCTCTGGAGGACTTATTGACTATATCGCATTTGGTGTTCTTCCGGGAACAAGCGGATTCCAAAATCACTGGTATATGGTTATTGTAATCGGACTGGTTTTCTCTGTAATATATTATTTTGGATTCAGACTTGCTATAAGAAAATTCAATCTTATGACTCCGGGAAGAGAGGAAACAAAAGAGCAGAAAGAAGATGTTAAAGCTGACGGAAACGAACTTGCTGTTTTAGTTTTAAATGCTCTTGGAGGAAAAGAAAACTTAGTTTCTCTTGATGCCTGCATTACAAGATTAAGAGTTGAAGTTAAAGATACAGGAAAAGTTGAAGATGCTGAACTTAAGAAACTTGGAGCATCTGGAGTTCTTAAAGTTGGAACTAACGGAGTTCAGGCAATATTTGGTTCTAAAGCTCAATTTATCTGTAATGATTTAAAATCAATGACAGGAATTTAGACAACAACAAAACACAATATAGATTATATTTTACAAAGCCTCAATAAAAGGGAGTATTGCAATGCAATACTCCCTTTTAAATTAGAATCCGACTCCTACATAATCAAGTCCCAGACTGTCTGCAACTTTTCTGCATGTAACTCTCTGATTCATAATATTTATTCCTCTTATAAGCTCAGGATATAATCCACAGGCATTTCTAAGTCCCATGTTTGCAATTGCCCTTGCATATTTCAAAGTAGCGTTTTCAAGTGCTATTGTAGCTGTTATAGGATATGCTCCCGGCATATTTCCAACACAATAGTGAAGAACACCGTTTACAATATATGTAGGCTTTTCATGTGATGTAACTTTTGAGGTTTCAAAGCATCCTCCCTGATCAATAGCCACATCAACAATAACACTTCCTTTTTGCATATTTTTTATGTATTTTTTAGTTACAAGACAAGGTGTTTTTCCTCCGGGAATAAGAACAGTTCCTATAAGAAGATCTGCTTTTTCAACAGCTTTTTCTATATTTCTTGGTGTTGAATAAAGAGTTGTCACCTGACTTCTGTAATTGTCATCAAGATATCTTAATTTATTAACGTCGATATCAATGGCAATAACCTCTGCTCCAAGACCTACAGCTGCTTTTATAGCACTCTGTCCTGCAACTCCTGCTCCAAGAACAACAACTTTTCCCCTTTCAACTCCGGGAACTCCTCCAAGAACAATTCCTTTTCCTCCTGTGTTTTTCTGAAGATAAAAACTTCCAACCTGAACAGCCATTCTTCCTGCCACTTCAGACATTGGAGTAAGAAGAGGGATAGACCCGTCATCAAGAACTATTGTTTCATAAGCGATACATGTAGCTCCTGATTCAAGAAGTTCTTCTGTAGTTTCTTTATCTGCTGCCAAGTGCAGATATGAATACAATATGTGATGAGGTTTAATATATTTTCTCTCTTCCTTTTGAAACTTCTCTACCTTTATAATTAATTCTCCATGCTGAAAAACCTCTTCAGCAGTATCAACCATTATTGCTCCGCTGGAAATATAGTCCTCATCAAGAACACCTGCACCAAGCCCTGCTCCTTTTTGAACATATACTTCATTTCCGTCAAGAACAAGCTGTCCTACTCCTGCTGCTGTCATTCCAACTCTGTTCTCATTATTCCTTATCTCTTTTGGAATACCTATTTTCATAAACTCCTCCCAAAGATTTTATACTTTTTTTACATATTTATTATATATAATTTTTTACAAATAGGCAAATCTTAACTGAGAGAAGAACACCGTTTTTTGTATTATTTCTCAAGATAATATTTTTTTACAAAATTCAGACTATCATCAAGCTCATATATTAATGGAACTCCTGTAGGAATATTAAGCTCTATAATATCTTCATTTGAAATATTTTCAATATATTTAACCAAAGCACGAAGTGTATTTCCATGAGCTGCTATCAAAATATTTTTTCCCTCTTCTATTTTTGGAGCAATCTCATTCAGATAATATGGTATAAATCTTTCTATTGTATCTTTCAGAGATTCTCCCAAAGGAAGTTCGCTTTCCGGGATATCTTTGTATTTCTTTTCAAATTTAGGAGCTCTTTCATCATCAGCTTTTAAAAGAGGAGGTTTTGTGTCAAAACTTCTTCTCCATATAAGAACCTGTTCATCACCATATTCATCTGCTGTTTCTTTTTTATTCAGCCCTTGAAGTGCTCCATAGTGTCTTTCGTTCAGTTTCCATGATTTTTCAACAGGGATATTTTCTTCTCCCATCTCTTTTAAAACATATGTAAGAGTGTCTATTGCTCTTTTAAGATATGATGTGTATGCCATATCAAAACTAAAGCCCTTTTCTTTTAAAAGTTTTCCGGCATTTACAGCCTCCTGAATTCCAAGCTCAGAAAGAGGAACATCTGTCCATCCTGTAAATCTGTTTTCTTTATTCCATAAACTTTGTCCGTGTCTTATTAATACAAGTTTTCTCATAATTTATCCTCCGATTTTTTCATTATATTTTATTATTTATATTTTTAGATGTAAATATGTAAGAAAAAGTTTGACTTTCTGATTAATTTGTAATACTCTTAAATCATATAATAAACATATGAAGGGGGAAACACAAATGTTTGCAAAAGAAATATATATCAAAAGAAGAGAAATATTGAAAAAAAATGTTGAAAAAGGAATTATCTTAATTTGTGGAAATGACCTTTCACCTATGAATTATGCTGATAATACATATCCTTTTATACAAGATGCAACTTTTCTTTATTATTTTGGATTAAACAGAGAAAATCTTTTTGGGGTTATTGATATTGATAACAATATAGATTATATTTTTGGAAAAGAGCTTACAATGGATGAGATTGTATGGATGGGACCACAGCCTACTTTAAAAGAACAAAGTGAAACAGCAGGAGTTGCAGATGTATGTGATTCTGATACTCTTGAAGAGTTTTTAAGAAAGGCAAAGGCAGAAAAAAGAGAAATTCATTATATTCCTCAATACAGACACAGCCTTATGATAAAAATGGCTGAATGGTTTGATATGCCTGTAAATGAAGTTAATAATCATGTTTCTAAAAAGCTTTCTTTTGCTGTAGCAGACCAGAGAAATATTAAAACAGCTGAAGAGATAGAAGAACTTCAAAAAGCTGTAAATGTTACAAGAGCAATGCATATGGCTGCTATGGAAAAAATAAAACCGGGAATGATGGAATATGAGGTAGCTGCTATTGTTGAAAATGAGGCAAGAAAACTTAACTGTACTCTTTCTTTCCCAACTATATGCACAATCAATGGGCAGACTCTTCACAACCATGATTACAGCCACAGAATAAAAGAGGGAGATATGCTTCTTATTGATGCTGGAGCAAGACTTGAAAACGGATACTGCGGAGATATGACTACTACGCATCCTGTTTCAGGAAAATTTACAGAACAGCAGAAAGATTTCTATAATCTTTTAATGGCTATGTATGACAAAGCAGAAAGCTTAATCAAACCGGGAATTACATATATGGAAGTTCACCTTGCTGCATGTAAAGTTCTTGCAGAGGGAATGATTGAAAGAGGTATCTTAAAAGGAGATGCTGATGAAATAGTTAAAAACGGAGTTCATGCTCTTTTCTTCCCTTGCGGACTTGGACATATGATGGGGCTTGATGTTCATGATATGGAAAATATAGGAGAGCCTATTGTGGGATATAACGGAGCTGAAAAAAGCACACAGTTCGGGCTTAGCTCTTTAAGACTTGGAAGAACTCTTGAAGAGGGATTTGTTTTCACTGTTGAGCCGGGAATATATTTTATCCCTGAGCTTACTGCAAAATGGAAATCTGAAAATAAATTTATGGAATATGTAATTTATGATGAACTTGAAAAATATCTTGATTTTGGCGGAATGAGATATGAAGGGGATTATCTTGTTACTAAAGATGGATATATAAGACTTGGAGAGCCTATGCCAAAGTATGCTGATGAAATAGAGGCAGTGAGAGCCAAAGCGTTTGAAAAATAATTTATTTTTTCGCAATATTTTGTTGACAAAATGAGAAATTTATTATATTATGTTTAAGCATAGAGCAAAACTTTATGTTTATTGCCTGGATGGCGGAACAGGTAGACGCACGGGACTTAAAATCCCGTGGTACTTAGTACCGTGCCGGTTCGATTCCGGCTCTAGGCACCATTTCGCGGGGTAGAGCAGTTGGCAGCTCGTCGGGCTCATAACCCGAAGGTCATAGGTTCAAATCCTATCCCCGCCACCAAAAATTTAATAATAGTGAAAGTAGTGGAGAAGTTTAACATATGCGGGAATAGCTCAGTTGGTAGAGCGTCAGCCTTCCAAGCTGAATGTCGCGA
>UQOH01000019.1 GCA_900542625.1 uncultured Fusobacterium sp.
AATTTCTCTAAAATTTTCTACACCAATAGGAATTTTTCTCATTTTCTGCACCTCCTGTACATTTAAAATTATATCATATATATAAATAAAATAGTATAAAAATAAAAAACCCTTTGTCAAACTATTGCAACAAAGAGTTTTTTATAATAAATTACATTCTGTTTACAGTTTTAATTCCTAAAAGCTCAAGTCCTTGTTTAAGGATTTCAGCTGTTCTGTCAGCAATCATAAGTCTTGAATAAAGAACTTCATCTTCTTGATTTAAGATTGGGCATGCGTTATAGAATGTATTGAACTTTTTACCAAGGTCAAACAGATAATCTGTTAAAAGATTTGGTTTATAAGTTTCCCCTGCTTTAAGCACCATTGTTGGGAAAAGAGTAAGGAAAGTAACAAGGTTTCTTTCGTTTTTGTCTTTTATTATAATCTTAGTGTCATCAGTAAGATTTTTTCCCATTTCAGCAGCTTTTTTCTTAATTGACTGAATTCTTGCATAAGAATATTGAAGATATGGAGCTGTATTTCCTTCAAAACTTAATACCTTATCCCATTCAAATATGATTGGGCTTTGTCTGTTTTGTGAAAGGTCAGCATATTTGATAGCTCCCACACCAACAACTTCTGCAATGTTGTTTTTCTCCTCTTCTGAAAGAGAAGGATTTTTTTCTTCAATAACTTCAAGAGCTCTTTTCTTACCTTCATCAAGCAGCTGCTCAAGTCTTATAACGTTACCTTTTCTTGTAGAGAAAACCCCTTCAGCGAATCTCATAATTCCAAACCAGATGTGAACTTTTTCTATATCCCATCCAAGCATCTCAGTTATTTTGAAGAACTGTTTGAAGTGATCCTGCTGTCTTTCATCTGTAAGATATATAAGTCTGTTGATATCATAATTTTCTTTTCTGAATTTTACAGTAGCTATATCAGAAGTAGAGTATAAGAAAGCTCCGTCTTTCTTCTGAACAATACATGGATGCAGATTGTCTTTTTCATCAAAGAAAACAACTTTTGCTCCTTGATCTTCCACTGCAAGTCCTTTGTTCTCAAGCTCTTCAAGAACAGAAGGCATCATATTATGATAGAAAGATTCTCCATAATATGTGTCAAAAGAGATGTCCATTCTCTTATAAAGCTTATCATATTCATCTAAAGAAACTTTGATAAACTCCTGCCATAAAGCATAGTTTTCTTTATCTCCGTCTTGAAGTTTTTTAAGTTCTTCTCTTGCCATATCGTCAAGTGTAGGATCAGTTTCGCTTTCTTTTGCAAACTCTACATAAACTCTTTCAAGTTCTTCAATAGGATTTTTTTCATATGCTTCTTTGTTAAGCCATTTTCTGTATCCTATGATAAGTTTACCAAACTGAGTTCCCCAGTCACCTATATGGTTGTCTGCAACAGTGTGATATCCTAAGAAGTTATATAATCTTTTTACAGCATCTCCGATTATTGTTGAACGAAGATGGCCGATGTGCATTCTTTTTGCAATATTTGGAGATGAGTAGTCAATAATTACATCTCCTTTTGTATTAAGTTCATTAAACTCGAATTTTTCAGTAGTCATTTTGCTGACAAATTGAGCTAAATATTCATCTTTCATAAAGATATTAATAAATCCCGGACCTGCTATTTCAAGCTTTTCAATTATATCGCTTTGCCCTATTTTGTTTACAATATCTTCAGCTATTTTTCTTGGATTTCCTCCAATGATTTTTGAGTTCATCATTGCAAAGTTTGTTTGAAAATCTCCAAATTTTTCGTTTGTAGCGATTGTAATTTCTATTGGTTTTAAATCTTTATCAGGATATAGTTCGTGTATTGCTGTCATAAAGACATTTTCAATATATTTTTCAATTCTTAACATATATTCTTCTCCAAATTGATTTATTTTTTAAAAATTAAATAAAAAAAGGACTCCTCTGCGTACTGCATCAGTCCTTAAGCAAGAATAAACTCCAGTCTACCGTTTTTCCCTTGGTTTTGGTCGCCATATAAATAAGTGGTAGTCAGTTAAAACAACTATACAGGGTCCGTAAGCATTTGGATGTTCGTGACTTATCTGAATTAGTTGAGGCAGAGCCGACCCCCTGAGCGACCATAGGCCCAAAACCTCAGGAAACTGACGTATAGACCAGAACTTCTATTCTTTAAAAGGATTGTATCACAAATTTTACAATATTTCAATATGTGTTTTTTAGATTATTTGTTCTTATTTTGTCTTTTCTTCGTAAGTGCTTTCAAGATAAAGCTCTTCAAGCTGTTCTTTCTCTACAAATCCAGGAGCTTCTGTCATCAGACATTGTCCTTTATTTGTTTTAGGGAATGGAATTACATCTCTTATAGAATTTTCTTTCAGCATTACCATAAGCCATCTGTCAATACCAAAAGCAAGTCCTCCGTGAGGTGGTGCTCCAAATTTAAATGCATCTACAAAGAATCCGAATTTCTCACGAGCCTGCTCTTGAGATAATCCTAATTTTTCAAATACTTTTTCTTGTACTTGTGGATTATGTATTCTGATACTTCCTCCACCAATTTCGTTTCCGTTTAAAACAAGGTCATAAGTATTTGTTCTGATATTCATATCTCCAGCAAGGAATTTGTCCATATCTTCTGCAACGATAGAAGTAAATGGGTGGTGTTCAGCCTTGTATCTTCCCTCTTCTTCATCATATTCAAACATAGGGAAATGAACAATCCATAAGAATTTAAACTCATCTTTATTGTATAAATTAAGTTCTTTTCCAAGTCTTAATCTTACTGCACCTAAACTTGAGTAAACAACTTTAGCTTTATCAGCAACGATTATGATAACATCTCCAACCTGTGCTCCAGTTCTTTCGATGATAGCTTTCATTTCTTCTTCTGAGAAGAATTTAGCTATTGGAGAGTTTACTCCTTCAGCAGTAACTTTTATCCAAGCCATACCTTTTGCACCAAAGTATCTTTTTACATACTCTTCATAGTCAGATAATATTTTTCTTGAGAATGTTTCAGCAACCCCGGGAGCAACAACAGCTTTAACTATTCCGCCATTTTCAACAGTAGAAGTGAAAGCTTTGAATCCACAGTCTGCAACTAAATCTGTAAGTTCTTTAAGTTCTACACCAAATCTTGTATCAGGTTTGTCAGAACCAAATCTTTCCATAGCTTCTCTGTATTCCATTTTTGGAAATTCGTAATCAGCTGTTTCACCAGTAACTGCTGTGAAAACTGTTTTTGCAAGTCCTTCTATAATGTTTGTAACATCTTCCATTTCAACAAAAGACATTTCAATATCAAGCTGAGTAAATTCAGGCTGTCTGTCTGCTCTTAAGTCTTCGTCTCTGAAACATTTTGCAATTTGGAAATATTTTTCAATTCCCGCAATCATTAAAAGCTGTTTGAAAAGCTGTGGAGATTGAGGAAGAGCATAGAATTGTCCTTCGTTAGTTCTGCTTGGCACTAAGAAATCTCTTGCTCCTTCAGGAGTAGATTTTGTTAAAAGCGGAGTATCTACGTCCATAAATCCCGCCTGATCCATATAGTTTCTTATAGCCATTATCATTTTATGTCTCATTTTTAAGTTGTGAATCATTTGTGGTCTTCTGATATCTAAGTATCTGTATTTTAATCTTGTATTTTCATTAAGACCAGTATCGCTTATTTGGAATGGAAGAGTTTCACAGTTGTTTAAAACTGTAAGTTCAGTAGCAAATACTTCAATTTCTCCGGTAGGAATATTCATATTTTTACTGAATCTTTCTCTTACTTCCCCTTCAATTCTTATTACAGATTCTGTTTTTAATCTTTGAGCTGTTTCAACAACTGAATTTTCTGCAACATCAGTGTCAAAAACTATCTGAGTAATTCCCTCTCTGTCTCTTAAGTCAATGAAAGTTAATCCTCCAAGGTCTCTTTTTGTATCAACCCAACCGGATAAGATAACTTTTTCACCAATATTCTCTTTTCTTAGTTCACCTAAGTTATGTGTTCTGTATATCATTTTAAAATCCTCTCCTTAAAAAGATTATTATTTTGCCAGTTTTTCTAAAATTTCAGGAATTGTAAGTTCTTCCTGTGTTCTTGCATTAAAGTCTTTTAATACTGCAACTCCTTTTGCAAGTTCATCTTCACCTATTATGATAACATAATTTACTCCAAGCTTGTCAGCTTTTTTCATATGTCCTTTCATTCCTCTTGCACCAAAATCAACTGCTGCTTTAAGTCCTGCTTTTCTTAAATCGTTTGTAAGTTTCATTGCAGGTTCTTCTGCTTTTTCTCCAAGCCATGCAACATAAACATCAGGATTAGATGCAGGAATTTCATCTATAAGCATCATAATTCTTTCTATTCCGGCTGCAAAACCAAATGCAGGAGTTTCTCTGTCTCCTAATTGTTTAAGAAGATTGTCATATCTTCCTCCTCCAAGAACAGTTCCCTGTGCACCAAGTTTGTTTGTAACAATTTCATAAACTGTACTTGAATAATAGTCAAGTCCTCTTACAAGTTTTGGATTTTCTACAAAAGGAACTCCAAAAAGAGTAAGATATTTTTTTACAGTTTCATAGTGGTTTCTCTCTTCTTCTGATAAAGAATCTATAATGCTTGGAGCATTTTCAGTGTGCTTTTTGCAAGTTTCTATTTTACAGTCAAGAACTCTTAATGGATTTGTTTCAAGTCTTCTTTTGCAGTCCTCACAAAGCTCCTCTTTAACAGGCATCAGATAATCAATAAGTGATTGTCTGTATTTTTTACGAGATTCCTGTCCTCCAACAGAGTTGATATTTACTTCAAGGTCTGTAATACCAAGTTTTTCTAAAAGGTGATATCCCATTGCAATTACTTCAGCATCAAGTGCAGGAGATGATTCTCCAAGAACTTCTACACCAACCTGATTAAACTCTCTTTGTCTTCCTGCCTGTGGTCTTTCATATCTGAACATTGACCCAAGATAGTAGAATTTTGAAACATCCTCTTTAGCATAAATTTTGTTTTCTAAGTATGCTCTTACAACAGAGGCTGTTCCTTCTGGTCTAAGAGTGATGCTTCTCTCTCCTTTGTCTATGAAAGTATACATCTCTTTTTCAACAACGTCTGTTGCCTCTCCTATTCCTCTTTTAAAAAGGTCTGTTTCTTCAAAAATAGGTGTTTTTATGTATGAATATCCGTAAGATGTAAATAAATCTTCTGCCACCCTTTGAATGTATGAATATTTTGAGGCAGTTCCCTCAATAATGTCTTTTGTTCCTCTTACTGCCTTAATAAGTTTCATGCAAGTCCTCCTAAATTATTATCTGTTTTTCCATAATTTTTCTATTTTTTCACGAATTTGGTTTTCAAATTTATTATTTCCCGGCTCGTAATATTTTTTTACTTTTTTTCTGTATGCCTGTTCAACAAAATTTCCCGGATAATCATGAGGATAAATATATCCCTTAGCTACGTCAGAAATGTGAATTGGAACAGGTTCAAGGTCTCCTGCTTTTATATCAGCAAGAACATTATTAATACCATTATAACACGAGTTGCTTTTACTTGAAATAGCTAAATATACAACTGCATGAGCAAGTATAATTCTTATCTCAGGCATTCCTATTTTTTCACTGGCATTATATGCAGCATTTGCCACTAAAAGTGCCTCTGGATTTGCCATTCCTATATCTTCACTTGCCTGAATTAAAAGACGCCTTGCAATATATCTTGGGTCTTCTCCTCCGTATAAAAGTCTTCCCATCCAATAAAGAGCTGCGTCTGGGTCGCTTCCTCTTATGCTTTTTATCATGGCAGAAATAATATTGTATTTATCCTCTTCTTTGTGAAAAGAGGCTTTTCTCTGTGAAAATATATCTTCTATCTCTTTTGTGTTATTTTCACTTAAATTTTTAAAATAAAGTTCCAAATAATTAAGAGCTATTCTGCTGTCTCCATTTGAGATATCCAAAATAATTTCCCTTATATTTTCAGGAAGAGATTTGTTGTAAAATTTTTCTCCCCTTTTAACAATCTCTTTTATATCATCTCTTTCCAAAGCCTTAAACTCAAAAACAAGACATCTTGAAAGAAGCGCATTATTAAGATTGTGATATGGATTTTCAGTAGTTGCTCCAATTAAAATAAGAACTCCCGACTCTGTATAAGATAAAAGAGCGTCCTGCTGAAGTTTGTTAAATCTGTGAATCTCATCAAGAAAAAGAACTGTTCTTTTGTTATAAAGTTCAATATCATGTTTTGCTTTTGCAACCAGTTCTCTTAAATCATTAAGAGAGGCAACTGTTGCATTAAGTGTTGCAATGTTGCAGTCAAGCTCGTTTGATATAATCTCTCCAAGAGAACTTTTTCCACACCCCGGAGGTCCAAACAGTATCATATTGCTTATATTTCCGCTTTTGATAATATTTGTAAGAATTTTATTTTCTCCAAGAAGTTCTTTCTGCCCTATAAATTCACTCAGTTTTTTAGGTCTTAATTTTAAAGAAAGCGGTTTTATATCGTTATAATTATTTTGAAACAAAGTTCCCATACTCATAAAAATCACTCCTAAAAAATACAGAAATAAAAAGACGTGCTGACTTCAACACGTCTTCAGTTTTTAATCCTATGATAAGTATAAGTATAATAAAAGTGCTGTTAAAATAAATAAAGTTGCAACAACTTTCGTTGCTTTTGCAAGAGGACCACCATCTTTTGATAATCCAAAAACTGTATTTGCACTTCCCATTCCCATACTTCCAGACATTCCTCTGCTCCTGTCAGGCTGTATTAAAACTAATACAATAAGGGCAATGGCAAAGATAAATAACAATGCTGTCAATAAACCTTCCATTTCATATCCTCCGATTCTGTATATATTCTCACAATATTATAATACATTATTGAAGATTTGAAAAGAATTATCTTAATAATTATTTATATTTTTACAATAATTTTGCAGCAATCTCAGCAAGAGGAGAACGCTCTCCTTTAACAAGAGTAATATGTCCCACAATTTTTTCCTCTTTCAGTTTTTCAGCCATATAAGTAAGTCCGTTTGTATTTGCATCAAGATAAGCACTGTCTATCTGATACGGATCTCCTGTGAAAACAATTTTTGTATTTTCTCCAACTCTTGTGATTATAGTTTTTATTTCAAGAGGAGTAAGGTTCTGTGCCTCGTCAATTATTATAAAAGCATTAGGCATACTTCTTCCTCTTATGTATGTAAGCGCCTCAACCTTTAAAAGTCCCATAGTTTCAAGCCCTGTTATAACTTTTTCTCCTGCTTTGTCACCTTTCACATCACTTAAAAATTCTATGTTGTCAAAAATAGGCTGCATCCATGGTCTAAGCTTGTCTTTTTCATTTCCAGGCAGGAATCCCAAATCTTTACCCATTGGAATAATAGGTCTTGCTATGTAAAGTTTTGAGTATTTTTTTCTTTCCACAACCTGCTCAAGCCCTGCTGCTATTGCAAGAAGTGTTTTACCTGTTCCTGCTTTTCCAACAAGAGAAACAGCTTTTATATTATCGTCCATTAAAAGCTCCATTGCAAAACGCTGTTCCTGATTTCTTGCTCTTGCTCCCCAGGCATTAATATCTCCGTTAAGGAATTTTTTTATTTTGTTGTCAAGAACTCTTCCTGCTGTTTCTTCCTGTCCGCATTTCATTACAAAAAAGAAGTTTGGAGTAGGTTTAAATCCAAGATTAAGCTCTTCGATATCAATTTTTCCTGATTTATTATATTTATCAAAAGTATCTTTTGAAACTTCAATTTCAGCATAACCTTTATCCAGATCATCATAAACAACTTTGTCTGTTGAATAGTCTTCAACCTCTACTCCCACAGCATCAGCTTTTATTCTTAAATTTATATCTTTTGTAACAAAAATAACTCTTCTGTCAGGCTCTCTTTTTTGAATACCAATAACAACAGCAATAATATGATTGTCTACAATATCTCTTTTCAATCCTTCAGGAAGAAGAGAAAGGTCTGCTGTTCTTTCAACTTTAAAAAAAATATCATTAGGAAGTTCTATTCCTTGAGAAAGATTTCCTTTTTTTCTTATTTCCTCCAATACTCTGGAAGCCATTCTTGCATGAATAGCTGTATTTGGTTTTTGTTTTAATTTGTCAATTTCTTCGATAACTTCAATAGGAAGATAGATGTCATTTCCTCTGAAATTATAAATAGAATAAGGGTCATGAATTAGTATGTTAGTGTCAAGCACAAATATTTTTCTCATATATCCACCTCTTTTTTAAGTTTGACTTCACATATGCTGTTATCTATATTATTCTAAACATAAAAAAAATTTCCTTTTTCTTA
The DNA here is from genome assembly GCA_900542625.1 of uncultured Fusobacterium sp. Lineage (GTDB taxonomy): Bacteria > Fusobacteriota > Fusobacteriia > Fusobacteriales > Fusobacteriaceae > Fusobacterium_B. The sequence continues at coordinate 8,285 of UQOH01000019.1, forward strand.
AGACGAAAAAACTGACCGATTAGTCAAAATTAATTTCTGGCGTTTTGAATTTTTTTCAGAGTTTCTTTTATAGCCTGCTGAATATTTTTATACTCTTTGATCTCCTCTTTGTTGATAAGTTTATCAATATCCTTTTTATTATATCCAAGCCCTTCCAAAGCCATAATAAGTTCATCTTCAATACTTATATAATCAGCAGAACCTGATGTTTTTTCCATTGAAATAATATCAAGTTTCTTAAGCTTGTCTTTTAAATCCAAAATAATCTGCTGTGCCTTTTTCTCTCCAAGTTTTGGCACTTTTTTCAAAGTAATATAATTTTCCTGAAGAACGAGATCTTTTATAGTTTCAATATCAAAAGTTGACATAATGGCAAGTGCAAGGGAAACTCCTATTCCCTTAACACTCAAAAGCATTTCAAAAAGATTTCTCTCTTTTTCCTCAAGAAATCCAACAAGTTTAAATTCCTCTTCTTTTATATGATTATATATAAAGATTCTTTTTGTTTCCCCTGTCTCCACATTATCATAAGTTTTTAAAGAAATATATATTTTATATCCCACTCCGTTTACATCAAGAGCAAGATATTCCGGTTTTTTATAAGCAACTTCACCTTTTAAATATTCAAACATTTAAAACTCCTTTAATTATTTTTTTAGATATTTTTTTAAATATTTTCCTGTATAACTTTTTCTTGATTTTGATATTTCCTCAGGTGTTCCGGCAGCAACAATAGTTCCTCCTTTGTCCCCTCCTTCAGGTCCAATATCAATAATATAATCAGCTGTTTTTATAACATCAAGATTATGCTCTATGATAACAACTGAATTTCCTTTGGCAACAAGCCTGTCCAGAACTTCCATAAGTTTTTTAACATCTTCAAAATGAAGCCCTGTTGTAGGCTCATCTAAAATATAAATTGTTTTTCCTCTTGAGGCTTTTGAAAGCTCTGCTGCAAGTTTTATTCTTTGAGCCTCTCCTCCTGAAAGAGTTGTTGCAGGCTGTCCAAGCTTAATATATCCAAGTCCAACATCTTTTAAAACTTTAATTTTTTTTGAAAGGGAAGGAACAGCTGAGAAAAACTCATATGCTTCATCAATACTCATATTTAAAACGTCAGAAATTGTTTTCCCCTTATAGAAAACTTCAAGAGTTTCTTTGTTGTATCTTTTCCCTCTGCACACATCACATTCAACATATACATCAGGAAGGAAATTCATCTCTATTTTAACAATTCCTGCACCCTGACAAGCCTCACATCTTCCTCCTTTAACATTGAAAGAAAATCTTCCCTTTGAAAAACCTTTCATTTTCGCATCCTTTGTCTGTGCAAAAATATCTCTTATTTCATCAAAGATTTTTGTATATGTTGCAGGGTTTGAACGAGGTGTCCTTCCTATTGGTGTCTGGTCAATATCAATTACTTTTTTCAAATGCTCAAGTCCGCTGATACTTTTATATTTTAAAGGGTAAAGTTTCCCTTTGTTCAGTTCGTTAAAAAGAGCAGGGAACAAAGTCTGATTAATCAATGTAGATTTTCCGCTTCCGCTCACTCCTGTAATTACTGTAAGGACTCCCAAAGGAATTTTTACATCAACATTTTTAAGGTTATTTCCCTCTGCTCCAAAAAGTTCAATAAATTTATCACTGATTCTTCTCTCTTTTGGAACTTCTATTTTTATATCTCCTCTCAGATATTTTCCTGTAAGAGATTTTTCATTTTTCTTTATCTCCTCCGGTGTTCCTGCTCCTACAAGCTCTCCTCCAAACTCTCCTGCTCCGGGACCAAGGTCAAAAATATAATCAGCCTGATTCATTGTGTCCTCATCATGTTCTACAACAATAAGAGTGTTTCCCAAATCTCTAAGTCTGTTAAGAGTTGAAAGAAGTTTGTCGTTATCTCTCTGGTGAAGCCCTATACTCGGTTCATCAAGAACATAAAGAACCCCTGTAAGCCCTGAACCAATCTGAGTGGCAAGTCTTATTCTCTGTGATTCTCCTCCTGAAAGAGTTTTTGTAGTACGGAAGAGAGAAAGATAATCAAGCCCTACATTTATCATAAAATTAAGTCTTTCTCTTATCTCTTTCAAAATCTCTTTGGCTATTTTTTCCTGTTTTGGTGTAAGAGTAAGGCTGTTAAAAAATTCAAGAGAATCTTTTATGCTCATAAGACAGATATCAATTATATTTTTGCCGTTTATTGTAACAGCAAGAACTTCATCTTTCAGTCTTTTTCCGTGACAGACTCTGCACTCTTTCTCAATCATAAACCTGTTTTCCAATTCCTCTTTTGCAGATTCAGAAAAAGTTTCATAATATCTTTTTTCAAGATTTTTTACAATCCCTTTAAATTCTCTCATTCCATGAAAAGAAAACTCTGATGATTCAAAGTCAAATCTGAATCTTTTGTCTGTCCCATGAAAAATTATGTCCATTTGTTCTTTTGGAATCTCCTCCACAGGAACAGTATAATCTATTCCAAAATCTGTGCACATTGAAAGAAACATCTCCCATGTCCAGCCTTTTCTTGTAGATGCTCCGGGAACATAAAGTCCTCCGTCTTCAATAGAAAGAGTTTTGTCGATTATAAGCTTATTTTCATCAACTTCAAGTTTCTGCCCGATACCTTTACATTCAGGACACGCACCATAAGGAGCGTTAAAAGAAAAAAGTCTTGGAGTAAGTTCGGGAATGCTTACATCTTCATGGTTCGGGCAGGCATAATTTTCACTGTAATTATAGTCTGCGCCATTTATATTTATAATAATTTTTCCATTTGAAAGTTCCATTCCTGTTTCAATAGACTGAGTAAGTCTTGTTACAAACTCTTTATCCTCTTTTTTTAAAACAAGTCTGTCAATTACAACTTCAATATTATGTTTTTTGTTTTTATCCAGCTCTATCTCGTCTTCAAGATAAAGAATTTCTCCATTTACTCTGGCTCTTACAAAACCTTTTTTCACAAGATTTAAGAAAAGATTTTTGTGAGTTCCTTTTTTTTCTCTCACAACAGGAGCAAGAATAATCATCTTGTCTTTTGCCTCAAATTTTTCTGTTATATTTTCCACTATCTCTTCCACGCTTTTTTTGTCAACCTCTGTTCCGCAGATAGGACAGTGTGCAGTTCCTATATGAGCAAAAAGAAGTCTCATATAGTCGTAAATTTCTGTTACAGTTCCCACTGTTGAACGTGGGTTTTTGTTTGTTGTTTTCTGCTCTATTGATATTGCAGGAGAAAGTCCCTCAATAGAATCAACCTCAGGCTTTTTCATCTGCCCGATAAACTGTCTTGCATATGCAGAAAGGCTTTCAACATATCTTCTCTGTCCCTCAGAATAAATTGTATCAAAAGCAAGAGAGGATTTTCCGCTTCCACTCACACCTGTAATAACTACAAATTTATTTTTTGGAATTTCTATATCTATATTTTTAAGATTATGTTCTCTGGCACCTTTTATAATTATTTTATCCAGCATTTTAATCACCTTTATTATTTTTTATTTATTTTTCAAATAAAATTGTACCATATTATTATTTTTTTATCTATAAAAATAGATAAGTTTATCAGGGATTATTGATTTTTAGTTTTTATTAAGTTATAATGTTTTTAAAAATGAACAGGAGATAAACAATGAGAATTTTGGGAATAGATCCGGGAACAGCCATAGTTGGTTTTTCTGTGATAGAATATAAAGATAAAAAAATGGAGCTTCTTGAATACGGCTGTATTTATACTGCAAAAGAACTTCCTATGGAAGAGAGACTTCTTCAGATTTTTAACGGTGTAGAAGATATTATAAAAAAATACAGTCCCGAACATATGGCAATAGAAGAGCTGTTTTATTTTAAAAATAATAAAACTGTAATCTCTGTTGGAGAGGCAAGAGGAGTAATTCTTCTTGCGGGAAAAAAAAACGGGCTTGAGATACAAGGATATACACCTCTGCAGGTAAAAATAGGAATAACAGGATATGGAAAAGCAGACAAAAAACAGGTACAGCTTATGGTAAAAACTCTGCTGAAAATGGAAGAGATTCCAAAACCTGATGACGCAGCTGATGCAATCGCTATTGCAATGGCTCATATAAACTCTCTTACTAATCTTCAGTATAACATTGGAACATCTGCTGACATATCTGCAAAAAACTTAGCCAAAAACAAATTAACAGCAGCAGAATTCAGAGAACTTTTTATAAAAAAATAAAAAATTTTTTCACTAAAATAAAATCTGACAAACGTAGTAAATACAAAAGATTAAGATAAAATCAGCTGTAAGCTAACAAAGAAAAACAGCATGATTTTATTTTTTTTTAGACTAAAACCTTTAATTAACAGTCTTATAATTGTATTGAAAACACAAAAAAATAATATATGAAAAACTGAAAAAATATTAAAAAAACTGTTTTATGTAAAAATTTTTGACAAAATTCAAAAAAAATGACATAATGACAGAAAAATATGATAAAAACTTTATTTTTTTGTAGATATTTTATATAAAAATATGGTATAACTAAGAGTAAACTTTTTAAGTATACATATTATATTAACAACATCATATGATGTCAGTTATAAAAAATAAAATAAAAGGAGATTGAGAGAGTTATGAAAAAAAGAGAATTTGCGGAATTATTTATGTTAAAAGCTAACTTAAGAAGCAAAGAAGAAGCTAAAAGACAAGTTGAATTATTCATCGAAACTATGAAAGAAGCTTTAGAAAAAGAAGAAGTTTTAATCTTCAGAGGACTTGGAACTTTTGAAAGAAGAGAAACTAAGAGAAAAGAAGGAAGAAACCCTAGAACTGGAGAAGCTATAAAAATTACTCCTAAAAAATATATCAAATTCAAAGTCGGTAAAGACTTAGAAGACAGAATCAACAAACCTGCAAGAAGAGGAAGAAAGTAAGATAATATTCCTAGTTTAAAAACTAAGGGGTGAATGGGAAAAAATTTGACATTTTTCTATTCATCTCTTTTTTTATAGCTTATCTCTGTTGATAATCTCCAAAATAAAATTATTAAAAAAAAAGAGTTTATAGTATAATGTAAAGCAAAGAGAAAACTAATAAGATACTCAAAAGGAGGCTGAAATGCTTGAATTTTTTATAGCCAGAAAACATATACTTGAAAAAAAGAAACAAAGCCTTATTGGAATTCTGGGAATCACCATAGGGATAACAGTTCTTATGGTATCAATAGGAATAGCAAACGGGCTTGATAAAAATATGATAAACAGTATTCTTTCACTGGGAAGCCATATAACAGTGTCTGACTTTCAGAGGGATAAAGATTATAAAACTGCTGTGGAAAAACTTGTAAAGCTGGAAGGAGTAAAAGGAGTTATTCCAAAAGTATCAACTCAGGGAATTATAAAATATACGGGAATGTTCGGCACTCATGTATCAGGTGTAAAAGTAGACGGACTTGATTTTGAAAAAGCAGCACAGGGACTTGATCTGGATAAAAAAATTGTTTACGGTTCTATGAACAATGAAAAGAAAAATATTATTCTTATAGGAAAAGAGCTTTATAATCAGCTTGGAGCAAACCTTGGAGATAAAATAACTTTAATTTCATCTGAAAATCAGGAACTTCCTCTGGTAATAGGCGGAGTATTTGAAAGCGGGTATTATGATTATGATGTTAATATGGTTATAATCCCTCTGGCAACAGCACAATATCTGATGTACATGAACGATGAAGTAACAAGTCTTGAAATAACTCTGAACAACCCATACAGAGCAGAGGAAACAGCAGACAAAATTTTTGAAAAATTCGGATATATGAGCAGAACATGGGGAGAACAAAACAGAAACCTTTTATCAGCTCTTGCATTGGAAAAAACAGTTATGATAGTGGTATTTTCTCTGATTGTGGTTATTGCAGGATTTGTTGTATGGGTAATAATGAATATGCTTGTAAGAGAGAAAATAAAAGATATAGGTATTATGAGAGCTATGGGATTTCCAAAGAAAACAATAATGAGAACTTTTCTTCTTGAAGGAATGATTTTAGGAGGAATCGGAATATTTATTGGAACAGTGCTTTCTCTTGGAATACTGTGGTATGTGGAAAATTATTCTATTGCCGGGGTAACTTCAATATATTATCTGACAAAAATACCTGTGGAGCTTTCAAAAAAAGAGATGGCAGTTATAATTTTTGTAAATATTATTATAATATTTTTATCAAGTGTGTTCCCTGCATATAAAGCCGGAAAAATGGAAACTATGGAGGCATTAAGACATGAATAAAAAGGCTCTTGAACTGAAAAAAATAAATAAAATATATAAAGGAAAAGCAGAAAATATCCATATTCTTAAAGATTTAGATTTAACAGTTGAAGAGGGCGAATTTATCTCTATTCTTGGAAAATCAGGTTCAGGAAAATCAACCCTGCTTAATGTAATAGGTATGCTTGACAGCATTGACAGCGGAGATATCATCATAAACAATGAAATAATAGACAGGAAAAATTCCCAGCGTATTGATGAGATAAAAAACAGTGAAATTGGATTTGTTTTTCAGTTTCATTATCTTCTTCCTGAGTTTACAACTCTTGAAAATGTAATGCTCCCTGCTATGCTTAATAATTTTAAAAACAGAAAAGAGATTGAAAAAAGAGCAATAGAACTTCTTACAGAGGTAGGGCTTGGAGAAAGACTTCATCATAAACCTTCACAGCTTTCAGGAGGAGAAAAGCAGAGAGCTGCAATATCAAGAGCTTTGATAAACAATCCAAAAATTCTTCTTGCTGATGAACCTACAGGAAATCTTGATGAGGAAACAAGCAATAATATTCATAACCTTTTTAAGAAAATAAACGTCCAAAAGAAACAAACAATAATAGTTGTTACTCACTCCAGAGAGCTTTCAAATATTACTGATAAAAAGTATTATTTAAAAGGAGGAAAACTTTCCCCGGAAGAATAAAAAAGAAAATAAAAATTTTGTAAAAAAATTGAAATAAAAAAAAGGAAAGTTGAACCTAATGGAGAATATATAAGTAACACAAGAAATACTTCTAAAAATAAAAGAGGTATACAGAGGAGTGATGTTTATGAAAATTACAGTATTAGGAAGACATTTAGTAATAACAGACCCTATTAATGATTATGCAATCAAAAAAATGGAGAAACTTGAAAAATATTTCGATAATTTAGGAGATATTACAGTTACTTTATCAGCAGTAAAATTAAAGAAAGGACCTTCACATACAGCAGAAGTAATAGCTAATGTTAATGGAAATATATTAAAAGCAGTTTCAACTGAAAATGATTTATACATTGCAATAGATAAAGCTGCAAATGTTCTTGAGGGACAAATCAAAAAATACAAAGAAAAATTAAGAGATAACAAAGACGTTGTATCTCACAGAACTTTCAAATTTGACCCTGTTACTAATACAGTATCAGCAGAGGCAACTAAGAAAGTTGTAAAAGTTGCTCTTGAGGCAAAACCAATGAATCTTGAGGAAGCTATCCTTCAAATGGAAGCTTTAGGAAAAGATTTCTATGTTTTCTTTAACTGTGACACTGAAGAAATGAACGTAGTTTACAGAAAAAGAAATGGAAACTATGGACATGTTGAACCAACTTTAGAAGATTAATTAAAAATTAATAATAATTTATAAGGACAGCCAGATAGCTGTCCTTATTTTTTACTGCATCATTGTTTTTTCTTCAGGATTTATATATCCTGTATCTTTATAGTCAACAGAAGATACTGTCTTTCCGTTTTTATCAAAAGTTTTCCAGATACCGTTTCTTAAACCGTTAAGATAATTTCCTTCCTGAACTTTTTTCCCTTCGTCATCATAAAAAGAGAAAACACCGTTTTTATATCCTTCAGTATAATTTCCTTTAATTTTTACAGCTCCGTTAGGATAAAATTCCATATAATATCCGTTATAGATACCGTTTTTAAAGTTTTTTATAGACTGACGGTTTCCATTATCATAAAAGAAAGTAAATTTTCCCTCTGGAATATCCTCTTTCATGTATCCTTTTATTTCAACTTTTCCGTCAGGATAATATTTTCTGGCAGGTCCATTCTGTTTTCCTTTAACATATGTAAGAACAACAAGAGGATTTCCGTTTTCATAATATTCTACATATCTTCCATGTAATTTTCCTTTTATAAGAGTTCCGAAAGTTTTAATTTTCTGCTTGTCAGGATATAAAGTACATACTCTTCCTGTGTTTGATTTATCAAGAGCAAAAATAGTATTGTCAGTGTCTTTTATCTGATTCTGGATATTTGAGCACCCTAAAAAAGCCGATACAATAATAATAATTCCTAATTTTTTTAACATCTTTTTCCTCCGTTTTAAAGATTTGTTACTGGAACAATGGATCTTCATCTATAGAAGGAAAATCATTGTCTTTTACACTGTTTTTCTGAACAGTTTCTTTTTTAACAGCAGGAAGCTCTTCAACTGCATCTATTTCAACAGGTGTTCCTGCATTGCTGCTTGAAACTACAGTTTTTATATTTTCAAGTCTTTTAATAAGGCTTGAAGTGTATTCTGTGAAAACAAATTTTGATTCTTTAGCAATATCTTCTTTTTTAACAGCAACAGCCACATAAGATCTGTCTCCGTCAATAAGGGCTGTTTTTTCAGAGGCCTTTAAAAGAAGAGTTTCTGTTGTATAGTTTCTTAAATCAGGAAGAGCAGCAGTATATATTTTCTTGCTGTTTGAATCTACATTAAGCATATAACTGTTAAAGATAGTTGTAACTTCATTTGAAATTTTTGTTTTTAAATTTTCTCTTGCCTGACTTCTTGCCTTTCCTTCAGCCACAAAAGAACCGGCTGTATCTATTTTTGCTGTTCCTACAGCGTACAATTCAGATTTTGAAACACTGGCAGCTATTTTTTCCTGTGATGCAATGCTTATCCCTGCAGGATTGAGAGTTGACGGAAGATTTGAACATCCGCTTATTATAGCTGCAACAGCTAAAATAAATATTTTTTTCATAATTATGATACCTCCAAAGATTAAAAATTATTATTTGGATATATTCCAAGATATTTGTGAGGAACAGATAAAATATTTTTAATTTCCTCAATGCTGTTGTTTTCGTTAAAATCAATTTCTAAAAATATATATTCATTTGAAAAATCTTCTATATTATATGAAAGATTATACAATCTATCTTCTATTTTGGCAAAGTTATTTTTTTTCAAAAGAAATCCTGCTTTTCCTGAAACTATATCACTGTTTTCTGTTTTCCCAAAAAGAAAAAACCTCATATTTTCATAAATACAGTAATTAATAATAAAAATATCTTGCAGTTTTTCAACTAAAGAGATAGAATTAACATCTAAACTAAATAGAGCATAATCCAAAGAATTATATTTTTTTTCTAAAGCATGAGTATTTTCAAAAATATAATTATTTGTAAAAGAGCCTAAGATGTTTCTTAAAGCAGAAAGAGAATAAGTATTTTCCAAGACACCTACATCAAAAGTTTTTTCAAAACTCCTGCACCCGGAAATAATCTCTACGAAAATACTTTTTATAATATTTTTATCCATATGGGGAAATTCTTCTGAAAGAGATTTAAAAATATTTTTCTCTCTTTCGGGAACATAAAAATTTTTTTTATGTTTTTTTATCTCTCCCACCTGCTTTACAGTTTCTATTCTTTCTGATATTAAAGAAGCTATCTTAGTGTCTATATTGTCAATAGTTAAACGTAATTTTTTTAAATCGTTATTAATTTTAATCACCCTATTTTTTACAAAGTTTATAAATTTATTTTATATTATTATGTAATTAAAAGCAATTTATTATTGAAATATAATAAAAAATCTTATAAAATTAAGTGCGATATAAATATTATACAAGGAGGAAGAAAAATGAAGTTTTTTTCTCTAAAGAAAAAAAAGTATGCAACACTGACATTAAAAGAAAATGAGCAGCCTGAAGTATTTATAGAAAAAGAAAAAGAAAAAAGCGGGATTACTGAAGAGGTTTCAGAGCTTTGGGAAAAATGTCCGGGATGTTCAGAGATAATAATAAAAAAAGATATTGGAAGAAACATGCATAAATGTCCAAACTGTGACTATTATTATAAAATGGGAGCAAGAGACAGAATAAAACTTCTTATTGACGGAGGATCATTTGAAGAGATGGATACAGATCTTACAAGTGAAGACTTTTTAAAATTTGAAGGATATGAAAAGAAACTTTTATCTGCAAAAGAAAAGACAGGACTTAATGAAGGAGTTGTTTCCGGAATAGGAAGCATGGAAGGAATAAAAGTCAGCATAGCTGTTATGGATTTTAATTTCCTTGGAGGAAGTATGGGTTCTGTTGTTGGAGAAAAAATTACAAGAGCTATTGAAAGAGGAATAACAGAAAAAATACCTGTAATCATAGTTTCAAGTTCAGGTGGAGCAAGAATGTATGAGGGAATAGTTTCTCTTATGCAGATGGCGAAAACATCAGCGGCTGTTGAAAGATTAAAAGCCTCTGGACAGCCTTTTATTTCTGTTCCGGTAAACCCTACAACAGGAGGAGTTACAGCATCTTTTGCTATGCTTGGGGATATAATAATATCTGAGCCTAATGCTTTAATTGGATTTGCAGGAAAAAGAGTTGTTGAGGAAACTATCAAACAGAAACTTCCTAAAGAATTCCAAACAAGTGAATTTTTACTGAAACATGGAATGATAGATGTAATAACTAAGAGAGAAGACATGAAACAGACTATTGTAAAACTTCTTAGAAATATTGTTTAGTCTGACAGGAGGGTTATTGTGAGATACGAAAAAGAACTTTTAGAAATAGAAAATAAAATAAAAGAGCTTGAAAAATTTGCAGCTGAAAAAGAAGTAGATTTAACAAAAGAGATAGAAAAGCAGAAAATGCTTTATGCTGCAAAATCCAAAGAACTGTATTCAAAGCTTACTGACTGGGACAAAGTAGGGATAGCAAGACATCCTGAAAGACCATATACTCTGGACTACATTAATGAAATTACAACAGATTTTGTCGAACTTCATGGTGACAGATTATTTGGTGATGATGCAGCAATTATCGGAGGACTTTGCAGAATAGACGATAAAAAGTTCATGGTTATAGGAATCCAAAAAGGAAGAAGTGTAAACGAAAAAATTGAAAGAAATTTTGGAATGTCTAACCCTGAGGGGTACAGAAAAGCCTTAAGACTTATGAAAATGGCTGAGAAGTTCCATATTCCTGTTTTGACACTGATAGATACAGCAGGAGCTTATCCCGGAATTGAGGCAGAAGAGAGAGGACAAGGAGAGGCAATAGCAAGAAACCTTATGGAGATGTCCGGATTAAAAACTCCTATTATTGCAGTTGTAATCGGAGAAGGAGGAAGCGGAGGAGCACTTGCTCTTGGAGTAGCAGATAAAGTATTTATGATGGAGCATTCAGTGTATTCTGTAATCTCTCCTGAAGGATGTGCAGCTATATTATTTAAAGATGGAAGTCTTGCAGAAAAAGCAGCGTCAAATCTTAAAATATCAGCACAAAATCTTAAAAAATTAGGGGTTATAGATGATATAATTCCTGAACCTTTCGGCGGAGCACACAAGGATCCAAAATGCGCAGAAATTAACCTTAAAAAAGCAGTTTTATTATCAATTTCTGAACTTGAAAAAATAAAAATAGATACTTTACTGGAAAACAGATATAATAAATTCAGAAGAATAGGATTTTTTATTGGAAATTAGAATAACAATAAAAGTTGGTATAAAAAAATTTAATTTTATAAATTTTTTAGGAGGGTAAACAAAGCATGAAAAAAATAGCTATTTTAACGAGTGGTGGAGATGCACCTGGAATGAATGCAGCAATCAGGGCAGCCGCTAAAATGGCACAGTATAAAGGAATGGAAGTATACGGTGTCAGAAGAGGTTACCACGGAATGCTGAGAGATGAAATATTCCCTATGGATGGACGTTTCCTTTCTGGTATAATCGACAGAGGAGGAACAGCTCTTTTAACTGCAAGATGTCCTGAGTTTAAAGACCCTAAATTCAGAGCAATCGCAGCAGAAAATTTAAAAAGAAGAGGAATTGAAGGTGTAGTTGTTATAGGAGGAGACGGTTCTTACAGAGGAGCAGATCTTCTTTCAAAAGAACACGGATTCAAAGTTGTAGGACTTCCCGGAACAATAGACAACGACATTATAGGAACAGATTTTACAATAGGGTTTGATACTTGTTTAAATACAATATTAGATGCTATTTCTAAATTAAGAGATACTGCGACTTCTCACGAAAGAACAATTCTTGTAGAAGTAATGGGAAGAAGAGCAGGGGACCTAGCTGTTCACGCTTGTCTTGCCGGTGGAGGAGACGGGCTTTTAATACCTGAGCTTGAAAATCCTATTGAAATGCTTGCATATCAAATTCAAGAAAGAAGAAATTCCGGAAGACTTCATGACATAGTTCTTGTTGCTGAAGGTGTAGGAAATATTGCAGAAATCGAAGAGGAACTTAAGAAAAGAGTATCAACTGAAGTAAGAAGCGTTGTTTTAGGACACGTTCAAAGAGGAGGAACTCCAACAGGACGTGACAGAGTTCTTGCTACAAGAATGGCTGTAAAAGCTATTGAAGTTCTTGAAAATGGAGAGGGAGGAGTAATGGTCGGAATTGAAAACGGTCAAGTAGTTACTCACGAAATCTCTTATGCTTGGGAAGGTAAAAAGAAAACTGACGTTATTGATTTATATCGTGTTGCAGATATATTCTCAAGATAATAAAAACAACAAAAATTTAACAGCATGGTGGAAATCATGCTGTTTTTTTTATATAATATAAATTAATAAAAGTAAAAGAGGAGGAATAATTATGAAATTTGAAGAATTAAATGCAGCTCGTGAAAGCTGCAGAGTGTATAGTGATAAACCTGTTTCAAGGGAGATTTTAACTCATCTGGTAGATGTGGCAAGACTTTCACCAAGCGGATGCAACTCTCAGCCATGGCATTTTATAATTGCAGATGAACCAGAGGCTCATGCAAAAGTTGTAGAGGCTTTTAACGATAATGGATTAACTGGCTGTCCATGGGGAAATAAAGTTCCTGCTTTTATAATAATCTGTGAAAATGAAGCTCATCTTATGCCGGGAGTTGCAGAGCACTATGGTTCACAGCATTTTGCTCAGATGGATATAGGTATGGCTGCTATGGCATTATGCTATGAGGCTACATCATTAGGACTTGGAACTTGTATGATTGGAACAATGAATCAGGAAAAATTAAAAAAAGGTTTTGGAATACCTGAAGAGAGAACTGTAAGACTTATTATTACAGTGGGATATCCTGCTAATGAAGGAGCAGCACCTCGTAAAAAAATCCGTAAAAATTTAGATGAAATTCTTAGCTACAATAAATGGTAATTAAAAAATATATAAAAATTGAATATTGAACCGAACAAAGTTTAAAAATATAAAATACTGTAAAATCATAAATTATAAAAATATAAGATGCCTGATTAGGAACAAACAAATGTTTTAATTGTTATCTTTTCAATATGGAAGATTAGTGATATTATTAACACATACAAAATAAAAGCTACAAATTTTAGGGGAGATGGTTAATATGAAAATGAAAAAATTAGGAATCTTATTATTAGGAGCTTTACTTCTTACAGGATGCGGAGGAGCCAAAGAAGAAAAAATAGATATAGGGATTACGCAGATTATAGAACATGCAGCTCTTGATGCAACAGTGGAAGGATTTAAACAGGCTTTAGCTGACAAAGGATATGGAGAAGACAAAGTTAATATAGAATATCAAAATGCTCAGGGAGATTTTGGAACTGCACAGACAATAGCAACATCTTATGCTCAAAGCAAAAAAGATTTGGTTCTTGCTGTTTCTACTCCATCAGCACAGGCAATGTATAATGCCTCAAAAGATATTCCAATATTAATAACAGCAGTAACAGATCCTGTATCAGTAGGACTAACAGGAGACAATATTACAGGAACAAGCGATATGGCACCTGTTAACAAACAGGTTGATCTTATCAATACTCTTCTTCCAGAAACAAAAACAATAGGAGTTGTATATAATACAAGTGAGGAAAACTCATTGGTTCTTGTTGAAAAACTAAAAGAAGAAAGCAAAAGATATGGTTATACAGTAGTTGAAAAAGGAATAACAAATATAAACGAAGTTGGACCTGCACTTGATGTAATCTTAAAAGAGATAGATGTTTTATACACACCTACAGATAACTTAATCGTTGCATCAACACCAATCGTTCTTGAAAAAGCAAACAATGCAGCTGTTCCTGTAATCGGATGTATTGACGACCAGATCAAACAAGGAGCACTTGCAACAGAAACACTTGATTACAAACAATTAGGATATCAGACAGGTGAAATTGCAGTAAGAGTTTTACAAGGTGAAAAACCAAAAGATATACCTGTACAAACATTAGAAAATACAAAATTAATGATAAACAAAGCAGCTGCTGAGAGATTAAATGTAGCTGTACCAGAAGAATTAAAAGAAAGAGCGGAAGTTCTTTAGAAAGAGGGGGATTTATAAATGTTACTAGGAACTGTGGAGCAGAGCTTAATATTTGCCATAATGGTAATGGGAGTGTATATATCATTCAGGATATTAGATTTCCCAGATATGACAGTAGATGGAAGTTTTCCAATGGGAGCAGCCATAGTTGCCAGCTGTCTTGTAAGAGGAATGAATCCAATTCTTGCACTTGTACTTGCTTTTTTAGGAGGTGCAGCAGCAGGGTTTATAACAGGATTTATCCATGTTAAATTCAAAATTACAAACATTCTTGCAGGAATAATAGTGATGACAGGTTTATACAGTATAAATATAAAGATTATGGGGAGATCAAATATATCGCTGTTTAAAGAAAATCACCTGTTCACAATGGGATGGGATGCAATAGTAATAATTGCAGCAGCAGTAATCATTTGTAAAATATGCTTAGACTTTCTATTAAAAACAAAATTTGGTTTTGTATTAAAGGCTTTGGGAGATAATGAAACATTGGTAGTTTCTTTGGGAGTTAACAAAGATAGATTAAAAATATACGGGCTTATGATTTCAAATGCAATAGTTACTCTTGCAGGAGGAATATATGCACAGTATCAAGGATTCGCAGATGTGGGAATGGGTACAGGAATAATTGTAACAGGTCTTGCATCAATAATAATTGGTGAATCAGTAATAAGAAACAAAAGAATGCTGGCAATGACAACAACTGTAATATTAGGAACTTTAATTTACAGAGCAGTTATCACAGCAGCATTAAAAATAGGATTTAATGCAAGTGATTTAAAACTTATAACATCAGTAATAGTGGTTGGAATATTAGCAATAAAGAACAGTAATTTTGTAAAATTAAGAAAAGGAGTGAAGAAAAATGCTTAGCTTAAATTGTATTGGAAAAACTTTTTTATCAGAATTAGGAAGTAAAAAAGAAGTATTTAAAAACCTAAATTTACAAGTTAATAAAGGAGAATTCGTTACAGTTATAGGAAGCAACGGAGCAGGAAAATCAACACTTCTTAATCTTGTTATGGGAAGTATTTCTCCTGATCAGGGAAAAATATGCTTAGATAACAAAGATATAACAAACATAGAACTTTACAAAAAAAATTCTTTCATTTCAAAAGTATATCAAGACCCGTCTTTGGGAACAGCTCCTTCAATGACAGTATTTGAAAATCTGTCTATGGCTGACAACAAAGGGAAAAAATTTAATTTCACTATGGGGCTTAACAAAAAAAGAAAAGATTATTACAGAAGTCTTTTAAAAGAACTTGGACTTGGAATTGAAGAACAGATGGACACAGAAGTAGGACTTTTATCAGGAGGACAAAGACAATGTCTTGCTCTTCTTATGGTAACTCTTAATAAACCAAAACTGCTTCTTCTTGATGAACATACAGCAGCTCTTGATCCAAAAACTTCTAAGATAATAATGGATAAAACTGATGAGATTGTAAGAAAAAATGATATTACAACTCTTATGATTACTCATAATCTTCAGGATGCCATTACTTATGGTGACAGAATTATAATGCTGCACAATGGAAGTATTATTCTTAATGTGGCAGGAGAGGAAAAGAAAAATCTTACTCCTGAAAAATTATTAGAGAAATTCCAAAGTGTTAAAGGAAATTTAAACGATAAAGATGTATTTGCAGCATAAAAAATCAGGCTGATAATTAAATCAGCCTGATTTTTATATATTAAATATTTGGTATCTGCCAGTTTATCTCTTTTTTCCCAAGAGATTTTAAAATTTCATTTACTTTTTTAAAGTGTCCGCAGCCGAAAAATCCTCTGCTTGCTGAAAGAGGGCTTGGATGCACTCCCTCAATTATAAAGTGCTTTTTATTTGTAATAAGTCTTTTTTTACTTTTTGCATTGTTTCCCCAAAGAATAAAAATAACAGGCTCATCTTTTTCGTTAAGAAGTTCTATTATTTTATCTGTGAATATTTCCCAACCTTTTCCCTGATGAGAGTTTGCCTGTCCGTCTCTTACAGTAAGAGCAGTATTAAGAAGAAGTATTCCCTGCTCTGCCCACGGCATAAGATATCCGTTGTTTGGAATTGTGCATCCAAGTTCATCTCTTAATTCTTTATACATATTTTTAAGAGAGGGAGGTGCAGGTATTCCCGGTTTTACAGAAAATGCCATTCCGTGAGCCTGTCCCTGTCCGTGATATGGGTCTTGTCCAAGAAGAAGTATATTTGTATCTTTATAGCTTGAAACTTTTAAAGCTGAAAAAATATCGTTCATATCAGGGTGAATTATCTGAGTTCTGTATTCACTGATTAAAAATTCTCTCAGTTTTTTATAATATTCTTTTTCAAATTCATCTTTTAAAAGTTCGTCCCAATCGTTTCCTAAATTTACCATATTATCCTCCTCTTAGATTTTGCTTGTTGTAAGACAACCGCATTCAGGAACTATATCTTTCATTCCGCATCCAAGACAGCCATTTCTGCAGTCATGTGAAAGAGCAGCCTCTTCAGATTTTTTAAGTTCTCTTTTGAAAAACTCTTTTGATACTCCAACATCGATTATATCCCATGGAAGTTCAGCATCTAAATCTCTTTCTCCAAGATACTGCTCAGGAGTTATTCCAAGTTCATTCATTGCTTCCATCCATAAATCAAAATTGTCTTTATAATCGTCAAGTTTAACACCTTTTCTGAAAGCAAGCTCGATTAAATCTCCTGTTTTTTCATCTCCTCTTGAAATAAATCCTTCAAGATAAGATTTTTTAGGCGGATGTATTTTAAGAGCCACACCTTTAAGCCCGCTGAACAGATGTCTTAAATAATTATGTTTTTCTGTCATTTCATCCATGCTCATCTGTTTACACCACTCATAAGGAGTGTGAGGTTTTGGAATAAAGTTTGAAACACTTACAGTGATATTTATTCTTTTGTTTATAGGTCTGCAAAGCCCTATAACTTTTTTTGCAAGATCATATATTCCTTTTACATCTTCCATAGTTTCAAAAGGAAGCCCAATCATAAAATAGAACTTAAGACTTACCCAGCCTGCTTTTACAGCCTCAACAGCTGTTTCAAGAATTTCATGCTCTTCTACACCTTTGTTTATAACGTCTCTCATTCTTTGAGAACCTGCCTCAGGTGCAAAAGTAAATCCTGTTCTTTTTCCTCCGCTTATCTGCTCAGCCACTCTTACAGAATGAATATTCATTCTAAGAGAAGGAAGAGAGATTCCAAGATTGTCATCTTTATATTTTTCCTGTAAAGTTTTTAAAAGCACATCTATATTTGTATAGTCGCTGCTGCTCAGAGAAGAAAGAGATATTTCAGAATATCCTGTACTTTCAAGCATTGACTCAATTAATTTTAAGTTGTTTTCCAAAGTTCTTTCTCTTACAGGTCTGTATACCATTCCAGCCTGACAGAATCTGCATCCTCTTGTGCAGCCTCTTTGAATTTCAACAGATGCTCTGTCGTGAACTATCGAAATATATGGAACAAGCTGTTTTTCATACATTTTAGAATTATTTATATCTTTTAAAATAGCTCTTCTGATTTTTCTTTTTCCGTCGTACAGTGAAGGAATATATACACCATCTAAATGCTCAATAGCTTTCAGTCTTTCCTCTTTTGACTGCCCTGCTGTTTTTACTAAAATTTCAGCAAGTTTTGTCATAGTTTCTTCTCCGTCACCAACAACTAAAAAGTCCACAAACTTTTTAAGAGGTGCAGGGTTCATAACACAAGTTCCTCCAGCCATAATAAGGGGATGTGTTTCATCTCTTTCCTCTCTTCTTATTGGAATTCCTGCCAAATCTAAAGCATTCAGCATATTTGGATAAGACATTTCATATGAAAGAGAAAATCCTACAACATCAAAATCTTTCAATTCTTTTTTACTTTCAAGAGAAAACATAGGTATATTATCTCTTCTCATTATCTCTTCCATATCTTCAAAAGGAATAAACCCTCTTTCAAGTGAAAAATCTTCAACCTGATTCATTAAAGAATAAAGAATTCTTACTCCAAGGTTTGACATTCCCACTTCGTATACGTCTGGAAAAAACAAGCACATATCTGCTTTACAGTTCTCTTTGTGATAGCTGTTTATCTCATTCCCAAGATATTGTCCCGGTTTTTCCACAGTTAATAGATATTTATCTATATTTACTCTCATTAATTATTTCTCCCGTCATCAAGCCTCTGAAACTCTTTCATTTTTTCATCATCAGTTTCTTCGTGATGTTTAAGAGCCAGTACAGCAATTTTTTTATCTATGTTTTTAAGTTTTGCATAGGCAGCAAATGGATGTTTTTCTATCTGCTTATCACCAATAATAACTTTTTTCATTCTTCTTATTAAAGAATAATTTTCTTTTCCGCAGTCGTGAAGCAGAGCAAGTTTTATATATTCTTTATCATCTTTTAAAAGATTGTTGTCCTTTACATTTAAGTATAAATTAAAAGAGTGAATCTTATCGTACTCACTCATTTCATTAAAAATTTTAAATTCTTCTAAAGTTAAAACACTTTTTACTAAAACATCATTTTCTTTTTTATATTTTCCAAAAAGAAAATCTATTCCCTGTTTTAATCTGGCAGCAATCATATTTCCCTCACTATAATAGTTCCATATTCTTTTCTGAGTTTTTTAATATTTCCGCCGTTTTTCCCAATAACTTCACCTTTTTTATCTGCAGAAACATAAAAAATATAAAGAGATTTGTCCTCTGTTCTCTCTATTTTTTCCACATTTTCTATTTTGATGCTGTTATCTTCAATAAAAATATTTTTAAGAATTTCCTCTTTCAGTATCACTTTTTCAAGAGTAAGGAATTTTCCCGGAAGAGCTGTCAGTTCTCCTGTAAGAAGATACCCGCTCATAATTCTTACCTGCTTAGGCATAAAAGAATCTCCTGTAAAAATAAGTTCTCCATTTTCAAAAACTACGTTTACAGTTCTTATATGCTCTTTCAGCTCTTTTCCCTTTGCATCAGTAAATCTGCTTACATCATATGTTCCGCTGATTTCCCTGCAGGTTTTTTCAATTTCTTCAGGTGTTTTTAATATTTTTTTCTGAGGGTATCTGTATATATATTTTCTTCCCTCTGCGTAATCTGGAAAAATAAGATTTGGAAGAGTTTTTCTCACTCTTGTTACTTTTAATTTTTCTCCAGAAATTTGATTAAAATCAGAAACTATCTTCTGAACATTTCCACTGAAAGCACTACTGACATAAAGACAATTATTTCCGCTAACTTTAGCATCTGTTCTTCCTCCCTGCTGAATCCCTTTAGCCCATGTAAAACCTAAAGAGTTCATTATTTCTTTAAAATATCCTTTTACCGTTGTTTTCCCTGCCATCTCATCAAAGGCATCAAAACTTGTCCCTCTATATGAGATATCAAAAATATAACCCATTTTTCTGCTTTTTTCTAAAATCCTTATATCCATAATATCTCTTTCTAAAAAATTTTTTACATTCACTATATTATATCATAATATATTTATCTGCTCAATAACATGAAAATATTTTTTTGATTTTTAATTAATTTTTTATGGAAAAATGAAAATAAATATACTAAAATAGTAACAACAAAATAATTGTTTCATAGGCATTGGAGGGAGATATGAAAGTAATAGCATTTGCAGCACGAAAAGATGAAGAACAGTTTTTTTATAAATATGCAGAAAAATTTAATATGGATATTACTCTTGTGAGAAAAAATCTTTCTCTTGAAAATGTCCATATGGCAGAGGGATATAATGGTGTTGCTTTTATAGGAAGCTGTGATATGGGGAGAAAGGTTTTGGAAAAACTTAACAGTTTTGGAATAAAATATGCTGCCAGCAGAAGTATCGGTTTTGATAATATTGATTTGTCTGCTGCAAAAGAACTTGGAATCAAAGTGAGCAACTCTTCTTACTCTCCTTATTCAGTAGCTGAATTTGCTGTTATGGCTGCTCTGATGCTTTTAAGAAATATTCCTGTAACTCTGAAAAAAATTTCTGACAATGAATTTACTTTAAAAGGATTAATGGGACGTGAACTTAGAAACCAGACAGTTGGTATTATCGGTACAGGAAGAATTGGAAAACTTACTGCTGAACTTTTTAAAAATTTTGGAACAAAAGTTATAGCTTATGATATTTTTCAAAATCAAAAAGATATAGATTACGTTTCTTTAAAAACTCTTTTTAAAGAAAGTGATATCATTTCTCTGCATATGCCTCTTGGAAAAGAAAATAGACATATAATAAGCCAAGAGTCCCTAAATCTTATGAAAGACAATGTAATTATTATCAATACTGCAAGAGGGGAACTTGTAAATACAAATGATTTGATAGAGAGTGTAAAAAATGGAAAAATAGGAGGAGTTTTTCTTGATACAATAGAAAATGAAAATGCTGTTTTTGAAAATAAAAACAAGGAAGAGGTAGGAGCAAATTCTATGATAAAAGAGCTTAACTCTTTGAAGAATGTTATAGTAACTCCCCATCAGGCTTTTTATTCAGATCAGGCTGTGTCTGATATGGTTGAATCTGCTTTAACAAATCTTGATGAATTTGAAAGAACAGGGGATTCAAAAAATAATCTTATTAAATTTTAAAACATAAAAAGAATTA
>UQOH01000020.1 GCA_900542625.1 uncultured Fusobacterium sp.
ATTTTCTGCACCTCCTGTACATTTAAAATTATACCATATATATAAATAAAATAGTATTAAAAAATCCTGTCATTAAAACAGGATTTTTAATAGTTTGACAAAGCTTCAAGAAAATCTTTTTTCATCTCTTCTCTCAGCTCTTTTGGTTCAAGTATAACAGCCTCTTTTGAAAACTGTCTGAAATATAATTTCGCATTTTCGTTGGAACTTTCAAAAATATAGATATCCTCATCTTTTTCTATCAGTTTTGGACGATAGTTTGTAAGACCTTTAAACATCTTCATTCCCTCTTCTGTTAATCTTACTTTTATAAAGTTGCCGTTTCCAAGGAATGGGTCAAAGTTCTTTCTTACACTGTCTATATATTTTCTGTCCTTACCTTTTATTTTTTCTTCAAGAATAGAGATAACTTCCAAATCTTTCAATTTGTAGTTATAATATTTTTTTTCTGTTTCACAATAGCAGAAAAGGAAATTTTCATCTCCCTGTTCGTCTCTTTTTATAAAATAAGGTTCAACAGTTGTAAGTTTGCTTCCATATTTCAGTTTTAATTTCTTTTTTTCTTTTACAGCCTCTAAAATTTGTTTTACAGTATCCTGAAAAACAAAAAGCTCTCTTATATACTTAAATTTTGAACAGTACTTTTCAAAAAGTTCTCTGAAAAATTCAGCCTCAATATCCACTCCATTATCACGAAGAACATCATAATAAATCTCCTTGTTGGAAACATTAAGGTCAAACTGAATAATTTTCTTAACAGGACGCCCTTGGCTTTCCAGTTCTTTCTCAATATCTATTTCTTTTTTATATTTCAGTTTTTCTAATATATAGTTACATAATTTGTTATTATTTATACCAAATTCTTCTATATCATTTTTCATCATACGCCAAATATCTTCAGGAACTGTTACTCTTATCTTCTTCACGGATCAATTCCTCCCAAAAGCCTTTTGGTTATTATATCATAATCATAAGAAAAATATAACTCTTCTGTTTCTTAATTTTTATTCCACTTCTTCTATATTATATGCCACTGAATAAACAACAGGGAATATAAACAGTGTAAGAATCGTTGATACAAACAATCCAAAAATAATTGTTGCAGCCATATCTCCGTAAAGAGGGTCTGTTAAAAGAGGCAGCATTCCAAAAATTGTTGTTACAGCTGCAAGACTTACTGCTCTGATTCTGCTTACTGCTGAATCAATAAGAGCTGTGAACTTATCTTTTTTCAGGATATTTATTTCATATCTGATTTCATCAGTAAGAACTATCATATTTTTTATCATCATTCCCGAAAGAGAGATTACCCCAACTGTTGACATGAAACCAAAACTTTTTCCTGTTATCAGAAGTCCCGGAACAATTCCTATCATACATAAAGGCAGCATTAAAAATATGATTGCAGGTATTTTTACACTTGCAAATAAAAGCACGCAGATAAGGAACATTGACATAACAGGAACAGGAACTGATTTTATAAGTTCCATTATATTTTTAGTCTGTTCTCTGTATTCTCCATGCCATTCCATTGTGTATCCCTTTGGAAGTTCTATGCTTTCAATCTCTTTTTTAAATTCGTTTCTTACATCTCCTGCATTTACTCCAACAGGAACATCAGCCTGTACTGTCATTGTTCTTACTCTGTTTCTTCTCCATACCTGTCCTTCATCAAATTTCAGTCCGCCGTTTTTAATTATGCTTGATAAAGGCTGAGGCTCAAGAGTCATTCCCCATATAGGAGTCTGATTAAGATTATTTATTTCATTTTTAACTTCACCGCTGTTTTCTTTCAGAAGAACTGTTACAAGCTTATCTCCATCTTTAATTTTTCCAATAGGCATTCCGTCCCCTGATCTCATAAGTGAAGTTGCCACATCAAAAGATGTTAAGCTGCTTCTCATTCTGTTTGACTGAGAATAATCTCCTTCCCATGTAAGAATTTTATTTCTCCAGTCTGTTCTTAAATTTAGAGCATCAGGATATTTTTTCATAATACCTATTGCTTTATCAGAAAGATTTCTCAAAACCTGAGGATCAGGACCTGAAAAAGCAACCTCTATTGGATTTTCCACAGGAACTCCGTTAGGATATTTTTTTATATTTACCAAAATTCCCGGAAGATTTTTATTTGCATATTCAACAGCTTTTTCTCCGATTTTCTCAACATTTTTTACTTTATCCACATTTATAATAAGCTGACTGAAAGCAGGATTAGGCATTTCAGGAGTTGTGCACACATAATATCTTGAAGGAGAGGCACCAACAGCTGTTGTTACACTGATAACTCTTTTATCCTCTATCAGATATTTTTCAAGTTTTCTGGCTGCCTCATCAGCAACTTCTATTCTGCTTCCTTCAGGTGCCCACATACTTATTGTAAATCCTTTTTTATCTGAATCCGGGAAGAAAATTTTAGGAATTTCCAAAAACAGAAATGCTGAAAGAGCAAAAGCTGCTCCAAGTATTGTTATTGTAGATTTTTTTCTTTTTAACAGAAAGTATAAAATGTTTCTGCATTTTCCATAGAATTTCTTTTCTCTTTCACTTGGTTCTTTTACAGGCTCATTGACCAGATAATATTTACAGTAAACAAGAGTCTGAGTAAGGCACAGGAACCAGCTCAGCATTAAAGAGATTCCAATAACCCAGAAAGATGAACCTACATATTCTCCAACATAGTTAGGCATTATATATGCAGGAAGAAATGCAAGAGCTGCTATGGCTGTTGCTCCCAAAAGAGGAAGAGCCGGTTTGTATGCAGCTTCATAAAGAGCTTTTTCCATTTCCATTCCCTTATTTCTGTTTACAAGAACATTGTCAACAATAACTATGGAGTTGTCAACAAGCATTCCCATTGCAATTATAAATGAACCAAGAGAAACCCTCTGAAGATCTATCTCCATTGGAACCATTAAAATAAGAGTTCCAAGAATAGAATATACAAGAGCACTTCCTATTATAAGTCCGCTTCTCATTCCCATTGTTACAAGAAGAACTCCCACAACTGTAATAACAGAAAGAATAAGATTTATTACAAAGTTATTTATTGCAGCTGTTACAAGTTCAGGCTGATAATATATTTTTTCAATATTAATTCCCACAGGAAGTTTTTCTTTCAGCTCTTTTATTTTTGCATCAATAACTTTTCCTGTTTCAACTACGTTTGTTCCTGTTTCAGGTGAAAGAGATATTCCTATTGCCATTTTTCCATTGTAATACATTTTTTGAGATACAGGCTCAACATATCCCTCTTTCAGCTCTGCTATATCTCCCAGTCTTATAATTTCATTTGTTCCGTCAGGAAGTTTTTTAGAAAAAACTATAAGATTTTTAAGCTGCTCAATATTTGTAATCTCGTTATTAAGCTGTATATTTACACGAAGAGAGCCGTAGTCAATACTTCCTCCTCCTGAAATAAGATTTTCTGTAAGAAGAGAGGCAGCAATAAGTTTTGTACTTATTTCCATTGAGTTTATTTTCTCTCTGTCTATTATTATTTCTATTGCGTCATTCTGCTTTCCAAATTGTGCTGTCTGGGCAATTCCGTTTACAGAGTTCAGCTCTTTAAGAATATAGTCTGTATATTTTGAAAATTCTGAATAACTGTATCCGTCACTTGTTACTGCAAGGAAAATTCCATAAACTGCTCCATAGTCATCAAGAACTATTGAGGGAATTGTTCCTGTTGGAAGTCCAAGCTGTGCATCATTTATTTTTTTTCTTACATTATCCCAGTACTGATCTAAGTTCTTGCTTGGAACTGATTCCTGAAGTTTTATTTTAACCTGTGAATATCCGGGTTTTGAAACACTTTTCAGATAATCTATATTTGGAATTTTCTGAAGAGCCTCTTCTATTTTGTTTGTTACCTGAAGTTCAACTGTATGAGAATCTGCTCCGGGATATACTGTGATAACCATTGCCTCTTTTATTTTAAATTCAGGATCTTCAAATTTTCCCAATCTGAAATATGAAAACAGTCCTCCTATAACAAGAAGAACAACCATAAATCTTATAACTATTGTATTTTTTATTGAGTAATCTATAAATTTCATATTAAACCACCTTTATAACAGGTTTCCCACATTTGTTTCTGAGAATGGTTCAAAAAGATTTACTTTTTGTCCCTCTGTCAGTTCGTGAACTCCTTTTGTTACGATTTTTTCTCCTGCTTTTATTCCTGTGACTATAATTTTTCCTTCAGAATAAGGCTTTATAATCTCTATATTTTTTCCTGTTACCTGATTATCACTGTATACCCACACTTTTATTTCACCGTTTTTCTCAAAAACAGCCTCAACAGGAATTAAAATTCCTTTATCATTTCCATTTTTAAATGAAAGCTTTGCTGTTCCCTCTGAATCAGCAGGAATATCATTTTTTTCTGCAAATGCAAAAGTAACAGGATAAGCAAGTTTTGTTATTCCTTTTGCCTGCCCTGCATCTTTAAGGATAAGCTTATAATCCTGTCCTTTATATGAAAGCCACGCATCTGAAATTGTTTTTATTTTTGCAAGGTCATCTTCTGAAACACTTATTCTTACTTTGTTGTCTCCCAAAGAAGAGATTGCCACAACAGGTGTTCCTGCTGCTACAACTGTTCCTGCATCAAAAAACTTTCTGCTTATATATCCCTCGTAAGGTGCTTTTAAAATTGTGTCATTTAACTGATTTTCACAATTTAAAACTCCCTGAACAGCTCCCTGATATTGAGCAAGATTTGCCATTTCTGCAGCCGCTGCAGCCTCTGTACCTGCAAGAGCCTCGTCATATGTTTTTTTAGGAATTGCTTTTTCTTTATATAAAGTTTCCACTCTTCTGAATTGTTTTCTTGCATTTTCTGCCACAGCTTTTGAGGCATTATACACATTTTCTGCAGCTGCAGCTTTTTTCTTAAAAGCATCAAGCTGAATTTCATAATCACGTTTATCCATTTCTGCAATTATATCCCCTGCTTTAACAAAAGTTCCCACTTCTGCATGTACGCTTTTTAAAGGTCCTGCCACTCTGAAAGCAAGAGGAGCCTCTTTGTCTGCTGTAATAACAGCAGGATATTCATATACAAGAGATTCCGGAGAAACCACAGCATTTACTGTTTCAACAGGTCTTATAATCTCTTCTGCTTTTTTTCCGCATCCTGCAAGTACCATTCCCATAAGTATTAATGCAGCTATTTTTTGTTTCATTTATTTTCCCTCCTCAAAAGGATTTATTCCCATAGCAATTTTTAATGCTCCAAGAGCCATTTCATATTGAAAATCTGCTTTTTTCTTCATGCTCAATGCTTTTTCATATGATGAAAGAGCAGCAAAATATTCTTCGTCACCTATGATGTCAACTTTTCTTTCAGCTTTTCTCTGATGAAGTCTTCCCTCTTCTGCCTTAAAATTCAGACTGCTGATATAACGAAGTTCATTAGCTTTTTCCACATTTTTATATGCTTTTGCTGTTTCGATTATAACTGTCATAAACTCTTTTTCCAGTTTCAGCTCTGCAATTTTTTCTTTTCTCACAGCTTTTTTATATTCATTTATATTTTTAAATCCATTGAATATGCTTATAATTCCGCTTACATTTCCATACAGAAAATCAGGGTCTGAAAGTATATCATTGCTGTTGTTTATATATCCTCCTCCCAGAATTATTTTAGGAAGAAAATTTGTAATTGCTATTTTTTTAATATCACTGCTTACATCTTTTCCTGTTTCAGTAATTTTTAAGATTTCATTTCCTGACACAGCAGCGTATATGCAGTCTTCCAGTGAAGGAAGTTCTTTTGGAAAAATTATTTCATCATCAAGAGTAAAATCATCTAAGGGATTAAGATTCAGTGTTTTCATAAAATTCATTTTTGCTGTTTCCAAATCTCTTTTGTTTTCATTTAGAGAAAATTCTTTCATTTTAACAAAAGCCTGAGCTTTTTCAACTTCCCATGGAAGAACAGCCTCAACTTTTAAAGATATTTTTGCTTTTTTCTCCAGTTCTTTTGCTGATTTCAAATCATTTACAAGAGCATTGTTTTCAGATTCAAGAGCAAGAATATAGTAATATTGTCCCATTACCTGCAGCTGCAGCATTTTATCTGCAAACTGTTCTGCCAGTCCGCTTATTTTTTCACCTTTTTTTCTGGCACTGTAAAGATACCAAGTTGACGGCACAAAAACAGGAATCTGAGCACTTACCCCAAATGTATAAAAAGATTCATCTACAAATCTTGAGGACATTGTTGAAGGCATAGAAATAGGAAGTCCCATTCCTCCAAAAATTCCATTCATTGCTGATGAAAGCTGGCTTACATCTACATCAAGCTTTATTTCATCATCAAGTTTTGTATATCCTCCCATAACATTAATTGATGGCAGAAAATTTCCAAAAGCTATTTTTCTGTCCAGTGATGCTATTTCTCTTTCAAGAGCCTTTACTCTCAAATCAAGATTTCTTTCTCTTGCTATTTTAACAGCCTCATCAAGAGAAAGAGTTTCACCATATTGAGTCAAATATTCTTTCCCTGTCAGTGCAGAAATTTTTTCTGAAGGCTCTTTGGGTTTTGTATTTGTACACCCTGCCATAAGCAAAATAAACAGCAGCATAACAAATTTTATTCTTTTATTCAGCATAACAACTCCTTGAAGTTTTTATAAATTTTATAATACTTTTCATTGTGTTTATTATATCACTCTCTGTGATCTTAAGCAATTTTTCATGTAATTTAATAACCGTTTAATCTGTTTCTGTGTCTATTTTAATTTTTGTGAGTTCTCTTAACACAAAAGATATATTTTGTTTTGTATTTATGATATAATTTTTATGATAATTTTATTTGAATTGAAATAATCAAAGGGGTATTTTGTGAGACTTGAAAAATATTTGGTACAGTGCGGTATAGGGAGCAGAAGAGAGATAAAAGAATACACTCTTTCAGGAAGAATAAAAGTAAACGGCACAGCTGTTTTTGATGAAGGAACTTCTGTTGATGAAGAAAAAGATGTTATTACTTTTGATGACAAACAGCCTGAAAAAAAGGTTTTCAAATATTATGTTTTGTATAAAAAAGCAGGATATGTAACATCTGCAAATGATGATGACAACCCTGTTGTAAACGATCTTCTTCCAGACTGGGTGGAAAAACAGGCTCTTTTCCCTGTGGGACGTCTTGATAAAGATACAGAGGGACTTCTTCTTTTTACCAATGACGGTGATTTGAATTACAAGATGACACACCCTGAAAAGAAATTTAAAAAAAGATATTATGCTGAACTTAGAAAAGAGATATCAGATGAAGATATAAAAAAGATTGAAGAGGGAATTGATATAGGGAGCCATGTATGTCTTCCTTCACAGATAGAAAAAGCCGGAGAAAAAAGTGTCTATATAACTATTTATGAGGGAAAATATCATCAGGTAAAAAGAATGTTCAAAGCTGTTGGAAACAAAGTTTTGTATCTGAAAAGAACAGAATCCGGAAATCTTTCCCTTGGTGATATGGTTCACGGAGAAGTAAGAGAGATTAAAAAAGAAGATATTGTTATAGATTAAATTAAAAAGCAGGTGTTTTTATGACAGAAAAAGAGATAGTATTTTTAGGAGACAGCATAACAGCTTGGAATCCTGATATAAAAAAAGTTGAAAATTCAAGAAATCTTGGTATTCCCGGATTTGCCTCAAGGGATATTGTGTGGCAGCTGCAGGGAGATGATGAAGAGATTATCTCCGGGCATACAGCAGTTTTTATGGCAGGAGTAAATGATATTATGATGGGATATACTGTAGAAAGAATTATCCTTAATATTAACGAGATTGTTGAAATGCTGAAAAAAAGATTTGAGAGAATTATTGTTGTTTCAATTCTTCCTATTGACAGTTTGAGCATGTGTGAAGAGATAAGAGCAGTAAATAATTCTATTAAAGATATAGAAGGAATCGAATATGTTGATATTCACAATTTGTTTTTAAACGAAAGAAAAGTTATTGACTACAAACTTTCAACAGACGGAGCACACTTAAACACTTATGGATACGAACTTTTTAACAAGCATCTTATGGGTGTTTTAAAAAAATAAATTAATTAAGAAATACAGGAGTTTAATAAAAATGATAATTTGTCCAATCTGCAAAGAAAAATTAGAAAAAGAGGGAAGAACATACAGATGTGTAAACAATCACTCTTTTGATGTGTCAAAGTCAGGGCATGTAAATCTTCTGCTTGATAATCAGAAACACAGTAAGACACCTGGCGACGACAAAGATATGGTTTTAAGCAGAAAATTCTTTTTGGAAAAAGATTACTACAAAGGAATTTCTGATGAACTGAACGAAATAGTTTTGGAAAATATTCCTGAAGACCACGAGGGAAAAATAAATATTCTTGATATAGGCTGTGGTGAAGGATACTATACAGGAAATCTTAAAAAGTTTTTAAAAGATGAAAATATTGAAAATGAAATAATCGGAATAGATATTTCAAAAGAGGCAGTTATTGCAGCCTCAAAATCTCACAAGGATATAAACTGGATTGTTGCAAGTGCCACAAATATTCCTGTGGCTGATGAATCTCTTGATTTCATAATCTGCATGTTTGCAAAAATTATTCCTGAAGAAAAAATGAGAACACTGAAAAAAGGCGGAAAACTTATTATTGTTTCAACAGGGGAAAACCACCTTTTAGAACTGAAAGAAGTTGTTTATGAAAATGTAAGAAAAGATTTTTATTCTCCCATAGAAGATTTAAAAATTTTCAATTATGTGGAAACAATAAACTGTACATACCAGACTTTTATTAAAGAAAATGAAAGCATAAAAAATCTGTTTAACATGACTCCATACAGATGGAGAAGCCCAAGAGAGGGAGTAGAAAAGCTTTTTGCTCTTAATGAATTAAAAACAACAATAGATGTAAATTTTGACATTTTTGAAAAAAATTAATTTTTTTCTATAAAATTTCAAATTTTTCTTTGACAAAGTTATAAAAAATATATATAATCAATAGGTTGAAATAAAAAATAGAGGTTAATCTGTTATCATAAATGGAGCCTAAGGCCGATGGCAATGATACTTGTGTATGTACAGATTAAATATTACGAAGCTGCCATAGTAATATGCTTATTTGATTTGATGAGTTCTCAAGGCATACTTATGTTTGTATGCCTTTTTTGTTTGGCAAAATAATTTTTTCGGAGGTACAAATGGCTGTATTAAAATTTCTGTTTTACTCTATTCTTGGAGTAATAGCATTTTTAGCACCTGTCACTATTGGAGGAGAATCATCAATTCTTATGGGGCATATTAAATCTATTGTAATAGATGGATACTCTGAGAGCATAAAATCTCTTATAGTTGTGGTTTCTTTAATAACAATTATAGGAACGGTTCTTGGAAAAATAAAAAAAGAGTTTAAAAATTCTGTTATGCAGGAACTTTTTATCTGTGGTCCTATTAATGCTGCTGTAAGAATCGGAGGAAGTATTTTCTTTTTAATGGTTCATTATGGTGTAGGTCCAAAGGCGGTTCTTGACCCGAATACAGGAGGAATGATGGCAGGAGATCTGCTGCCTTCTCTTATGGTTACTTTCTGTGTGGGAGTAATTCTTATGCCTCTTTTAACATCTTTCGGGCTTGTTGAGTTTGTAGGAGTTCTTATTGCTCCTTTTATGAGAAAAGTTTTTAAAGTTCCGGGATATGCAGCTGTTGATGCTATTGCATCTTTCCTTGGAGATGGAACAATAGGAATAGTTGTTACAGACCAGCAGTATCAAAAAGGATATTATACTCAGAGAGAGGCTGTTATTATAGCAACATCTTTCTCTATCGTAGGAATATCATTTGCAGCTGTTGTTGCAGACTTTCTTCAATTTTCATCAATATTTATTATTTTCTACAGCACAATAGCAATTTCAACTGTTGTTGCAGGAATTATTATAGCAAGACTTCCTCTTAAGAAATATAAAGATGAATATTGTGTACCGGGAAAAGTTGAAGAAAAAGATATTATATCTTTCTCTCTGGCAGTTAAAAAAGCAGCAGTTGTTGCAGAAAAAGCAAGAGAAGTTGAGATTATGATAGATTCTATAAAAAAAGTTGCGGTTCTTTATATTACTTTTATTCCTGTAATAATGTTTATGGGAACAGCAGGACTTATTGTTGCAGAATATACAAATATTTTTAAAATTATATCTATGCCTTTAATTCCATTCTTCCAGCTTCTTGGTTTTTCAAGAAAGATTGCTGAAAGTATGGCTCCTTCAATGATAGTTGGATTTTCTGATATGTACCTTCCATCTCTTCTTGTTGAAGGTGTACAGAGTGAGATTGCAAGATTTATTGTAGGAACTCTGTCTTTTGCACAGCTGATATTCCTTAGTGAAACTGGAATGATTTTAGTTGCATCAAAAATAGGATTTACATTCTGGGATACTCTTAAGTTTTTCATCTTAAGAACTGTAATCACTTTCCCTGTAATATTTGCCATTGCAAAAATCCTGTTATACATGGGAATATTAAAAAATTAATAATTATAATAAAAAAAATCGGTATTCTGAATTTTTCAGAACTGCCGATTTTTTTATTTCAGTTTATATAACTACTCAAGATTTAGATATTTTTTAGGAACTTCAAGATCTGTCATATGTAAGTAACCTTTTCCGAAAACATATGTATCTTGGTAAAGAAGAATATAGTTTTCTTTTTCTACGCCGTCAACACCAACATAATAACTTCCGTTCCATCCTGAACCTGGAGTTCTGTTTTTCATTGTTTCTACCACAGCATCAAAATCATTTGGTTCTATACCGTTTTCAGCTATTTGAGCTGCCAAGTCACAAAGAGCAAGAGCTGATGTATAGTTGTAAGAATAAGCCCAAGTTCCCATTCTTCCAGATCCGCCTTTTTCTTCTACAGATTTTTCAACTTTTTTAAGAATTGCAGGCCAGTTTCATTTTTCAGAATCATCAAATTTAATTCCTAAAGCTCCTGGATATCCCATTGTTGGAGAAGGAGTGTCAGATTCTATAAAATATCCTCCCAGTTCAGCTATTCTTTTTAATAAAGGTTCTGTATGAGAATCGTTTGTAACATAGAAAGCAGTTTTTTTACCATACTTATTTAACCAGTTAGGAACCTGCTCAAGAATATACTGCTGAGCTCCTGCAACACCAACATCACTTACAGGGTCTGGAGCAGAAACATCTATAAATTCCATTCCTAAATCTTTTGCTGTTGCCGCCATAATTTCTCTTCTTTTTGAAATAACTTCATAACTTAAATGTCTTGGAAATGATACGTGAATAAATTTCTCAGCACCAAGCTGTTTAGCAGCATTAACAATCAGATATCCTCTTGAAAAATAATCTGCACATAAAACCAAATCAGATACTTCTGAAATCATTTCAGGATCTTCATGTGGTGAATTGCTTAAAAGAACAATATCAGGTCTTTTTTCTCTTATTCTTCTGAATGCTTCAACTGTTCCCGGGATAGCCTCAGACATAACAATTACTTTCATTTTTGGGTCATCAGCAAGTGAAACCAGTTGAGATATAGTAGTTTCCATTTCCTGCATAAAGTTATCAGGATATGTTACATGAGTAATCTTTCCTCCATTTTCAACAGTTCCATATTCAGCCATAGCAGCTTCAGCACCTCTAAGAGAATCTTCAGACTGTGATACTGTACCTGTCATTATACCAATATGATAGTCTGCATCAGCAAAACTTACTATTGATAACAACGTCATAAAAAATCCTACTAATAGTTTTTTCATAATATTCCTCCCCAAAATTAAATATTAATTAATCCCTTTTTAGTTTGAGATTTTGAAAAAATTATACTCTTTTGTTTTAAATATGTCAATTTATTCCTCTATTATCTCTTCTGCAAGTTTCTCGCTTATTATTATATGTGTAAAAATCCCTGTTTTCAAAGCACCGATAACAGCTTTTTTATTTGTTTTTGATGATGCAATTCCTATAACTTTTTTTATTTTTTTCAGTTTGTCCCATGGAATCTGTATAGAAAAATCATTTTCTCCTTTTATTATATTTCCATCTTTGTCAAAATAATATGAAAGAATTTTTCCCACTGCCTTTTTTTCATTTAAAGCATTTCCGAACCTTAAAGCTGTTGCAAGGTCAGGTACAGAAGGATGGCTGTTTATTCCTATAAATGCTTCATCAATTCTGTCCCACATTCTGCTTATATCCCTGTAGTTTTCTATATTCATAAAAACCTCTTTTTCCTGCTCTGTTGTAAGAAAAGCAGGAGCAAAGAAATAAGCAGGAGAGAGATTGGTTTTTTCTCCGAAAACTCTTACCAAATCATTTGGATGATATTCTCTTGTTGCCATGTTTGTGTTTCCTATAAGGGGAACAACTTTTCCTTTAAGGGTTATAAACTTTTCCTCTTTTTCTATCTGGTCGATAAAAGGTCCTATCATATTTCCCCAGCCAAGACCAAGAGTATTGACATCTGTCAGATTTTCTTTTAAAAATCCTGTTGTTTCTTTAAGAATATTCTGGTCTGTCAAAGCGTTTGTAGAAAGCTGGGAGATTATAAGCCCTCCTTTAAGATTATATTTATCTTCCAGTTTTTTCATTATTGTTTCTTTGTTATTAAAAGGAGATTTTATCTGTATTGTAACTATCCCCAGCTCTTTTGCATCACTTAAAATTTTGCTCACAAGTGGTCTTGAGATATTAAGCTTTCTGGCTATCTCACTTTGTGTCATATTATCAAGATAATACATCTTTGCTGTTTCTGTTATTCTTTGTATTTTATCTTTGTCATCTAACATAAAATTACCTCAGTTGTTTTGTCATTGATAATTTATTATACTCTTTCTTTTCATCAAAGTAAAAATAAAATTTAACATATGTCAATTTTTATTTTTCTAAAACAATAAAGATAATATAATATGGCAATTATTCATGTAAAGTGATAAAATAGAATAAAGATTTTTATATAATTATTTAATAAATTATGAGGAGGTTTTATTATATGGAACCAGTTCTAGTTTTTGGTCATAAAAACCCAGACACAGATTCTATATGTTCAACTATCGCAACTGCTTACTTAAAAAATGCCTGCGGAGTGGAGGCTGTTCCTTACAGGTTAGGAAAAATAAATAAAGAAACTGCATTTGTTCTGCAGAGATTCGGTATAAAAGAGCCGGAACTTCTTACAACAGTAAGTGCTCAGATTTCCGATCTTACTCGTGTAAAAAAAGAGGTTATCAATATTAATGACTCAATTAAAGAGGCTCTTGAAGTAATGACAAGAGAAAGTTTCTCAAGTTTTCCTGTTGTAGATGAAGAGAGACATCTTAAAAATATGATTCGTGTTTCTGATATAGCGAACACTTTCTTAAAAATCGACTATTCAGATTTGTTCTCAAAATACAGTACAACTTATGAAAACTTAATAGAAGTTTTAGACGGGAAAATAATCAGCGGAGTGTATCCTTCAGGAGAAATAAAAACAAACTTAAAAGCTATTTCTGAACTGGATACAATAGAAAAAGGAGATGTAGTTATCACTACTTCCATGGCTGACGGTATCGACAGACTTATAAAAGCTGAGGCAAAAGTTATAATTGTCTGTTGTAAAGAAGATGATTTTATCAGTCCTCGTGTTACGTCTGAATGTGCAATAATGGTTGTTAACCATTCATTATTTAAAACAATCTCTCTTATCAGCCAGTCTATTTCAGTAGGGGCAATTTTGGAAAACAAAAATTTCTACAGCTTTAAGAAAGATGATTTCCTTCACGAAATAAAAGATATTATGAAAGATTCAACTCAGACAAACTTCCCGGTTGTTGATAACGAAGGAAAAGTTTATGGAACAATCAGAACTAAAAACCTGATTAACTTTACAAGAAAAAAAGTTATTTTAGTTGACCACAATGAGTTTTCACAATCTGTTAAAGGTCTCAGCGATGCTCAGATTTTACAGGTTATCGATCACCATAAATTTGCAAACTTCCAGACAAATGACCCTGTAAGAATTACAGCAGAGGCTGTGGGATGTTCTGCAACAATAGTTTACTCTCTGTTTAAAGAGGCAGGAATTGTTCCTCCAAAAGAGATTGCAGGAATAATGCTGAGTGCAATAATCTCTGATACGCTTCTTTTCCGTTCTCCTACATGTACAGAAAAAGATGAGCAGACAGCAGCAGAGCTTGGAAAAATTGCTGAGATTGATGATATTTATAAATATGGAATGGAAATGCTTATAGCAGGAACTTCTTTTGACAACAACACACCTCCTGAAATATTAAATCTTGATAAAAAAGAATTTAATATGGGTGGAGCAAATATGGCTGTTGCTCAGGTAAACACTGTTGATGTAGATGGATTATTGAAACTTAAATCTCAATTTGAGGCTGCTATGACAGATGAAATAAAAACAAACGGATACGATGTATTTATGTTTGTTATAACTGATATTATAAATTCAAACTCTATGGTTCTTGCTTATGGAGATAAGATTAATCTTATTGAACTTGCATTTAACAAACCTCTTGTTAACAATGAAATGCTGCTTAAAGGAGTTGTATCAAGAAAGAAACAAATACTGCCTTTCCTTATGGCTGCAACACAAAGCTTATAATCAAATTAACAGAAAAGGGACTGCTCACAAGGCAGTCCCTTTTAAAATACAGTTTTATATATTTTATAAACTATTCTTTGCAATTACTTCAAGAACACCTGAAATAAAAATTCTGATACCGATAGCCATCATAAATACCTGCATGACTCTCGAAAGAATATAAAGAACCAATTTTCCCAAAATTCTTTCAATAAAAGTTCCAAGATACATTATGAAACCTACAACCACAAAAGTAAGAAAAAGAGAGATAGTACACGGAATTATTCCTGTCTGAGATTTTACAATCAGCATTGTTGCCAGACTTCCCGGACCAACAATCATAGGAAAAGCTATTGGAATTATCCCTTGTTGAACCTGCTCTTCAGGTGTAAGAGAACGCATTTCATTTTCTTTTGTTTTTTTTGCTGGAAGAACAATATTTCTGAAAGCAAGAGATGCAAGAAGAAATCCTCCGGCAATTCTGAACTCTTTCATTTCAATCTTGTAAAGATTTTTCATCAGAAATTCTCCAACCAAACCAAAGATAAGCATAATAAAGAAAGCTGTAATAATTACTGTCTTATAAAGTTTCATACGGACTTCTTTATCCATTCCCTCTGTCATTGTTACAATTAACGGAACATTTCCAAATGGATTAAGAATAGCAATCAAAGTTAAGGCATCTGCTATAACATTATGAAAAAACATAAAAGCACCTCTCATATATAAATGTTATTTACCATAACCATGATAGTACAAAAACAAAGAAAAGTCCAGCTGAATCTTATCTATTCTTCATCTTTTTGTGTGCTGTAAAAAAGTTTTTTAGAAAGCATATCTTCTTCTTTGTTTTTAAGCATATATTTAGCATGGTCTATAAACATTTTTCTAATATCTTTCATCATACCAAGGCTGACCATTTTATTTTCAACAACAAATCCCTCTTTTTCAAGAGCCTCTTTCCAATCAACAGCAATATCGTTGTTTGCATGGTCTCCTGCAACAAACATGAAAGGCATAAGAATAACTTTCTTAGTTCCTTTTCCTTTTAAATTAGCCACAACGTTGTCAAATTCAGGGAATCCCTCAATAGTTCCAACTTGGAAATTATATCCTAAAGATTTTGCTGTGTAGTCCATAGCAGGGTAAGCAGCATTTCCGCTGTCATGTGTTCCATGTCCCACTAAAACAACAGCCTCGTCTTTATTTAATTTTCCTACTTCTTTTCCAATAATTTTAGATACCATTTTATAGTCTTCAGGTGTAGTAAGAAGAGCAGAACCTATTCTGATTTCCTTAAATTTATCCTGATACATTTCAAGCTGTTTTTCTAAAGTCTTAGCTTCAATTCCATTGATTACATTTGTAGGCTGAACGATAATATGTGTATATCCTTCAGCAGCAAGTTTATCAAGAGCTTCAGCAGGATTATCTTTTACAATCCCTCTTTCTTTTAATCTTCTCATGATAATTCTTGATGTGTAAGCCTCTCTTACTTCCATTTTTTTAAACTCTTTTTTTGCCTCACTGTTAATGGCATCAATAGTATTGGCTCTTGTGTCGTCAAAAGTAGTTCCAAAGTGCACCATTAATACAGATGCTTTGTCATTCTTTTTCATTGTCTTGTAAAAATCTGATTTCACAAATCCTCCCTCTTCTCCGTGAGCAAATAAAGTCATTGATGCTGTGAGCATTACTGCTGTAAATAATTTTTTCATAAAACTCTCCTCCTTAAATTTCAGGGAATTAAAAAACTCCCAATTAAAAATTGAGAGAAGTCCATGACTAAATAAAAAAGTCATTACTTCTCCTGTCCTCGCAGGCAGTAAAACATTGATTTTTACAGCAGGTCTCCTGATTTAGAATCACTTTACTTGCAGCCCTTCCCAAAGAAAATCTTTAGTGGCAATTCTGCTTTCATCATCATCACAGTGGCGGGACCATGGGAGAATTTCACTCCTCTTCCCTTTTAATTACAAAAATGTAAACTGTAAAAATATTTGTATTATATTAATTATAGCATAAAAAAATTTCTTTTAAATAAAAAATTCAAGAATAAATTTTTCAATTCCCATATTATCTTCTATCTGTCCTGTTTTGATTTTATATTCAACAGCAAGTGTGTCTTTCATTTTCTTTTTATAGAAGTTCAGAGAATACAAATCAAGATATTTAAATTTTAAAAATAAAGGATACTCAGCAGTAAATCTGTAGCCGTCTTTTTTAAAACTGTTTTTTACAGCAGGATATACATTTGCCTTAAAACTGTTGTACGACATGTTCGGAACAATAGTTCCTCTTTGAGCAAGGTCTTTCAGTTTAAAAAGAGTTGTCAGTTCTTCAGCAAGAATATTAAGGAAAAGCATATAATTTTTTTCCATTCTTAAATGTTCAATAAGGTTTTTTGTGTCTTTATTATATAGAAAAGTTTCTACTAAATTATATAAATTGTATTCAGTATTTATTGAAAGAATGTGTTTAACATTTTCAAGTTTGAAAGGCTCCCCGTTTAAAAAATTTTCAACTTTATCAATTTCATTTTTTATTTTAAGAAAATCTTCTCCAACCATTTCAATAAATTTTTCTGCCTCATATTCTGTGCAGTTAAATTTTTTTTCAACAAAAAACTGAAGAGATTTTTTTTCAGTTTCTTTTCTTGCAGAGACAGGCTTTGCAACAGCCTCGAGATTTTTCATAGTCAGAGCTTTTTCCAAAGGATTTACTGTTTTTCCATAATCATTAA
The DNA here is from genome assembly GCA_900542625.1 of uncultured Fusobacterium sp. Taxonomy (GTDB): domain Bacteria; phylum Fusobacteriota; class Fusobacteriia; order Fusobacteriales; family Fusobacteriaceae; genus Fusobacterium_B. The sequence continues at coordinate 17,327 of UQOH01000020.1, forward strand.
GTGATTCTTCGTAAAGCATAACTACAATTTTCTGGGTATAGTTAAATTCATCAAGAGATTTTATAAAAGCATTTAATCCTTTCATTTTTTCCAGCCTTTTTATGACAATAAGAGATTTAGGCATAAACATGGAATTTGTTGAAAGTGCCTGAAATATATCATCAGTTTCATCTTGAGTTATATCAAAATACTGTTCCGGGATATTTGGATTTTCTTCTCTTATTTTTTTTATAAGCTCGTCATATTTTAATTGCAGAGGGATATCCCCATATAAAAAGTAAATCAAGATTACAGCCTCCATAAAATTTATTCTCTATAAATTATATCACATATTCAGAGAACAGAGCAAATTAAGAAAACAAGAATAATATTCATGAGATTAAAAATATCTGCGTAATTTATGCAGCGAATTCATCGTAAAAAACGATATGTCTGAGCTGAAAGCGAGTTTATCGTTTTTAGATGAATAAGCAATATAAATAGCAGATATTTTTACGAAGTGAATATTATTCTTGTTTTATATAGTTATAGTTTTTTAATTCTTAAAATTTTTGAGGCATTTAAAACTGCTATTGCTGAAACTCCAACATCTGCAAAAATTGCCATCCACATATTTGCAATTCCTGCCACACCAAGAAGCATAACAAGAATTTTTACTCCAAGAGAGAAATAAATATTCTGCATAACAACTTTTTTATTTTCAGCAGCAATTTTTAAAGTTTCAACTACTTTTGAAGGTTCATCATGTATGAAAACAATATCAGCAGATTCAACAGCAATGTCACTTCCTGCTCCGCCCATTGCAATACCAACATCAGCAAGTGAAAGTACAGGAGCGTCATTTATACCATCTCCAACGAAGATAACACCTTTGCTTTTCTTTTTAATATCCTCCATAATAGATACTTTATCTTGAGGAAGAAGCTGAGTGAAAACATTTTCTTTTTCAAATCCAAGCTTTTCTCCAACTGTCTGCCCGATATTTTTATTATCACCAGTAAGCATATAAGTTTTTAATCCCATTTTTCCAAGTTCGCTTATTGTGAAAACAGAATCGTTCTTGATTTCATCAGCCAGATATATTGAACCTGCAAATTTTCCATCTTGTGCAACATACACTAAAGTAGTACTTTCAGTATTTGGGAAATCTCCTGAAATATTGTAGTCAGTCATAAGTTTTCTGTTTCCTGCAAGGATATGTTTTCCTTTATATACAGCTGAAACTCCCTTACCTGAAATTTCTTTGTAATCTTTTATATCCTGTTCGCTGATTTTTATATCTCCATGATTTAATACAGCTTTTCCAATAGGGTGATTTGAATAAAATTCCCCTGCTTTTCCAATTTCCAATAATTCATCTTGTGTAAATCCTTCAGCATTGTTAAGAGATTCTATTCTGAATTTTCCTTTAGTAAGAGTTCCTGTTTTGTCAAAAACAACAGCATCTACTTCTGTCAGTTTTTCAAGATAGTTTCCTCCTTTTATCAAAATACCTCTCTTAGATGAAAGTCCGATACTGCTGAAGAATGTAAGAGGCACAGAAAGAACAAGAGCACATGGACAAGAAATAACAAGGAAAATCAATGCTCTTCCAAACCAAAGTTTAAAATCTCCAAAAATAAGAGGAACAACAATTCCTACAATAACAGCTGCAAGAACAACGATAGGAGTATAATATCTTGCAAACTTAGTTATAAATTTTTCAGAATTTGCTTTTTTATCACTTGCACTTTCTACCATTTCAATAATTTTGCTGATAGTAGAATCTTTGTATTCTTTAGTAACCTTAACTTCAAGCAGACCATCTATGTTAAGACTTCCGCTTAAAATTTCTGTTCCTGTTTCAGCAGATACTGGAAGAGATTCTCCTGTAAGAGCAGCAGTGTTAAGAGAAGAGATACCTTTTACAACAACACCGTCAACAGGAACTTTTTCTCCCGGTTTTATAACAATAATATCATTAACTTCAAGAGTTTCAGGGTCAACTTGTTTAGTTTCTCCGTTAGGAAGTTTTATATTGGCATAGTTTGCCTTAACTTCCAAAAGACTTTGAATAGATTTTCTTGAATTGTTGACAGCTCTTTCCTGAAAATATTCCCCTATTTTATAGAATATCATAACACCAACAGCCTCTTTGTATTCTCTTAAGAAAAGAGCACCTATTGTTGCAATAGACATTAAGAAGTTTTCATCAAGAAAGTTTCTGTTTTTTATATTTATAAGAGATTTATACAGTATATCCCCACCGGCAATAAGATATGCAGCAATAAGAACTATTGTTTTAAGTGCTGCTGTGGGAACGATAAATGAAATAATAAACAGGGCAAGTCCCCCGAACAGAGAAAATTTTTCATAATTAAATTTTTCATGTTCTTCATGAGACTCTTCCATTTTGAAATTTATATCATGGCTGTGTGAATGCCCATGGCTGTGACTGTGTTTTTCCTCTTTGTGTTCATGTTCGTGAGAATGATCATGTCCGCATCTGCAGCTTTCTTCATGGTGATGATGTTCATGTGAGTGGTTATGATGATGTTCTGTTGTGCAACAGCCCTCCTCATCGCTGCCGCTGCTGTCATCATCATGATTGTGTCCGCATCCGCACTCATGCCCCTCTTCGTGATGATGTCCTCCGCATCCGCATTCTTCACCGTGTTTATGTTCATGAGTATGCCCTCCGCATTCGCATTTTTCTCCATGCTTATGCTCATGTACGTGAGAATGGTCGTGTCCGCAGCTGCAGCTTTCTCCATGTTTATGTTCATGTGAATGCTCTTTTGAATGATGTGTTTTTGAACTGTTTATATCAGATATTTTTGAACCTCTTTCAGTTTTATCTGCAATTTTATTGATAGAAGATAAAAACTCAGGTGTGTCAAGGGAACTGTCCATTTCAAGAGTCAGTTTTTTTGTATAAAAGTTAAGAACACAACTGTCTACACCTTTTAATTTTCCAATCTGGTCTTGAATTTTAGAAGCACAGTGACCGCATTTTAATCCGTCGATAGAATATATTTTTTTCATAAAAATCTCTCCTTTATAATTTAAGAAATAAATATTTTATTTTCATAGGGTATACCCCTATACCCTATGAAAATATGTTACCACAAGAACAAAAAAAAGTAAAGAATTTATTTATTAAAAAAGTAAGAAATTTATTATGGAATTAAAATATTTTTATATGATATAATAGATAAAGAGTAGGGAATCGGAGGAAAAAATGGAAATATCAGAAATTTTAAAAAAAGAAAATTTATCAAAAGAAGATCTTCTTGCTTTGATGAAAATAGACAATGAAAAAGATTTGAAACTTCTTTTTGATAAAGCATATGAGATAAAACTAAAATATATAGGAAACAATGTATATTACAGAGGGCTTGTTGAGTTCAGCAACATCTGCATAAAAAATTGTAAATACTGTGGAATAAGAAGAGATAATAACAATGTTGAAAGATTTCAAATGAACAAAGAGGATATACTTAACAGTGCAAAATGGATTTATGAAAATGGATACGGCTCTATGGCTCTTCAATCCGGTGAAAGAACAGATGAAAAATTTATCTCTTTTGTTGAGGATATAGTAAGAGATATTCAGAAAATCACAGACAACGGACTTGGAATTACTCTTTCTGTGGGAGAACAGAGTTTTGAAACATATAAAAGATGGAGAGAGGCAGGAGCAACAAGATATCTTCTTAGAATAGAATCAACCAACAGAGAGCTTTTTGAAAAAATTCACCCTAAAGATGAACTTCATAGTTTTGACAAAAGACTTCAAGGGCTGAAAGATTTAAGAAAAGCAGGATATCAGGTTGGAACAGGAGTAATGATAGGACTTCCGGGACAGACAGAGGAAGATTTGGTGAATGACATAATATTTTTTAAAGAAAACGACATTGATATGATAGGTATGGGTCCTTATATTCTTCACAATGAAACTCCAATGGGAAAAGAATTTAAAGACACAGTAATATATCCTGAAAAAAGAGTGGAGCTTGGGCTTAAAATGATAGCAATATGCAGAATTTATTTGAAAGATATTAATATTGCTGCTACAACTGCTCTGCAGGGACTAGACCCAATGGGAAGAGAGAAAGGGGTACTTGCAGGAGCAAATATAATAATGCCAAGTGCTACAAAAACATCAGAGAGAGTAAAATATCAGCTTTATAACGGAAAACCGGCTATAAATGATGATGCAGAAAAAGGGAAAAAAGGACTTGAAGAGAGTCTGGCAAAAATAGGAGAAAATATTGTTTATGGAAAAAGAGGGGACTCACCTCATTTCTTTTCAAGAAATAAGTAATAAAGTTTATTTGAATTATAATAAAAATATGATAAAATAATCAAAGATTTGTGAGATTTATAAAAAATTGTATAAAAGATTATAATTAATTCTACAGGCAAAATTCTAAAATTTTGTCTGTTTTTTGTATAAAATAAATAAGAATAAAATTGTAACAATTTTATTCTTATTTAAATACAGAACTTTTTTAATATATTAAATCAAGATTGAATTTTTCTAACTGGGTCAATATATTTTCAGAAGGTTTTTTCTCCATAACAATTCCATCAAAAGAATCGATAGAAGCATATTTAAAACTTCCGTCCATATTAAATTTTTTAGTTTCCATAATCATATAATTTTTTCTGCTTGATTCAATAACAGTTTTTTTAGTCATCACATCATCTGGAACATAAGTAGCAGCACTGTTGTCGTAAACATCTACTCCAACAACTCCTAAAAAAGCGATATCAAACTTAAAGTTTTTTATAATAGAAATAGCCATACTTCCTGTAAAACCATCTTTTCCCTCGTTAAATTCTCCACCGATAAAAATAGTGTGAACATTTGAAGGTACAGTAAGCTGCAGCATAACTTCAACCATATTTGTAACAACAGTAACTTTTAAATTTGACTTGACCAAAAGTTTTGCGATTTCAATATTGCTCGTAGATATATCAAGAAAAACCATATCATTTTCTTTTATTATTTTTACAGCATTTTCAGCAATTTTAGTTTTTATATCAATATCTTGGTTTTTTCTCTGTACCACATCAAAATGATGAACATTTTCTCTGCTTTTTACAGCTCCGCCGTAAACACGTTTTAACAGTCCCTTTTTTTCAAGAACAGCCAGATCTTTTCTTATAGCATCTTCTGTAAGATTAAATTCACTGCTTAAATCTTTTACTTTTATTTTTCCTTTTTTTTCTAAGGAAGAGATTATGAGATTATGTCTTTCTTCAACAAACATATTTTTCTCCTTTAAAATTTCCGATTTTTTATTAATTGTATCATATTTTTTATTAAAATATACAAAATAGTTTTAAAACAATAATAAATAATAAAAATATATTGCATACAAATAAAAAAATATGTATAATATTATCAAAATAATAAAAAACAATAAAAATAAATAATAAACAGGAAGGAGTTTCTATGAATAATCTGCAGATGACAAAAAGAATATCAGTTTTAAAAGATAAAATGCTGTCTGAGCCGAGATATGCCTCAGTTGAACAGGCTCTTATAATAACGGAAACATATAAGGCGAATGAAGATAAACCAAGAATTATACAAAGAGCTCTGGCTCTTAAAAATGCTCTTTTAAATTTAAAAATAAGTATTGAGCCGGAAGAGATGATTGTAGGAAATCGTACAGCAGGAGTAAGATATGGTGTTGTTTTTCCTGAAAGCGGAAGTACATGGGTAGATAAAGAATTTGAAACACTTCCCACAAGACCTCAGGATAAATTTAATGTGAGGGAAGAAGATATAAAAATATTCAGGGAGACAATAAAGCCATATTGGGAAGGAAAGTCTCTTGAAGATGTTTTAAAGAAAAGATACGGAAAAGAGATTAATGAGATAGGTAAAGTTGTAAAGATAAATCAGAAAGACCATGCTCAAGGACATATCTGTCCGAACAGTGAAAAATGGCTGAAAAAAGGACCTGCCGGAATTAAAGCAGATGCCGAAAAATATTTAAAAACAGCCTCTTCTGACACAAAAGATTTTTATGAAAGTATAATTATTGTTATGGACGGAGTTCAGCAGTTTATGATGAGATATTACAATCTTCTTGTTGAAAAAGCTCAGTATGAAACAGATGAAGAGAAAAAAGATAATATGCTTTTAACAGCAGAAAACTGTAAAAATCTTTCATATCGTCCTGCTGAAAATTTTCACGAAGCTGTCCAATCCTTATGGTTTTTATTTGTAGTTCTTCATATGGAATCAAACGCATCTTCTTTTTCTCCGGGAAGAATGGATATGTTTCTTTATCCATATTATAAAAAAGATATTGAAGAGGGAAAACTTACTGAAGAGAAAGCACTTGAAATTATAGAGTGTTTATGGCTCAAATTTAATGAGATAGTATATATGAGAAATTCTCACAGTGCAAAGTTTTTTGCAGGCTTTCCAATAGGATTTAATATTGCTGTGGGAGGACAGGACGAAAAAGGAAAAGATTTTGTAAATGAACTTTCATTTTTGTTTTTAAAAGCACAGGAACATTTGGGACTTCCTCAGCCAAATCTTTCAGTCCGTCTACATAAAGGGACAAAAGATGATATTTTGAAAGAGGCAATTAAAGTTGTATCTAAAGGAAGCGGTATGCCTCAGTTTTTCAATGATGAAGCAGTAATTCCTGCTATGGAAAATTTGGGGATATCAGAAAAAGATGCAAGAAACTATGCAATAGTCGGCTGTGTAGAACTTACCACTCAGGGAAATAATCTTGGATGGAGTGATTCTGCAATGTTCAATCTGAATAAGATTCTTGAACTTACCTTAAACGGAGGAAAATGTCTTTTAACAGGAGAACAGCTTGCAGAAAACAGAGGATATATTACAGACTATAATACTTTTGAAGAACTAGAGGAAAGTTTCAGAAAGCATCTGGATTTCTTTATGGAAAAAATGATTTCAGCTTGTGAGGAAGTTGAAAAAGCTCATATAGATCTGCTTCCTTCTCCATTCCTTTCATCAGTTATTGATGACTGTATGGGAAAAGGGATTGATGTTACAAAAGGCGGAGCATGCTATAATTTTTCAGGAATACAGATGATTCAGGTGGCAAACCTTGCAGACAGTTTATGGGCTGTGAAAAAACTTGTTTTTGATGAGAAAAGAATATCAAAAGAAGAACTCCTGTCTGCATTGAGAGATAATTTTGAAGGACATGAAATAACAAGAGCAATGCTTTTAAACAGAGCTGAAAAATATGGAAATGATATTGACGATGTTGATATGATGGGAGTGAAATGGGCTGAATATTTCAGAAACAGATTAAATCACTATAGAAATTATCGTGGAGGATTATATCACACAGGAATGTATACAGTATCTGCTCATGTTCCTATGGGTGAAAATCTTGGAGCATCTCCTGATGGAAGACTTGCAAAAGAACCTCTTGCTGACGGCGGAATGTCCCCGGTTTATGGAAGAGATATCAAAGGACCTACTGCAGTTTTAAAATCAGTATCAAAACTTGATAAAACATTAACAAGCAACGGAGGACTTTTAAATATGAAATTTCTTCCGGAATTTTTTAAAACAGAAACAGGAATTGATAAATTTGCAAAAATGATGAGAGGATTTGTAGACTTGGAAATACCTCATATTCAATTTAATGTTGTGAGAAGAGAAGATTTGATTGCAGCAAAGAAAAATCCTGAGCAGTATAGAGGGCTTACAATCAGAGTTGCAGGATATACAGCATACTTTACAGAACTTTCTGAAAAACTGCAGGATGAAATAATTGCCAGAACCTCTTATGGAGATATTTAAAATGAACGGAATAATTTTTGATATAAAAAGATTTGCAACACATGATGGGAATGGAATAAGAACAACAGTATTTTTAAAAGGATGTCCAATGAAATGTGTGTGGTGTCAAAATCCAGAGGGAATTTCAGCAGAAAGAAAACCTTTATTTTTTAAAAACAGATGTATAAAATGCAGAATATGTGAAAAGTTTTCAAAGGAAAAAAGAGCAATTTTTGAAAATAATAATTTTTCAGAACAAAGATTTTCTTCAAAAGATATTCAGAATATTATAGAAAACTGTCCTGCTTGTGCAGTACAGATGGATTCAAAATTAGTAAGTTCCAATGAGCTGCTGAAAGAGATTTTAAGAGATGAAATATTTTTTACACATGAAGGAGGAGTTACTTTTTCTGGAGGAGAACCCTTTATTCAAAAGAATTTCCTTATTGAAATGTTAAAAAAACTAAAAGAAAGAAATATACACACAGCAGTTGAAACAGCTCTTAATATTGATACGGATATTTTAAAAGAGGCTCTTCCATATTTAGATACTGTTTATGCTGATTTAAAAATATTTGATGATGAAAAGCATAAAAAATATACAGGAGTTTCCAATAAACTTATAAAGAAAAATATAGAGTTTTTATTAAAAAGCAGCAAAAAAGAAAATGTTATTATAAGAACACCAATGATTCCTGAATTTACAGCAGACAAAGAGAATATAAAGAAAATAAGCAGTTTTATTTCAGAATTGTATTCAGATGTGAAGTATGAAATATTAAATTATAATCCTTTGGCAGAATCAAAATATGAGATGGCAGGAAAAGAATATTGTTTTAAAGAAAATCCTCCTCTTTATTCTGGGAAAGAGATGAAAGATTTTGGAAAAACAGCAGAAGAAAATGGAATAAAAAAAATAATTATAGAATCGTAAGGAGTGATATTATGAAATTTATTATTGATGACGCAGACATAAGAAAAATAAAAGAGAGCTATGAGTATTTTCAAGTTGATGGAGTAACAACAAACCCAAGTATTCTGGCAAAATCAAAAAGACAGCCTTTTGATGTATTAAAAGAAATAAGAGAGTTTATAGGGAAGGATGCAGAACTTCATGTGCAGGTAATTGCAAATCATGCAGAGGGAATGATTGAAGATGCAGAAAGAATTTTAAAAGAACTTGGAGATAATACGTTCATAAAAATTCCTGTGACAAAAGAAGGACTTAAAGCTATAAAAATCTTGAGCGGAAGAGGAGTAAAAATTACAGCTACTGCAATTTATACTCAGATGCAGGCATTTCTTGTAGGAAAAGCAGGAGCAGATTATGCAGCTCCATATGTAAATCGTATTGATAATCTTGGAGCTGACGGAATTCAGACAGCAAAAGATATTCATGATATATTTAAAAGAAACAATCTTAAAACAGAAGTTCTTGCAGCAAGCTTTAAAAATTCACAGCAGGTATTAGAACTTTGCAAACATGGTGTGGGAGCAGCAACAATTTCTTGTGATGTAATAGAGGGACTTATTAAAAATCCTACTGTAAATGCTGCAATAGATGCTTTTACTGCTGATTTTGAAAATTTGTGCGGTAAAGGAAAAACAATGAAAGACTGCTAGTTTCAAAAAAATAAAAAGTCATATATAATATAAATGCTTAAAATGTAGGTGACAATTTCTTAAGGAAAAAAGGTTATGCTGTCGGTAACCTTTTTTTATTTTTTTTGTATGATTGTTAACCTTCTTAAAAATAAAAGTTGATAATCATATATTTTAATGCTAGGATGAAAAAGTAAAAAAATCTGACGGAGCAGAAAAAATGACAAAGTATAAAATATTGGAGATATTAAGAAGCAATAATGAGCAGTTTGTGTCCGGAGAACTTTTAAGTGAAAAGCTTAATGTGAGCCGTACTGCTGTATGGAAAGGGATAAAATCTCTCAAAGAAAAAGGTTATAAGATAGAGGGAATAAACAATAAGGGATACAGACTTATAGAAGACAACAGCGATAATATTTCTGAATATGAGATTAAAAAAAATATTACAGGAAAAGAACTTGGAAAAAATATTTACTATTTTGAAACTATTGATTCTACAAACAGCTATGCCAAAAAAGAGATGGAAAAACTGGAGCATGGAGATGTTATTATTGCTGATGAACAGCTTAAAGGAAGAGGAAGAATGGATAAAATTTTCTATTCTCCCAAAGAAAGCGGAATATATATGACAATAGTTTTGAAAGAGGATATATTTTTCGATTCAATCAAACTTCTTTCAACAGCAGTGTCAACAGCTGTGTGCAAGGCAATAGAAAAAACAGCAGATTTTACACCGCAGCTTACATGGAATGATATTCAGGCAGAGGGAAAGAAAGTCTGCGGTATTCTCACAGAATACAGCCTTGAGGGAGAAACAGGAAGAGTAGAACATTTGATAATCGGAATAGGAATAAACGTTAATAATACAGAGTTTCCAAAAGAGATTAAAGATAAAGTAACATCTTTAAGAATTGCACTTGGAAGAGAGATAAACAGAAAAAATCTTATGTCTGCTGTACTGAACGAACTTGAGAAAGTGATACACAACAAAAAATATATAACGGACAGAAAAAATATTTTAAATGAATTTATGGACAGAACAAATCTTCTGGGAAAAAATGTAGAAGTAAAAATAATGGATAAAAAAATAATTGGAAAAGTTTCTGGAATAAACGACAGAGGCGGACTTCTGATTATAAAAGAAAACGGAAAAAAAGAAACAGTATACAACGGAGAGTTGAGAGGAGCAGAAAAGTGAAAGAGTTATTGTTGGCAGGATATTTTTTAATAGTAATAGTAGTGGGAATTTTATCATATAAAAAAGTAAAAAATGATAAAGACTTTTTTATAGCGGGAAAAAACGCAGGAGTTCTTCAAGTGTCAGGAAGTCTTCTTGCATCAATTCTTGGAAGTTCTGCAATAATAGGAAGTGTGGACTTTGCATATGTGAGCGGATGGGCAGGTGCGTGGCTTATGCTTTGTGCAGCTTTCGGGCTTATGCTCCTTTATCCTTTAATAAAATATATTAAAAACTTTCAGGGATATAATCTTCCAAGCATGCTTGGAAGTTTTTACGGGGAAGAGGTACAGAGAATATCATCTTTTATAATCCCTATAGCATGGCTTGGAGTTGTAGCATCTCAGATAATGGGAGCGGCAAAGATAATAACAATTCTTTCATCATTAAATTATATGCAGGGAGTATGGCTTAGCGGAACGGTTTTCATAGTTTATACAATTCTTGGCGGACAGCTTTCAATTATAAAAACAGATGTTATACAGCTTATGTTTATTCTTGCAGGAATAGTTTTAACATTTTTATATATTGTTCCAGAGCCTGTTACAAAAGAGGTACTGCCTTTTATAAACTACAAATTCAACTATATTGATTTATTTGTAATGGTTTTAACATATTCAACTACATATCTTGTAGGACCTGATATATATTCAAGAATGTTTTGTGCAAAAGATGAAAAAACAATGAAGAGATCTATTATCACGGCAGTGTGTGTTCTTATTCCTCTTGCTCTTATTCTTGCCAAGCTTGGAATATATGGAGTACAGGTTTTTGACAGTGTGGGAAATGAATCAGTTCTTTTAATGATAGCAGATGAAAAACTTCCCAGAGTATTAAGTTTTGTTCTGTATTTTGGACTTCTTTCAGCAGTAATATCTTCTGCTGACACAACACTTCTTACAGCATCATCACTGTTTGCACAGGTATTTTTAAAAGATTTAAAAAATAAAAAATCTATTTTCACAACAAGAGTTTTAACAGTAGTTTTTGGACTTCTTGCTGTACTGATAGCTGTAAAAATGAAATATATTCTTTCTACTCTTCTTCTGGCACTTGCTGTTTATTCAGGGGCATTTATTATTCCTACTTTTATGGGGATATTTGGTTTCAGAGCAAAAAAAGAGGTAGTTATAATATCAATTATTGCAGGAGGGATAACTGCTCTTGCAGGAAAAATGTATGGAGGAGATATAGGAAACTTTATTTCTATTATGGCATTTGTTGTGAACGGCGGAATTTTATATCTTGGCAGAAAAAAATAAAAGGAATTGTTACAGTTGTAACTAAAAATAAAATTTTCGATATTAAAAATATCAGCGTAATTTATGCAGCGAAACAG
>UQOH01000021.1 GCA_900542625.1 uncultured Fusobacterium sp.
ATGACCTACGCCTTAGGAGGGCGTCGCTCTATCCAACTGAGCTACAGAATCACTCAAATATTATACAATATTTTTCTTTTTTTTTGAAGAATTTATTTTTCTAAACTGCCTTTCAATCCATATATAAGATGTTTCTGTCCCAGTCCTCCAAGAAGTTTCATCTTATTAAAATAATCTGTAACAAGGTTATTTTTTGAGTTGATTTCATTGTAATAATCATAAAAATCTTTAATCTCGTTCATAAAATGACTGTCGCTTCCAAAAGTTATTCCAAGATTATATTTTCTTTGAAGCTCTTCTGCAATAAGATTTCTTGACTGAGGAAGTGCATGATTATGAATCTCTATTGCATCAACCCTTCCTATTACATTATAAATATAATCTTTGTTTTTTATAAAATTTTTCTGAGCTACTCCTGCTATATGAGGAATAGATTTGTAACATTCAAAATTTTCCAATGCTCTCAGATAATATTCTATATCTTTTGTTGTTTTTGCCATTCTTATCTTGCTTCTGTTAGGCTCAACATACCCTTTGTAAAAATAAACCATATCATCTTCAGATGCAAAGTATACCAGAAGTTCAAAACCGTCACAGCACCCAAGTTCCAAACCGGGAATAACATTTATTCCCATTTTTCTAAGAAGAATATTTCCTCCCACAGCGTTATGGTCTGTTACTGCTATGATATAATTTTTATCTTTCAGGTAATCAAAAAGACTCTTGCTGCTTATAAAGCCATCAGAATAATTTGTATGAATATGAAGGTCTGCAAAGACTTTATCCTTTCCCCTGTCAGTGTAAAATCTTCTTAAAAATTCATCTAAAGTTTCCAAGTTTCCTAAACCCATTTTTTTACCTCCTTAAATTACTGGAGATATCAATCGGCAGATTGACTCTTTTATTTTTTCTTCTAATTTTCTTCCCTTCATTTTTTTATAATCTAAGGCTGCTGATTTTGAAATATCTTCAAAGAACATCTGTCTTAAATGTCCCACAAGTTCCAAATCGTAAACATTGAAATTAATCTCAAAGTTTTGATACAAACTTCTGTAATCAAAGTTTGCACTTCCAAAAGATGCAACCTGATTATCTATTATTATCATTTTGCTGTGGAAAAATCCTTCTTGATATCTGTATACTTCTGCACCCATTTCAAGAAGTTCAACAATAAATCCTTGATTTGCCCAGTATACAAATGGGTGATCTCCAACAGCAGGAACAATTATTTTTACCTCTACCCCAGAAAGAATTGCTATTCTAAGGCAGTCTAAAAGCAGATCATCAGGAACAAAATATGGTGTTTCAATATAAATAGATCTTTTGGCACTCATTATCAGATTTATAAAACAGTCTCTTATTGTTCTTGTCTGGTAATTAGGTCCGCTGCTTACTATCTGCATAGCATTTACATGAAACTTTTCTTTGTTCTCTTCTATCTGTTCAATTCTTTTACGAAGATGTTTATCCATATCTTTCAAGCTTACTCCCTGATGAACGAAGTTCCATGTAATATAGAACTCTCTGTCAGCATCAACTGCAATCTCTCCTGCTATTCTTGCTCCTGTATCACGCCAGTTTCCAAGCTTTCCTTTGCCTATATATTCTTTTCCAATATTAAATCCTCCTGTATAAAGAATAAGACTGTCTATTATACAAAGCTTTCTGTGGTCACGGTAGTTTGCTCTCAGATTTCCAAATCTGAAAATTGGAAAACGTGAAGGAAAGAAAGTTTTTATTTCTGCTCCTGCCTCTTCCAGTTCTCTGATTCTTTTTTTCTTGATAATCTTAGTTCCTATACCGTCTTTGATTATCTTAACTTTTAATCCTGCCTTAGCTTTCAGCAGAAGTTCATCATAAATAATTCCTCCGAATTCATCATCATTAAAGATATAATATTCCATGTTTATTGTTTCTTTGGCATTTTTTATATCTTCAATCATTCTTTGGAAAAAAGAGTTTCCCTCTTTAAAAAAATAAACATTATTAAGGAATGTAGCTTTGTTTCCCACAGTCTGTGTAATATAATTTACAAGTCTGGCTCTTTTTTCAACAAGCTGCACCTTATAATGATTTTCTTTATATATTTGTCTTAAAAAATTTCTTGTATAAAACTTTTCTGTTTTTCTTTTTTTATAAAATTTCATTCCGAAAAACAGATACGCTATAAATCCAACATAAGATGTTAAAAGCAAAATTGTTATCCAAAATAATGTATATACAGGTCTTTTTCTCTCGAAGAAAAGCACCACTGACGCCAGAAATATATTTGCAATAAATATATAATCACTCAACAAATGTAAAACATACTGCAGCATCTTCTTCTCCTTTTGACACTATTTTTTATATACACATGCTGTAAAATCTCCATATTCAGTTTCTGAAACAAGTTTGTATCCATAGTCCTCAACATTTGGGAAATAAAGAGGATTAGATGCTGGTGCTGTTTCAACATGAGGTTTTAGTTTAGATATGTATATCTCATCAATGTCATAATTTTCAAGATAATATTTATAAATTGTATAACCACCGCATACGAAAATATCTTTTCCTGTGTTTTCATATTTTTTCATAATATTTTCCAATTTTGTATCAAGAGTCAAAACAACTACCTCTCTGTTTTTCTTCATTAAATTTATTGGAACATATTTTGCAGTGTTCTCACCAAATAAAACCACATTTCCTATTGTTTTTGATTTATAATAATTCAGTTCTTCCATAGAGTGCCATAAAAGCCCGTTTCCCTCAGGAACTCTGTCACCTATCAGATTATCTTTTCCAACACACACAATCATATTTAATTTCATATTTTAAATAGCCACCTCATAACTTATTTTATCTCCATACTGATAATTTTCTATAACAACATCATCAGGTTTAAAATCATAAACTGAAGTGAAGTTTTCAATTTTTAAAACTGCTCCATCAAAAGCAGGTCTTTTTATCTGCTCTAAAAGTTCAGGCATATGTCTGTCATAAATATGTACATTGTGAATATTCCATATTATTTCAGCAGGTTCAAGCCCGCATTCCATAGCCACAAGTTTATGAAGAACAGAATACTGGAACACATTTGCAACAAGCCCAAGAGCCACATCACAGCTTCTTTGTCTTACTTCTAAATAAAGTTTTCCATTGATTACAGACCATTGTGTAAGATGCACACAAGGTGTAAGTGCCATTTGGTCAAGCTCTTCAGGAACCCAGATCTCTGTCATTATTCTACGGCTGTTAGGATTTTTTTTCAATTCTTCAACAACATAATCAAGCTGACTTCTGTATCCAAATGTTTTTTTGGCAATCTGATATCCATAAGCTTTTCCGATTGTGCCGTCTTTCATTTTCCATTCGTCCCAGAATTTACATTTTAATTTGTTAAGCTCTTCAACATCATTTGACTGCATAATCCATATCCAGTAAAGTTCTCTTATGGGAGCTTTGTTTGGAGCAAATCTTGTTGTAATAAGATGAGCCTCATCAGTTGAATTATCCAGTCTGAATTGATATCCTATATAGCTTTTATAGTGTGCGGGAGTTCCGTCTGCATATTTTGTACGGACATTTCCCTTGCTCCATATTCCTTTTTCATCAATAGTTTTTACAATATCATTATATATTTTATCGAATTTCCCCATTATTACTTCCTTTCATAAATTTATTCTCTATACATTTTATCACAAAAATAAAATTATTTACAGAATAAAAAAAGCTCAGCAGAAAAAGTACACTCTAAAAAAGCAAATATATTAGAATCATACACAAATTTGTGCTATAATACTAATATGGGTCATATAAGTTTGATTTTAATTTTTTAACTTTTTATATATAAGGAGTACAAAATGGATTATAAAATTGATTTACATGTGCACAGCAACACAAACGTTCATGCTTTCAGTACCATAAAAGAAAATGCTGATTATGCAGCAGAAACAGGAATGAAAGTTATAGCAATTACAAATCACGGACCTGCTCTTGAAGATACACCTCACTGGTGGCAGCTTATTAATATAAGGGTTATTCCTGACTATATTAATGGTGTAAGAGTATTAAAAGGAGTAGAGGCAAATATTGTTGGAGAAAATGCTGATATTGATATAAATCAGAAAATTTATGAACAGCTTGATATAATCCTTGCAGGTTTTCACGGAAATCATCTGTATCCTAAATTTACTGAAAAAGAAAAAAATACAAGAGCTGTTATAAATCTTATCAAATCGCAAAAAGCAGATATTCTCGTACATTTAGGAAATCCAGAGTTTCCAATAGACTATGAACTTACAGCAAAAACTGCAAAAGAATATAATGTAGCTCTTGAGCTTAACAACAGTTCTCTTGGAGGAACAAGAAAAGGTTCTGAAGAAACATGCAGAGAACTTGCTAAATATGCTAAGCAGTATGGGTGCTATATCTGCATAAATACAGATTCACATTATTGTGCTCAGATAGGACATACACCTCTTGCAGGAAAAATTGCTGAAGAATTAGATTATCCTGAACACTTAATTTTAAACAGTTCAGAAGATGTGCTGTTTAACTTTCTTGACTTAAGAAAATCTTTAAGACCAAAAGAAATCCATGACAAATATATAGAAACTTATTTTTCAAAATGAAATAGTTGAATAAATATATAAAAAAATAGTATAATATTTGTTGTTGGTAAAGAAATAAAACAGAAATTTGTAAAATTAATCAGGAGGATTTATGAAAAATAATAGAGTTTGTGGCCTTTTAGGGATAAAATATCCAATAATTCAAGGAGCTATGGCTTGTATAGCAGATGGAAATCTTGCAGGCCACGTTTCTAAAGAAGGAGGTCTTGGAATTATTGCCGGTGGAGGTATGCCGTTAGATATTTTAAGAAACGAAATAAGAAAAGCTAAGGCTATCACTTCAAATCCATTTGGTGTAAATCTTATGCTTATGATGCCTAATGTTGGAGATCAGATAGATATCTGTATTGAAGAGGGAGTTAAGGTTGTAACTACAGGAGCAGGAAATCCCGGAGTATATATGGAAAAATTAAAAGCTGCAGGAATAAAAGTAATTCCTGTTGTAGCATCTGTTGCTCTTGCAAAAAGAATGGAAAGAATAGGTGCTGATGCTCTTGTTGCAGAGGGAATGGAAGCAGGAGGACACATTGGAGAAATCACAACTATGGCTTTAGTTCCTCAGGTTGCTGAAGCAGTTTCAATCCCTGTTATAGCTGCAGGAGGAGTTGGAGGAGGAAAACAGTTTTTAGCTGCTTTTGCTCTTGGTGCAGAAGGTGTTCAGGTTGGAACTAAATTTATCGTTGCTGATGAATGTAATGTACATGATAATTATAAAGAGGCTATTATCAAAGCTAAAGACAGATCAACTGTTGCTACAGGAAACTACACAGGACACCCTGTAAGAGTTATTGAAAACAAACTTGCTAAAGAAATGCTTGAAATGGAAAAACACGGAGCATCTGTTGAAGAACTTGAAAAAATAGGAACAGGAAAATTAAGACTTGCTGCTATTGATGGAGATGTAAAAGAGGGAAGTGTTATGTCCGGGCAGGTTGCAAGTATGGTTACAAAAAGAGAACCTGTAAAAGATATTTTAGAAGGATTAATGAAAGATTTAGAAGCTGCTGAAAAAAATCTTTTTGACTATTTTGGAAAATAAACAATAAGGGGACGATTGCAGTCCCCTTTATTTTTTATATCTCTTTCTTAATTTCGTAAACATATCCTAAAATATTGTCAGTTTTATCAAACATATATTTGCATGTTTTCTGGAATGCTTTTATTCCGTATTTCCATTCCATTCCGTTTATAATAAGCTCTTTTGTTTTTACAGGGAATACTAAATATCCATTTATTACTATATATATAAATCTCTGTTTATTTCCTTTAGCTTTTGGAAGCTCTTCGTATCCTGCCAAATCGTTTATCATATCTTCTGTAAGAAGATATTTTTTTATATCCATTTTTTTATAATTTTCAAGTTCTTCTATATATCCATGCAGATCAAGTTTGTCTGCTGAAATTTCAACAGAAAACACACTTGTTATTATTTCAAGCCATAAATCAGCCTTTGCAAGAGATGCTTTGTTTACACCTTTATACACTCTCTGTTTTGTGTTTGGGTACCCTCCTGTTATATCAAATATAACTTCTGAATTAAGAGTATTTTTTGTTGAAAAAGGTTCGCTGGAGTCTATTACAGCAATTTGTATTCTCTCGTTGGAAGCAGGATCCTCTTCTATATCTGCTTTATAAAAAAATTTTTTCAGCTGTTCTTCAACACTTTTTATATTTGTATAAATTGATATTTTTCTCAATTCTTTTTCATCACTTATATATCTCATTGAAACCTCCAAAATTTATAGCTTTCTTCATATTTACCATTATATCATTTTTCCTGTAAAATTCCACCTTGTAATTTATTTTTATAATTTTTGTTTTTTATGTGTAAAAATGATATAATGTTTTAGTATTTTATGGAAATGGATGAGAGCTGGTGTTCTCGGCAGTCTTCAAAACTGACTTGGCGGTTGTAACCGCTGGTAGGTTCGATTCCTACACATTTCCGCCAATATATAAAATTTATTAATTCTTGACATAAAATATAAATACCTGTTAAAATTATATTAGGAATATGTGGGCAGTAATCTTTTACTGCCCTTTTTTAAAAAAAATACAGGAGGAGATATATGGATTTACAAAAGGAAGTTTTAAAATATAAAGACGAGCTTATTGCATCACTTCAAGAATCTATAAGAATAAAAAGTGTTGAGGAAAAAGCATTGCCTGGAATGCCTTTTGGTGAAGGACCTGCAAAAGCACTTGAACATTTCCTTTCAGTAGGAGAAAAATTAGGATTTAAAGTTCAAAACTTTGATAACTATGCAGGACATATTGATTTTGGTACTGATGACCAAGAAGAAATGATAGGAATATTAGGTCACGTTGACGTTGTTCCTGAAGGAAGCGGTTGGGACTATGCTCCATATGGTGCTGAAATAGTTGATAATAAAATGTATGGAAGAGGAACTCTTGACAACAAAGGACCTATGATGATGTGTCTTTATGCAATGAAAGCATTACAAGATGCAGGAATCCCTTTAAAAAGAAAAGTAAGAATGATACTTGGAGCTAACGAAGAAACTAACTGGGGATGTATGAAACATTATTTTGGAACTCTTAATATGCCTCATCCTGTTGTATCATTTACACCAGACAGTAAATTCCCTGTTACTTTTGCTGAAAAAGGAATTTTAAGAGCGCTATTTAAAATAAAAACAGATGCAGATATAACTGTAAAAGCAGGAGCTGTATACAATGCTGTTCCTGAAGTTACAACAATCTCTCTTCCGGTTTCATACAAAGAGGCTGTTGAGAGAGAAATGCCTTTATATAATGAAGGAAAAGACAACAAAGTATCTTACGAAGTTGAAGGAGATAAAATTGTTATCACTTCTAAAGGTGTGGCTGCCCATGCTGCTCATCCTGAGTATGGATATAACTCTCTTTCTGCTTTAATGATTTTCTTAGGAAGATTAAACATTGCTGAAACTGGTTTAAAAGAACTTGTTAAATTCTTTAATGATAAAGTTCAAATGGAATATAACGGAAAACTATTAGGATTAAATCTTGTTGACGAGCCTTCTGGAGAGATTACTATAAACTTTGGAAAATGTTTTGTTGAAAACGGAGAGTTAATAGTATCTATGGACATGAGATATCCTGTTACTTTCAAAGCAGAAGATATAAAAGAAAAACTGTTTGCTGTTCTTGAAGAATATGGTTTAACTTTTGATCCATTAAAAGAGGAAAAACCTTTATATGTTCCAAAAGATAACTTCCTAGTAAAAACTCTTATGGAAGTTTATCAGGATATGACAGGAGACACTGTAAGTCAGCCTATCTCTACTGGTGGAGGAACTTATGCAAAAGCTGTAAGCAATTGTGTTGCATTTGGAGCTCTTTTAAATGGAACACCTGATACAATGCACCAGAAAAATGAATGCCTTGATTTAGCAACTCTTGATATATTAATGCCTTTATTTATAGAAACTATTTACAGACTTGCAAAATAAAAATTATAAAATAATTTAATATTGACTTTGCAGAATAAAAATTTTATAATTACATGTGTAATTCATAAAAACAGAAAAAACTTAGGAGGCACTAATGAATAGATTAGAAGGAAAAATTGCTCTTGTAACTGGAGGTTCAATGGGAATCGGAAGAGCAATCGTTGACAGATTCGCTGCTGAAGGAGCAAAAATGGTTATATCTTGTGATATAAACCCTTGTGAATTTGAACAGGAAAATGTCAGAGGAGAAGTTCTTAACGTTACTGACAGAGAGGGAATAAAAGCTCTTGTTAAAAAAGTAGTTGATGAGTTTGGAACTATCGATATTTTAGTAAACAATGCAGGAATCACTCAAGATGCTCCATTTGTAAGAATGAATGAAGCTCAATGGGATGCTGTTATAAACATTAACTTAAAAGGTGTTTTCAATGTGACTCAAGCTGTTGCACCTGTTATGACAAAACATAAAAAAGGTTCTATAATCACTCTTTCATCAGTAGTTGGATTATATGGAAACATTGGTCAGACTAACTATGCTGCAACTAAAGCAGGGGTTATCGGAATGACTAGCACATGGAAAAAAGAACTTGCAAGAAAAGGAGCTCAAATTAGAGTTAACTGTATAGCACCAGGATTTATTCAAAGCCCTATGACAGATAAATTATCTGAAAAAGCAGTAGAGGGAATCTTAAGTGGTGTACCTTTACAAAGAATGGGAACAAAAGAAGATGTTGCAAACGTAGCATTATTCTTAGCAAGTGATGAATCATCATACATCACAGGAGCAACAATTCCTGTATCTGGTGGATTATCATTCTAATAAAAAGATAAAACCAAAAATAAAACTGCTGCATTTTATTGCAGCAGTTTTTTATATATTCTTTATATTATTTCTATTCCGTTTTTCTTATATTTTTCAAAAATTTCTTTATTAATTTTCGAGTCTGTAACAATTGTTTTAACATTTTTTAAGTCATCAACTTTTATTAAAGCTGTTGTTTCAAATTTCTGACTGTTAGCTAAGATTATAAGTTCTTTTGAATATTTTATCATTGCTTTTTGTATCTCAACTTCTTTTAAAGGAAAATCTGTAAGTCCGTCTGTTAAAGATATACTGCTTACACTTAAAACAGCTTTGTTTACTATAAATTGAGATATAATATTTTCTGATATTGGACCAAAGAAAGCTTTTTCCTGATTATCCAAAAATCCTCCGGCAACTATAACATTAAAGTTTTTTATTTCACTAAGCTCAGCAGCTATTTCAAGTGAGTTTGTGATGACAGTAAGATTTTTTAATTTCTCTTTCAGTTCTTTTGCAAGGAATACATTTGTAGAACTGTCATTTAAAAAGATAGTATCATTTTCGTCAATAAGATTTACAGCCTTTTTAGCTGTTTCCATTTTTTCTGAAACTTCTGAAGTTATTCTTGTGCTGTAATCCATTTCTTTCACTTCTTTTTTTTCAGGAAGAGAGGCACCGCCATATATTTTCTTCAAACTTCCCAGTTTTTCCAAAGCATCAAAATCTCTTCTTATTGTTTCAACACCTACCTGATATTTTTCAGCAAGCTCTAAAGCCTTTACCACTTTTGTTTTTTGTAATTCTTTTAATATTTCTTCTCTACGCTCTTCTGCAAGCATTTAATCACCTCTAATTTAAATTTTCCGCTTTTACCTGTCTTCCTAATTTATTAAGAGCAAAAAGATTTGGAAGTATTAATATTCCAAGTGCAATATCCTGAATATACCACACTGTCTTAAATGAAAAATGAGGAGCCAGACATAGTATTGTTAAAAAAGCCATATTATAATATTTGCTGTAATCTTTGCCGTCTGTAAACAGATCTGTTATATATTTAAAAGATTCTTTTCCCAAAACCCACTGTCCAAGTATTGAAGTCATTCCAAATAAAAGCATTGAAAGTCCTAAAAAATATTTAAAGCTGTAATGAACACTTTCAAAAGAATTGATTATTACTTGTGTAGGGGTAAGTGATTGAGCATAATCAATATATAATAAAGAAACCAAACCTGATATTGTACACACAATTATTGTATCAATAAAAACTTCCATTATTCCGTAAAGTCCGTGGTCTTTGCAGTCATCTTCTGTAATTTTTGAATAGAAGATTGCAGCTGTTCCCTCTCCTGCCTCGTTTGAGTATATTCCACGAGATATTCCGTAACGAAGAGCCTGCTTAACAGAGAAACCTATAAGCCCTGCTGTAGCAGGAACGGCCCCAAAAGCTGATGAGAAAATAAGCTTGAAAAGTCCCGGTATTCTTTCGAGATTAATTCCAATAATAATGAAACCTGCTATAAAATAAAATGCAGTCATAAAAGGTACAAGTTTATCCATTGTTTTTACTAATCTTTTAAAACCACCTGCAATTACAAACCCTATAAAAGAAACCGCTGCGACAGAAGTCATCATAGGTGTGAATTTTAAGAAATCACCAAATATATCTTTTATAACATTTCCCTGAATTAAAGTTCCACCAGAGTTTTGTATTAATAAAAGAGCTGCATATAAAACTCCTAAAAATTTCATATTAAGTCCTTTTGAAATATAATACATTGGTCCGCCGCTGTATTCTCCGTTAGAATTTTTTTCTCTGTAACGCATTCCGAGAGTAATTTCACCATATTTTACTGCCATACCAACACTTGCAGCCATCCACATCCAGAATAATGCTCCCGGTCCTCCAAACATAACAGCTGTAACAACTCCAACAATATTACCGTTTCCGATACAGCTTCCAAGAGCTGCTGTCAAAGCTTGAATAGATGTTACTTTATTCTTATCTGTTTTTTCTCTCTTTTCAAAGAAAGTTTTCTTTAAAATATATTTAAATTTTCTAAACTGAATTCCCTTTAAAATAAAAGTATAATGCAGTCCTGTAATTATAATCAGTGCAACAAGCCAGTCTCCCCAGATAAAATCTGCAATCTTTTTTAAAATCATAGCCACTCTCCCGTTTCAAATGTTTTTATACGGTATATAAATTATACCATAAACAGTAATAATATAAGCAAAAACTTTATAAATATTTTTTCTGTTGTATGTATTGAGTTTCTTTTGTTAATAATATTTATATTTTATATATACTTTATACCATATTCAAATATTTTTGTAAATGTTTTATCAAAAAAGTTGACAAAAAATTAAGATGCTAATATAATACTGATATAAAGATAATATAAAAATTAATTTTGAGGGAGGAAATTATTATGAAAATAGGTATAGAAACAGAAAGCTTTCATCTTTTATTCCAATATGGGAAAATGAACGTTTTAGATTTCATCAGAAAGGCTGCTGAAATAGGTTTTGAAGGAGTAGAACTTAACATTATTCCAGGCTGGGGAATTGATAAGGCTCTTGGACAGGTTGGAGACGACACTGTTGAAAATCTTGATGCTGTAAGAGATGAAATCAGAAAACATAACTTATATGCAGAAATTGATACAAACGGAACTTCTGAGGCTGATATGAAAAGAGCTTTAAGAGTTGCAAATCACATAGGAGCAAATGTTATAAGAACATATATCAGATTCAGTAAATTTGATGCAGAAACATATAAACAAACTACTGAAGATTTAAAAAATATAGTTCCTGAATTAAAAAAATACAGAATCAGAATAGCTTTAGAAAACCACGAATATGAAACTTCTGAAGAATTAGTAAAAATTATTAAAGAGGTTAACTCTCCATGGGTTGGACTTCATTATGACTTCGGAAACTCAATGATGGCATGGGAAGAGCCTGTAAAAGCTGCTGAAATCATGGCTCCATACACTTATTGTACTCACTTTAAAGACCACATAATTGTAGAAGATAAAGATGCACCTTACGGATATGTTGTATGTGGTGTGCCTGTTGGTGAAGGAAATATTGATTTAGACAGATGTTTCCAAATTATGGTTGAAAATTCTCCATTAGAAAGAATAAATATGGAAATGTGTTTCCCATATTGCACTCCATTTAAAAGAGAACCTGGAGCAGGTGGAGTTAATGCAGTAGGAGAAGGAGCATTCAAAGTTGGAGAAGCACCTTACGACAGAAATATTATAAAACCTCTTGAATACTATTATCCTCATAAAGTTGAAGGAATAACAGAAGAGTTTTTAGAAAAAATGATGGAAGACCAGATTAAAGGAGCTGAAAAAGGTTTCAAAGCTCTTAAAGCTTTAAGAGATAAATATTGCTCAAAATAAGCCCCTCAATGTCCATAATTATAGAATCTCCAAATATTCTACCTGTCTTATTCAGGTAGAATATTTATTTTAAAAGAAAATTAAATTTGAAAGAGGTATCAGATGAAAAAGAAAATAATGAACTATGTTATTGTATATATTGGATGTTTTATTCAGGCTTTTTCAATAACGTGTATTTTAAAGCCAAACAATCTTACAGTAGGAGGAATAACAGGGCTTTCTCTTACTCTTGAAAAATTTATCGGTATAAACTATACATATCTTTATTATAGTATCTGTCTTATGATTCTTGTTTGTGCCTATATTTTTTTAGGAGTAAAAGAGGTTAAGAAAATTATTCTTCTTTCTCTTACATACCCAGTAATTCTTATTGTCATGAACCATTTTAAATTCAATTTCTTAGCAGATACACCTGATAAGATTTTAATCTGCGTGTACTATGGAATTTTCATGGGAATTGGTACAGGAATGGTTTTAAAGAAAGGGTTTTCACAGGGAAGTTCTGATACAGTAGCAAAAATTCTTCATAAAAAGATATTTCCTTTTATGGGATTTACTCAGGTTCTTTTAATGCTTGATATAACAATTCTTCTTTTTTCAGGATTTGCTTTTGGAAAAACTGCTGTTCTTTATGCTGTTATAATGCAGATGGTTTACAGCAAAACTATAAGTGCAGTTCTTTTTGGTTTCGGTTCTTCTCTTGTAAAAGTTGTAATTATAAGCGACCAGCTTGTAAAAATTTCTCAGTTTATGAGCAATACAATTAACAGAGGATACAGCATAGGACATGTAATCGGTGGAAGAAATCATGTGAAGAGAGAAAAAATTATCTCTGTATGTTCTCTTCGTGAGGCAATGCTTATAAAAGATTTTATAACTAAAATTGATGAAGATGCTTTTATAAATATTGTTCCTACCATAGGAGCATGGGGAAAAGAAGATGGACTTCAGAATCTTAAAGAATAAAATTGATAAGAAACTAATAAAATTTAAATATAATATTGACATTTTATAAACTTCTTGATATACTTCTTATAAATAAATAATAACATTGATATAAAAATTATAAAATGTATATTCAATGTAAAGATTATGTTCATATTTTAAAAATTAATATTATAAAACATTTTCAAAAGGAGAAAAAATATGGGAGAATCAAAATTTTCAAAACAAAAAATGCTGACTCTTTTAGTTCTTATGTTAGTCAGCGGAACAATGTATAAAGTTTATTTCCTAATGGACGCTTTCTACATTCAAATGCAGGATTTTATGGGATTGTCACACACTCAGATAGGATTTATCTACGGACTTGCCGGTTGGGTATCACAATTCGGTTTCCTTGCAGCTGCTTATTTCAGCGATAAATTCTCTAAGAGAAAAATGATGGCTTTTGCTCTTATTGCAAACGGTATTACTGGAGGAGTAATTTCTACATATCCTCAATTCTCTGTGCTTGTTGTTCTATTCTGTTTATGTGCTGTGTTTACAGATATGATGTGCTGGCCTACAATGCTTAAAACAATCAGACTTCTTGGAACAAAAGAAGAGCAGGGAAGAATGTTCGGATTTCTTGAAACAGGACGTGGACTTGTTGATACAGTTGTAAGTTTTTCAGCCCTTGCAATTTCAGTAGCTATGGGAAATAATGCTTTTGGATTCAGATGTGGAATTTTATTCTTCAGTGGAATGTCAATTTTAGCAGGAGTTCTTGCTTATTTAACAGTTGAAGATGACGACAACGATTCAGCCCAAGCTGATGAATCAGAAGAGAAAAAATCTGAAGGAGGACTTAAAGATATATTCAAAGATAAAGGTGTATGGCTTGTATCTATAAACATCTTCACAGTTTATTGCTTATACTCAGGATTAAAATATATGGTTCCATTCTTAAAAGAAGTTTATGATATTCCAGTGGCACTTGCATCTGCATACGGAATTATTAATATGTATGGACTTAGAATGGTTGGAGGACCTATCGGTGGTATTGTTTCTGACAAAGTAACTCACTCAGCAGCTAAATTTATCGGAATTATGTTTGTAATTTCTGGTATTGCTCTTGCAATGTATACAGTTCTTCCTTATCAATCAATGAACGTATATGTTTTAATGGGAATTTCACTTATTATATCTGCATTTATTTTCTGTATGAGAGCTATATTCTTTGCTCCTATGGATGAAATCAGAGTACCTAGAAAATTCACTGGTGCTGCGATGTCTTTAGGTTCATTTGTTGGATATTTACCAGGAACATTCATCGCTATAATCTATGGAAGTATTCTTGACTCTAACCCAGGAGTTATCGGTTATAAAAAAGTATTTATGACAATGGTTGCTATTGCAGCTGCCGGAGTTTTAATCAGTATTGCTCTTATGAAAGAAATCAGAAAGAGACAAGCTGCAGAAAAGGCAGCAGAATAATTAAGCCCTTAATGCTATCCTTTTATTTTGATAGAAAAATAAAAAACGACAGGATTTATTCCTGCCGTTTTTTATTATTTAAATTACTCTCTTCCCCATGTGTTAGGTGATTTATTCCATTTTAAAGCAATCTCTTTTTCATCTTCTGTTAAATATTTCTGTTCAGTTGCTACACCGATTAATGTAGTGAAGTCTGAAAGATTTGTCCAAGGAATTCCTGCTGCTGCAAAGTTTGTGATAGCTTTTTCAAATTCATAAGAGAAGATAGCTATAACTTCAACATTTTTTGCTCCAGCTGCTCTTGCTGCCTCAACAGCTTTTATTGAACTTCCACCAGTAGAAACTAAGTCTTCTATAACGATTACTTTCTTACCTTCAAAATCTGCTCCTTCTATTTGTCTTCCTGCTCCATGATCTTTTTTCTCTCCACGGATATAAGCCATAGGAACGTTTAATCTTTCAGCTATAAATGCTGCCCAAGGGATTCCTGCTGTTGCTGTTCCTGCAAGAACATCAAATTCTTTTCCTTGTAGTGCTTCGATAAACCCATCAACAACAACTTTTCTCTCTTCAGGATATCCTATCATTTTTCTGTTGTCACAGTATATTGGACTTTTTATTCCTGATACAAATGTAAACGGCTCAGCAACGTTTAATCTTACTGCTCCTACACCTAATAATGATTGTGCTACTCCTTTAGCGCTGTTTGTACTCATTTTTTATATCACTTCCTTACCAATTTTATTAATAAATTTACCATCATTATAAACAACGTTTCCTCTTACTATTGTAGTAAGAATTTTTCCGCCTTTTTCAAACCCTTCATATGGAGTCCATCCACATTTAGATATGACCTCTTCTCCTGAAATAACCTCTGTTGTGTTCATATCAACTATAACAAGGTCTGCATCATATCCTGCTGCTAATCTTCCTTTGTTTTTAATTCCAAAAATGTCAGCAGCATTTCTGCTCATTATTTCAGTCAGCTTTTCAAGAGATATTTTTTCACATCTTACAGCTTTTAACATCATTTCAAGAGAGTTTTCTGCTCCTGGAATTCCGAAAGTCAGTTTCTCTTTTTTCTCCTCAATTCTATGAGGAGCATGGTCTGTTCCTACTGTATCAATAGTTCCGTCCAAAATACCTTCCCATAAAGCTTCGTTATCTTCTTTTGTTTTTAGTTCGGGCTTCATTCTAAGAAGAGGGTTTCTTTCTACATCTTCCACATTTAAGAAAAGATGATGAGGTGTAACCTCTCCATAAACTTTTAAACCTTTTGCTTTTGCCTCTCTGACATACTCTACTTCTTCTTTTGTTGAAAGGTGGCATAAATATACAGGGACATCACATTTTTCAGAAAGTTCAATGGCTTTTTTAACCATATCTCCTTCTGCGTGAACACCTACAAGTTTTGATGCTTTAAATATATTTTCAAGAACAGTGTCATCTTCAACAAGCATATTTCCTGTTGAAACATTCATAAATACTTTTGTTGCAATCACTTGGTTCTGCACTTCTGCAACTTCTTGGTGATTGTCTGCTTTACTTCCTCCAAACCAGAAAGCGTAATCAGCATAAGATTTTCCTGCATGCATTTGTTTTTTTTCAGCAAGAGCCTCTTTAGTTATTGTATTTGGAACAGTGTTAGGCATGTCAAAGAAAAGAGTTATTCCTCCTTTGACACAAGCCATACTTCCTGTTGTAAAATCTTCTTTGTGAGTAAGCCCTGGATCTCTCATATGCACATGAGGGTCTATAACTCCGGGAATAACATAGTTTCCTTCTGCGTCAATAACATTTGCTGTTTCTGCAGAAATCTCTTCTTCCATTGAAACTATTTTTCCGTTTTCTGCAAGAATATCTATTATTTTTTCTTCTCCGTCAATAATTACTCTGCAGTTTTTTATTAGCATTTTCCAGCCTCTTTTAATCCTTCTTCTATTTCTTCAACAACAAGTCTTGCTGCAAGAGCAGGATCTTCATGTTTAGTTATTGGTCTTCCAACTACAAGGAAATCACATCCATTTAACATAGCATTTTTTGGAGTCATTATTCTTGTCTGGTCATTTGTTGCTGACCATGCAGGTCTTACACCTGGACATACAGTTTTGAAGTCATCTCCTAAAGCCTCTTTAATGTATTTAGCTTCCCAAGGAGAACATACTACACCATTCATTCCAGATTCTTTAGCAAGTCCTGCAAGGTTCATAGCAAGATCTTTTATAGAAACATCTGTCATGAAAGTTTCTTTAACTTCTTCTTGAGATAAACTTGTAAGAATTGTTACAGCTATAAGAAGAGATTTTTCATCTATTTTTCTAACTTCTTCCACAACTTTTGACATCATTTTCTTTCCACCAGTTGCGTGAACGTTATACATAAATACATTTTCTTTTGATGCAAATACAGATGCCATAGCTGTTGTATTTGGAATATCATGGAATTTAAGGTCTAAGAATATTTTTTTATGTTTTCCTGCTAAGTATTCTATCATTTTTCCGCTTGAGTTTAAGAATAATTCAAGTCCTACTTTATAAAATGTTGCTCCGTCTCCGATTTTTTCTACTAATTCAATAGCCTCTGTCATTGTTGGAAAATCAAGAGCTACTATCATTCTGTCTTTTGCTTGTATCATTTTTTTCCTCCTAAAATATTATTTATTATTTTCTAAATGCGATTCCTCTTATATCTTGAATGTTTTCAAGATTGTGCTCTTCTGCATATTTTTGTAATCCCTCTTTTACTTCCATTGGAAGAACAGGATTAGGGAATAGAGCTGTTCCAAGAGAAACAAGTGTTGCTCCTGCCATGATAAACTCAACAGCATCTTCATATGAAGCAATTCCTCCCATTCCGATTATTGGGATATTAACATTTTGTGCAACCTGGTAAACCATTCTTACAGCAACAGGTTTTACAGCTGGACCAGAAAGTCCTCCCATTGTATTTCCTAAAATTGGTTTTCCTGTGTTTATATCTATTCTCATTCCAAGAAGAGTGTTTATCATAGAGATTGCGTCTGCTCCGTTTTCCTCAACAATTTTAGCAATTTCAACTATGTTAGTTACATTTGGAGAAAGTTTTACTATAAGAGGTTTTTTAGTTAATACTTTTTTAACTTCTCTTGTAGTTCTTCCTGCAACTTCAGAATTTGCTCCAAAAGCCATTCCTCCGTCTTTTACATTTGGACATGAGATATTAAGTTCTACTAAATCAATCTCTTCTATTTCATTTACTTTTTTTGCAAGTTCAACATACTGCTCAACAGAACTTCCATTGATGTTAACAATAATGTTTGTTTTGTCTACACCCTCTTTTTTTAAGTTTGGGATAATCTCGTTTGCAAAAACTTCAAATCCAGGATTTTCAAGTCCCACACAGTTTAAGATTCCGCTTGGAGTTTCGGCTATTCTTGTTCCAAGGTTTCCTGTTCTTGGTTCTAAAGTAAGCCCTTTTAAAGTTATTCCTCCAAGAACATTTGGGTCACAGTAATCTTTAAACTCTGTTCCAAAACCAAAACATCCAGATGATGTTACTATTGGATTATCAAATTCTACTCCTAAAAAATTTACTTTTAATCTATTCAACTTTTTCACCTCGTATAAATTTTCCTAAATTCCCGTTACTTTCCACATCCGCAAGGAACAGTTTCCTTTGGATTAACATCAATAACCACTCTGCTGTCAAAAACAGGTCCATCGTGACATACTTTCTTCATTCCTTCGTTTGTAAGAATAGAACATCCTACGCACGCTTTAACTCCGCATGCCATTTTTTCTTCAAGAGAAACTTCACAGTATACTCCAAATTCTTCAGCTGTTTTTGCAACAAATTCCATCATTATATGTGGACCGCAAGTATATACTGCATCTATTTTTCTGCTTTGTAAGATTTCTCTTAAAGGACCAGTTACATTTCCTTTTGTTCCAACAGAACCATCATCAGTAGTAATTATTGTTTCTATATTTTCAAGATTCATATTTTTTAAGATTTTTACACTGTCAGCATTTCTTCCTCCGCAGATAAATATTACAGTGTTTTTCTCAGAAAGACTTTCCATTAAAAGTTTTGTAGGAGCAATTCCCATTCCTCCGCCAACTACAACTATTGTTTTACCCTCAACATTTGTAGTGAATCCGTGTCCTAAAGGTCCTTGAATATTTATAAAGTCCCCCTCAGACAGACAGCTGAATTCTTTAGTTCCCTTTCCTTTTACTTCATAATAGAATTCTATAACATTTTCCTTCCTATTAATATAATGTAAACTGATAGGTCTTCTTAAAAGTGTTGCTCCGTTTTTACATTGTAGCATGAAAAATTGTCCGGCACGAGAAGACTCGATAACTTTTTCACCTTTTAATTTCATTAAATAATAATTTCCGCCAACATGCGTATTTTCTAATACTCTGCAATCTTCTAAAAACATTTTATCCCCCTAAAACTATATTTCTTTTCCACAGTAATAACAGAATTTCTTACCATTTATAATTTCAACTTTATTATCTGTCTGCTCAAAAGCTGTGATACAGTTGCTGTTTGTACATACTCTTTCTTTATTTTTTATAATTTCATTTTGCTTCTTTTCTTTATAATTAATATCTAATTTTCCTAAAGCTGTTCCAATCATTGCTTCCCTTACAGGAACACCGTTTTTAGCCTGCTTAAAATATAAAGCATGTTTTGTATCATCTAAGTCTATATCTATCTCATCAACTCTTGGAAGAGGATGAAGAATTATCATATTTTCTTTACATTTTCCAACGATTGTATCTTTTGAAATTATATATACACCCTTCATTTTTTCATAAAGCTCAGGATCTTCAAATCTTTCACGCTGTATTCTTGTCATGTAAAGGACATCAACTTCATCTAAAATTTCTTTATAATCAGCTACAAGTTTATACTCAATTCCTTTTTCATCAAGTTCATGAGTTATCTCTTCAGGGATTTGAATCTCTCCAGGAGCGACAAAATAAAATTTTTGTCCCTTAAATTTGGACAATGCCCTTGCAAGTGAGTGGACAGTTCTTCCATATTTCAAATCTCCTACAAAAGCTGTTGTAAGGTTATCTATTCTTCCATGTTCTTCCAGAATTGTGAACAAATCAAGAAGAGTCTGGCTTGGATGCTCGTTTGCTCCGTCTCCTGCATTTATTACAGGAACGCATGCTACATCATCTGCAAATCTTGCTGCTCCGTCTCTCAGATGTCTCATTATAATTACATCTGCATATCCTTCAGCCATTTTAATTGTATCTCTTAAGCTTTCACCTTTTTTCATTGATGTAGCTCCCGGACTGTCAAATCCTAAAACCTTAGCTCCTATTCTGAAACTTGCTGATGTAAAAGACAGTCTTGTTCTTGTTGAAGGCTCAAAGAACAATGTTGCAGCTATTTTATCTTTAATAAGTTCACCATTGGGATGTTCTTTCAGTTCCTTAGCTCTTTTCAAGATTTCTAAGACTTCATCTTTTGTAAATTCTTTGATAGATATAAAACTTTTCATTTTATCCTCCCGTTGTATAAAAAAAAGGAATAAAAACTATAATTCTCATTATAGCATTTATTCCCATATATTATTAAAAACTATTATAAACACTAAACCCGGAAAATATATCTTTAAAGAAATTTTTATCTTTTTTAAAGAATGCTGTTGATTTCACTTAATATCCTCCTGTTTTTTTACATTGTTAAGAGTATATCATATTTTTCAGTTTTGTTCAATAATTTTTTTCAGTGTTTATTTTATTCAGAAACAATATATTTCTTACATTTATTATAAACTTTTTCATCAACAACTGCAACTATTTTTATTCCTTCTCCTAAAAATTCCTCTTCCTCTACCACTGCGTTGCTATGAATATATGCAGAAGCTGCTGTATCACTATATGGGATAAGATATTCTGCCTTTTTCATGCTTTGAGGAAGTCTTTCCACTGCCATTGCAAGAAGAGTGCCTACATTTTTGTTTTCTTTTGCACTTATCTCTATAAGCTCATATTTGGCCAGCTGTTCTTTTATTTCTGTAAGTTTTTCTTCTGATACCAGTTCAGATTTATTTAATGCAAGAATAACAGGTTTGTCTGCACATCCAAGTTCTTTTAATACACCTTCAACAACACTTATTTCCTGGAACAGATTTTCACTGTGAGCATCAGCCACATGAATAAGAAGATCTGAGAAGATAACCTCTTCCAGTGTAGATTTGAAAGCTTCAACAAGATCATGAGGAAGTTTTCTGATAAATCCAACAGTATCAGCTATTGCTGCCTCCTTTTTGTCCGGAAGTTCTACAACTCTTACAGTAGTGTCAAGAGTGGCAAAAAGCATGTCTTTTGCAAATACATCTTCTGTTTTGCTGCTGTTCTCTTTACAGTATGTGCTTACTATAAGGTTTCTTAATGTTGACTTTCCAACGTTCGTATATCCTACAAGAGAGATTTTTCCCATACCTGATTTTTCTCTTTTTTCTCTTTGAGTTCCTCTTGTTTTTTGGATTTTTTCAAGTTCCTCTTTCAGATTATGGATATTTTCTTTTATTTTTCTTCTGTCAAGTTCCAGTTTTGTTTCTCCAAGTCCTCTGTTTCCAAGACCTCCTACTCTTGACATTGATGTACCGAATCCGATAAGCCTTGTACTTCTGTATTTAAGTGCTGCAAGTTCAACTTGAATTTTAGCCTCTCTTGTTCTTGCTCTTCTTGCAAAGATTTCTAAAATAAGAGATGTTCTGTCCATTACCTTGCATCCTATTACATCTTCAAGGTTTCTTATTTGTATTCCTGAAAGCTCTTCGTCAAAAATAATAAGATTAGCTCCCTTTATCTGTTTTATTCTGGCAAGTTCAATAACCTTTCCTTTACCAATGTAAAAGCTTTTATCAATATTGTTTCCCTTTTGAAGAAGAATATCCACAGTATCAATATTGCAGGCTTCAGCAAGCTCTTTAAGCTCTTCCAGACTTGCCATACTTTCTCTTCCCACAAGAATTGCAAAATCTTTATTTTGATCCTGAATTTCTCTCATTCTTAAATCTTTTTCTATTTCCGCCACTTTATCCAGATAACTGTAATCTTCCACTGAGTCAAGTGAAGCAGCGTGATATTCCTCATATCCTATAAGATTGTTTTCCACTTTGCAGAAAGCTATTCCCACTCCTGTAACTTTTCCTTCAGAGTTAAGTCCCACAGCAATCATAGCGTCAAGCTGAAGCTCTATAAGAGCAGAGATATCTACGTCAGAAAGTTTTGAACTTCCATTTGGGTGAGTGTGGATAATTCTTATCCCACTAAGTCTTTTTTCTTTAGTTTCTACAGAAGGAAGTTTTGCACTTGTGCTGTCCCCGATATTAATATCTATTGTCTTCCCGTTTCTGTCAAGAGCCACGCTGATTTCTTTATTAATTTTTATACTGATCTCAGAAATTTTTTCTACAACCTCTTTTTTTAAAAATTTTCCCTTTTCAATTTTCTCTTCGCAAATTGTTTCTAATTCATTTAAAATATACTCTTTAATTCCATTTGTGTTTCCGTTTATCATACTGCCTCCTGAAAAATTTTTTTAAATCTCCTTGCTTTTTTTATTATTATATTGTATATATATCGGTATAGATAGTTTTCATTTAAAACAGATATCTGATAGGTGTATCCTGTTAAATATATGTTTTATAATGGAAAACTAAGCTACATATACAATTGGGAGGAGATTTTTATGAAAAAACTTGGTTTATTACCTAAACTTGTCCTTGGTATCATAATTGGTATCATACTTGGAAAGATGAAGGTATTGGTTATTGTTCAATTACTTGCTACATTTAATGGATTATTTGGTAACTTCTTAGGATTCGTTATCCCATTAATCATCATTGGTTTCGTTGCACCTGGTATCGGAGATCTTGGTGGAAACGCTGGTAAACTTCTTGGAGCTGCAGTTGTAGTTGCTTATGGATCTACTATTGTTTCTGGATCATTTGCTTATGCTGTAGACAGCACATTATTCCCTTCTTTCTTAAAAGTTGGTTCTCTTGCAATAGATGCTTCTAACCCAGAGCACGCTCTTGTTGGACCTCTTATGAAAGTTGCTATGCCTCCAATCATGGACGTTATGTCAGCTCTATTAATAGCTTTCGTAATCGGATTAGGAATTGCTGCTGCTAAAGGACATGCTATAAAAGATATCATGAACGAATTCCAAGGAATTGTTGAAGGAATCATCACAGTTATAATCATTCCTTTATTACCATTCCACATTGCTGGTATATTTACTAATATGACTTATGCTGGACAAGTTGAGACTATCTTAAGCGTATTCTCTAAAGTATTCGTTATTATCATAGCAATGCACTTAATCATATTATTATTCCAATTCACTGTTGGTGGAGTATTAAATGGTGCAAACCCTGTTTCTTTACTAAGAACTATGGTTCCTGCATATATGACAGCTATCGGAACTCAATCTTCAGCTGCTACAATTCCAGTTACTTTAGCTCAAACTAAGAAAAACGGAGTTAACGATGGTATCGCTGAATTTACAATTCCATTATTCGCTACTATCCACTTATCAGGATCAACTATAACATTAACAAGCTGTGCTCTAGCAGTTATGATGTTAAATGACATGCCTTACACATTCACATCATTCTTTGGATTCATCCTTATGCTTGGTGTAACAATGGTTGCTGCTCCTGGAGTACCTGGTGGAGCTGTAATGGCTGCTTTAGGATTACTAGAAAGCATGCTTGGATTTGACCAAAACTTATTATCATTAATGATCGCTCTTTACCTAGCTCAAGACAGTTTCGGAACTGCTTGTAACGTAACTGGTGACGGAGCTCTAGCATTAATCGTTAATAGAATAGCTGGATTCAAATTAGAAAAAAAATAAAAACAACATACAATGTTGATTAAATAAGGACGACTGAGTAATCAGTCGTTCTTTTTTTACCAAAAAACCTTTTTATATCATCTTATCATCTCTTTTATTACTATTCAAGAAAATTCTAAAAGAAATTTACCAATCAGTACATTCAAGAGATACAATTTAAAAATAAAATCAAATTAAGAATAAAATCATTTCAAAAAAATATCAGCAGATTTATATTGCTCACAGAAAGAAAATTTGAAACTCGTTTCACTCAAACAGTCAAATTTTCTGTATTCTGTTTCGCTGCATAAATTACGCTGATATTTTTAATTTCTCTGATTTTATTCTTAATTGTCTTTCAATATTATAATCTTGTAAATACTTCTATGATATTGAATATATGATCTCTTATTCTTCTGTAATGATTTAATATATCCATATAACTTGTACTGAATATAGCTGATGTTTCCTCTTTGGCATTTTCAAGATGGAAGCTTCTTGCCTGTCTGAATTTCTCAGTAATCTCGTTTGCTTTCTTAATGGCTTTTATAAATCTTTCTTTGTCTTTTGTTTCGTAAGAGATATTTACTTCTCTGAACAGAATTTCTATATTTTCATTAAGATCAAACAATGTCTTTCTTGCTTTCTCATTTATCTGGATATCATTGTCCTGAATCTTTCTTATAGATTTTCCTATTCTCATCAGATAGTCACTGATTGTTTCATATTCATCGCAGACTTCAAGATTTTTTCTTGTTTCTTCTCTCAATGAATCTGTCAGATCCTTATTTAAAATAAGGAAGTTTACGTCTGTTACTTCTTTTTGGTAAAGATCCAGATCATCTTCTATTTTCTGAAGTCTTGCAAGTTTTGTATCAGAAATCATTTCATTCTTAGCAAAAGTTTCTTCCAGAGCAAACATCATCTCTTTTATGTTCTGCCCCATTGTAAGAACTTCTATTTTTGTCTGTCCTACAACAACACTTGGAGTTCCGACCATAAGTTTGTCCAGTTTTGTAACTTTTTCATTTGATTTTCCGCTGTCCTTAACAAGCTTTGTAAGGAAAGTTGAAAGAGGTCCTGTAAAAGGAATAAATAAAATTACGTTTAAAACATTAAACATAGTGTGAGCAGTTGCAATACCAAATGTAATATTATTTTCCACATCAACTATTGTACCTAGGAATTTAATATACAGAGGGAATATTGATGTAACCCATATAACTCCTATTATATTTATAATTGTGTGTGCATAAGCTGCTCTTTTAGCATTTGTAGTTGCTCCTAATGAAGCAAGAAATGCTGTTACTGTTGTTCCTACGTTTTCCCCAAGAACAAGTGCAACTGCTGTTGGATAATCTATAAGCCCCTGCACTGCAAGAGTGATAGTAATACCCAGTGTAGCTGCTGACGATTGAACTATTCCTGTTATACATGCTCCTATAACAGCAACTTTTACAGCACCGAAATATGTGTCTGCATTAAACATTTTGAAAAGTTCAATAAATTCCGGCATACTTCTTATTGGTTTCAGACCGTTGCTCATAAGATCCAATCCCAAGAAAATAAGTCCAAGCCCCATAACTGTCAGCGATCTTGTTCTTGCCTTATCACTTCTGAAAAAGACATAAGCAATAGCTGCTGCTCCTGTTATAGGAAGTCCGTATTTCCCGATATTTAAAACTAAAAGCCAACCTGTTACAGTTGTACCGATATTTGCTCCAAGGATAACTCCCAGAGCTTGTTTCAAAGTAAGCAGAGAGGCGTTGACAAACCCGATTGTCATTACTGTACTCACTGAAGATGATTGAACAAGCATTGTTACAAATATTCCCATCAAAACTGCCATTATTCTGTTTGTAGTTAATGCTGCCAATATCTTCTTAAGCCTTTTTCCAGCCAGTTTCTGCATACCACCTGACATATTTTCCATCCCGTAAAGGAAAATACCCAGTCCGCCGATAACGTTGAAGATAATGTTTAGATACATTGTACCTCCCAATATAATTTACAAATTTACACCATTTAAAAGGTTATCATATAATTAAGAAAATGTAAATAAATTATATTTAATTTTTGTAAACTTTATGTTCACAAATTTAATTTATACTAAATTTATTATATTAAAAAAGCTGCTGTAACTATAAATAAGAACTAAAATTCTTATTTACAGCTGCAGCAGTCTTGTTTTTTTGTTAAATTTTATTATTTCTTTTTAGAAAAAATTCTTAAGATGTAAAGGAATAGATTTATAAAATCTAAATAAAGATTTAAGGCTCCTATAATTCCAAGCTTTCCTATCATCTCTTCATCTCCTTCTGCAAGCTCATAAGCCATATTTTTGATCCTGTTTACATCAAAAGCTATAAGAGCAGAGAAAACTACAACACCAAGAATAGTTACAGCCCAGTATAATCCAGGTGCACTTATAAATATATTAATAAGACTCATAATAATAAGAGAAATAAGACCTGTTTTTAAGAAACCTCCATAGTGGCTTAAATCTTCCTGAGTAGTATAACCATACACAGCAATAACAGCAAACATTACAATTGTAGTGAAAAGAGCATAACCTATTATCCATAAGTCCCCAATAACAATTCCTATTAAAGTAAACAGAAGCCCGTTAAGGAACGAATAGAAGAAAAACATAAGTTTTGCCGAAGTTACAGATGTTTTGTGTATTCTGAAAGAAAACAACATCACTGTAACAAATTCAAGAATAACAATAGGTGTATAAAATCTTGCTATAAAATTTATCATTGCTATATTTTGAGTAAAAATGATAAATGCAGGAACCATAAAAGTAATTATAAGTCCTAATATCATATAAGTGAAAGATGTTCTCAGCAGTTTATTGCTCGCTGTTATATCTACATATCTTTGTTCATCGTACATAATTCAGTACCTCCCTTTTTGTAATAACATAGAAAAAACATATTCTATTTTTAAGATATTATATAATATTTTTTCTTTTTTTACTATCTTTTCATTTAATTATTTTTCATATATTTCAAGAGGGAGTTTATCCGGATCTGTGAAAAAAGTAAATTTTTTTCCTGTAACTTCATCTGTTCTCACAGGCTCTGTAACAACACCTTTTTCATTCAGCTCTCTCACAGTTTCGTCAATATTATCCACTTCAAAAGCAAGATGTCTAAGTCCTTTTGCCTCAGGACGATTCACTCTTTCAGGAGGGTTAACAAACGAAAAAAGTTCTATCTGATAAATTCCTCCTATTTTTAAATCAAGCTTATAGGAATCTCTCTCTTCTCTGTATGTTTCTTTTTCTACTTCAAAACCAAGAATTTCTGTATAAAACTTTTTTGATTTTTCATAGTCAGAGCATATTATGGCTACATGGTGTATTTTATTAAATTTCATAAAATTCCCCTTAATTATTTAAATTTTATTTAGCTAAAATTTTACTTATTTTTTCTGCAAATTCAACAGGATTTTCAATAGTAAATCCCTCTATCAATAAAGACTGGTTGTATAAGATATACATTAAATCTTTAAGAGTTTCATCATCATCAGTGTTTTTGATTTTGTCAAATACAGGGTGATTAGGGTTTAATTCAAGAATTTTTTCAGCTTTTATATTTTCATTTCCCGGAATCTGAGATAAAGTTTTTTCCATTTCAAGAGAAACTTCTCCTTTAGATGCAAGTCCTGCTGCTCCGTTTCCAAGATTGCTGTTAAGTCTTACTTCTGAAACTTTTTCTCCAAGAATATCTTTAATTTTGTCTAAAAGAGATTTATTTTCTTTTGCAAGATTTTCTTTTTCTTTTTTAGTTTCAGCATCATCAAGGTCAAAATCAGAGTCATTTATAGATTTAAATGATTTTCCTTCATAATCCATAAGAGCTTTGACTGTAAACTCATCTATTCTGTCAGTAAGATACAGCACTTCAAGCCCTTTATCTTTTAATACTTTCATTTTTGGAAGAGATTTAAGAACATCTATATTTTCTCCTGAAACATAAAGAATTTCTTTCTGATCTTCTTTCATTCTTCCAACATAATCTTTAAGAGTTGTATAGTTGTCATCAAAAGATGATTTGAAGATTAAAAGATCTTTTAATTTATCTTTATAAATTCCATACATATCCTGTACACCGAATTTGATGCTTCTTCCAAATGCTTCCCATAGAGTGATATATTTTTCTCTGTCGTTTTTCAGAAGATTTTGAAGTTCTGTTGAGATTTTCTTTTCGATATTTTTAGCTATTTTCTCAAGCTCACTGTTCTGCTGTAAAATTTCTCTTGAAATATTTAATGAAAGTTCATCAGTATCAACAACACCTTTCATAAAACTGAAGTATTCAGGTATAAGATTTTCTGCTTTATCCATTATAAATACATTTTTACAGTAAAGCTGTAATCCTCTTTTATAATCTCTTGTATAGAAATCCATAGGAGTTCTTTTTGGAATATAGATAAGAGCTGTATATTCTAATGAACCTTGTACTTTAAAATGAAAATGAAGAAGAGGGTCTTCAAAATCATAGAAAGTATGTTTATAAAATTCGTTGTACTGTTCATCTGTTATATCTTTTTTATCCATTTTCCATATAGGCTTTTCATCATTTAATTTTTCTTCTCCCATAAAAATAGGGTATTTTATAGAATTAGAATGTTTTTTAACAAGAGAAGAAATTTTATATTCTTCTAAGAAATCTGCATCTTCATCTTTTATGTGAAGAATAATTTTTGTTCCTCTTTTTAAATCATCGCTGTTTTCAATCTCTTCAATATTGTATGAACCATCTCCATTTGAGCTCCATTTAACAGTAACATCACTTGCAGGTGATTTTGTAAGAAGTGTAATATTATCAGCTACCATAAATGCAGAATAGAAACCTACACCAAACTGCCCGATAATATCTATTTCAGAATTTTCTTTTGCCTCTTTAAATTTTTCTATAAAAGCTTTTGAACCAGATTTTGCAATAGTACCGATATTTTCATTAACCTCGTCAAATGTCATTC
Source organism: uncultured Fusobacterium sp. (assembly GCA_900542625.1). Lineage (GTDB taxonomy): Bacteria > Fusobacteriota > Fusobacteriia > Fusobacteriales > Fusobacteriaceae > Fusobacterium_B. The sequence goes on from UQOH01000021.1 coordinate 28,553, forward strand.
CAATACCGTTGTCGCAGATAGTTATAACTTTATTATCTTTATCAGCAGAAATAGTGATTTTGAAATCACTTCCGTCTTTTAAAAGTTCTGTATCTGTAAGAGCCTTGAATCTTAGTTTATCGATAGCATCACTTGCATTTGAAATAAGTTCTCTTAAAAATATCTCTTTATTTGTATAAATTGAGTGAACCATTAAATTTAAAAGTTCTTTTGTTTCAGCTTGAAAGTTTTCAGTTTGTCTTCTCATTTTAAAATGTTCC
>UQOH01000022.1 GCA_900542625.1 uncultured Fusobacterium sp.
CGTTTCCTGCTATTTCAATTTTATTATCAAATCTTCCAAAGGAGGTTTCAAACTGTAAAAGATAATCTGCCAGATTCTTTATATCTTTTTTTATTGTGGTTCTGCTAACTTTTAAAAAATCTTCAATATCTTTTATTGTTGTATTCTCTTCAAAAAGATATTTGAATAAAATATAATCTTCTCTCTCTTCCTGAGAAAACACATAAGTACTCATATCCAGACTTTCTATAAATTTGTCTAAATCATTCCTGCTTATATTCAGTTCAAGATTTCCTTTTCTTATTTCAATTTCCTGCAGTTTCTTTTTTTTCAGATAAAAGTTAATGTTATCAACACTGTATCTTATATTTCTTTCACTTACCTCATATTTCTCTGCAAAATATTTTATAGGAAGAACAGCAGTGCTCACTTCTTCCAGCAAATGTATATCTTTTATATTTAGTCCCATAGTGTATTCTCCTAAACAAAAAAAGACTGCATAAAGCAGTCCCTTTTTTAACAATAAAAATTACCAAGATTTTTTAAGTTCCATTTTCCAGTCAAGCTTATAAGGGCTGTTGCTCATAGCTTTAATTTTTTTATAAGTTTCTGCTCTGTTATAGCTGCTTGAACCTTTTTGTTCTATGTCATCATCATTCCAGTATTGATATCCATAAAGATAACTCTGAACAAAGTCGTCCCACGAACTGAAAGTTTTTTGTATCTGTCTTGATACAGCAAGAGATTTATCCATAGTTTCTTCATATGTGTAATAATCAGCCAGATAATAATACCCCAGCAGCTGAACAGCACGGGAATAATCCCAGCCTGTTACAGCATCCTCTCCATATTTTTCATATGCATTAAATAATAAAGTATAGTAAACTTTATCCTCTTTGGATAATTTTTCCAGATTTTCATTTAATTCTTCACGGCTTAAATTCTGAAGTTCATTTGCATAATATGCCTGAAGAAAATCTTTTCTGTGCCCTTCGTTCATAAGCCATTCAACAGCATTATCTGCTTCTTCACGGTTTGTTATTCCCCACCATTCTTTAAGCATATCTTTTACAGACTGAACTGTTTCAGGAGTTTTTTTAAATCCTCCTATTTCATTTATATCCCCGTTATTTATAACAGTAAAAACAGCATAAGTTCCATTAATCCATTTGACAGTATCATCAATCTTTTCTTTTTTTCCACACCCGGCAAAAACCAGAAGAGTTAATAGTAATGCTATAATTTTTTTCATAGTACCAACTCCTGAGCATTCAAAATATTTAATACTTAAATTGTAGCAGAATAATTATTGAAAAGCAATAAAATCAATTGTTTTTAATTATCCGATACTTCCATATACTAATCCAAGTATTAAAATTATAATAACTCCTGGAGTAAAAATATATTTTCCTGTGTTGATAATAAAACTTCCCAGATTATATGATGAACCTGTATTGATTTCAAAAACAGTTTTTTTATTGTCTATACCAAAGAAATAGAATCCTAATATAAGAACAGCTCCCAGAGGAATCATAAATACAGACATAAAATCTGCAAATTTTCCAAAAAGATTCATATTTACATCAAGAGGAAGCCCTGCTGCAAACAATAAACCTCCAATGATAAAGCTTGATTTCTTTCTTGAAATACCAAACTTTTCCATAGCTGCCTCAACAGGAACTTCAAGCTGATTTACAGCAGAAGATACAGCTGCAAAAATTATGCTCAGGAAAAATATTATCCCAAGAATTTTTCCTCCCGGAATCTGTGCAAACACAGCAGGAATTGTTATAAATAAAAGGCTTGGTCCTGCTGACGGACTGAATCCAAAAGCAAAAGCAGCTGGAATTATAATAAATCCTGCAAGAAGAGCTGCACATGTGTCTAAAATACATGTATGAAAAACACTGGCAGGGATATCAATATCTTTATCAAGATAACTTCCATAAACAAGAAGAGCAGATCCGCTCAGACCTACAGTGAAAAATGCCTGTCCAAGTGCCATAATCCATGTTATAGGTTTTGCAAGAAGCTCCCATCTTGGAATCATAAGGTATTTTACTCCCTCCATTGCCCCTGGCAGTGAAAGAGATTTAAATACAAGCCCTATGAATATAAGGAACATAAGAGGCATTATTATTTTATTCATTTTTTCAATTCCTTTTACTACTCCTAGGGATATTACAGCAACAGAAAAAAATGCTGCAATAAAATGCCATGGGATTGAGCTGGTGTTTCCTACAAAGCTGCTGAAATACTGCTCGTAATTAAGGCTTTTCATATCAACTGTAAGATATAAAAAGAAATATTTTATTATCCATCCGAAAACAACTACATAAAACACAAAAATACCTGAAACTGATATTACAGGAATAAAAGGAATATAATTTCCAAATGGGATTTTTTTCTCTTTCATAAGTTCTGTAACTCCCATTACTCCTTTTTTCATCATTCTTCCAAATGATATTTCTGAAACAAGTCCCACAAAAGAAAATAAAACAATAAATAAAAAGTAAGGAATCAAAAATGCTGCTCCTCCAAATGTTCCAAGTTTCCAAGAGAAAAGCCATATATTTCCAAGCCCTATAGCTGCTCCTACACATGATAAAATGAAACCTATTCTGTTGCTGAACTTTTCTCTTTTTTCTTTCAATTTACGCACCTCCAAAATTAAAAAATCCACAGAACGTATCTGTGGATTATAAACATATATTTATAAATCTCTCTGCTTTCTTAGATACATTTCTCACTAAAATTTATTCTTAAACACAAAATGAGTCTGTATCATCATTTTTATCTGATAAGTACAAACTTTGTCTAAGAACACCACCAGTGACCTAAAAAGCTAAGAGCTGTATTATTTACTAGATTATTTAATTTTTTCATAAATGATACACCTCCTGAGAAATTTTACTTACAATCAGTTTATCATTGATTAAAAAAAAATACAAGATATTTTAAATTATTTTGAAAATTTGAAAAGCATATGTTATAATAATTTAAAATAATACGGGAGATGAGGCTCTCCATGAAACTTAAAAAGTTTCAGAATGCTTTGTAAAAAGATGACAGCTTCTGCATGTATTTTTATATTTGCAGAAGCTTTTTTAAAATTTTAGGGAGGGATTGTTATGCTTTTTAGTTTTGCTGTTTTTATTTTTGTTGCTATGATACTGTCCAAATGCTTTGAAAAACTTCATATGCCGCCCCTTTTAGGAATGTTGTTTTCAGGTATTCTTCTGGGACAGTATTCAAAAGATTATTTTATAAATGAAAAAGGACTGACTTTTTTAAGCAGTTTCTTTATATCTGATAAAATTTTAGATGTTTCATCAGAGCTGAGAACTCTGGGACTTATCATTATTCTTATAAGAGCAGGGCTTGGAATTGATAAGGAAGTTCTTGCAAAAATAGGAAAAACAGCAGTAAAAATGGCATCTCTTCCATGCCTTTTTGAAGGATTTACTGTAATGTTTGCTGCTCACTATATACTTGGATATTCTTTCCCTATTGCAGGGTGTCTTGGATTTATCCTTGCTGCAGTTTCTCCTGCAGTAGTTGTTCCTGAAATGCTTTCTTTAAAAGAGAAAGGTCTTGGAAAAGAGAAGGAGATACCTACTATAATTCTTGCAGGTGCATCTATTGATGATGTTTTTGCTATAACATTGTTTACAGCATTTTTGGGAATGGCAATGGGACAAGGTGTTAATATTGTTTCAGAAATAGGAAAAATACCTCTAAGCATTTTAACAGGATTAGGACTTGGACTTCTTGTGGGATATATTCTGGTAAAAGTATTTACAATGTTTCACATGAGAGATACAAGAAAAGCTATTGTTTTCTTAATGGCAGCTGTAATGTTTCATCATATAGAAGAGCTTAAAATATTCCCGATAGCAAGTCTTTTGGGAATAATGGCTATTGGTTTTATGATTTTGGCAAAAGACGGAGGGCTTGCTAAAAGACTGGCATTAAAATTTAATAAAATCTGGGTGTTTGGAGAGATACTGCTTTTTGTTTTAATCGGAGCAGCTGTAAATATAAGAGTAATTTTTGAGTCTGGGCATATGGGAGTTCTTATTGTTATCATAGGGCTTATAGGAAGATTTATCGGAGTTACAACAGCTCTTTACAACTCAAACCTTAACACAAAAGAAAAACTTTTCTGTGGAATTTCATATATTCCAAAAGCTACTGTACAGGCTGCAACAGCAGGTATTCCTCTTGCAATGGGTGTTCCTCACGGAGATACAATTCTTGCAATAGGTGTTCTGGCTATAATAATCACTGTTCCTGTGGGAGTAACAGGAATAAGACTGGGAAGAGATACTCTTCTTTAAATCAAAGCTGTTTTATAGTTTTGTAACATATGTTACAGATATTTCCATATGACTATGTTAGAATTTTGTTATAAAGAAAAGCAAATTTATAATAATTTCAGGAGGACGGTTTTATGGAAGGAAAAATGAAAAATATTAAAAAGGCTGAAGTAATCACACTGAAAAATGAAATTAATTATCAGGAAGGGCAGATCGTAAGCAAAACATTAGTTCAGAATCAAAATGTAAGCATGACTTTATTTGCTTTTGAAAAAAATGAAGAGATAAGTACACATGAAACAGATGGAGATGCTTTTGTAACTGTCCTTGAAGGAACAGGAAAATTTACAATCGGCGGAAAAGAATATCTTTTAAACGAAGGTGAAAGCGTTGTAATGCCTATGAAAGTTCCTCATGCAGTATACGGGGAAGAACGTTTTAAAATGCTCCTTACAATAATATTTTAAAATTATAAACCTTAATAATAGTTAGTAAAATAAGAATAAAATTTTCGATATTTTTTCAGAGAAAATTTTATTCTTATTTTTTTATTTATAATTTTTTTATTTTATATTGACATAAAAATTTTTTTAATTTATAATTTTGATACTTATTAAATACCTTTTAAAAAGTTTTAAAATATTTAAAAAGGAGAAAATTTTTATGGGAAAAATAAATGGAAATTCTCTTCTCATGAAAGAAGTAAACACAAATATTGTGAGAAATGCTCTAAGAGAAGAGAGAGCTGCAACAAAACAAAAACTTTCTGAAAAAACAGGATTAAGCATTGTTACTGTGGGCTCTATTTTAAATCAGCTTTTAGAAAATAATGAAATTTATGAAGACAAGCTTATACCGTCAAATGGAGGGAGACCTGCTCACAGATTCTGTTATAACAAAGATTTTTCAAAAATTCTTACTGTCTGCGCTTATGAATTTAAGGGAGCAGATACAGCCTCTTTTTGTATAAGAAATCTTTTTGGAGAGATTATAGAAAAAAAAGAAGAGATTTTGAAGAATCCAGATATAAAAACTTTTGAAGATATAACAGACAAGTTTATAAAAAAATACTCTGATATAAAAGCAATAGGTTTCAGTATGCCGGGAGAAGAAAATAATGGAAAAATAATTCTCCACGATTATGAAAAGCTGAATAACCTTAGATTTACAGAACATTTTGAAAAACTTTATAATATCCCAGTTATATTTGAAAATGATGTAAATGCTGCTGTTGCAGGGTACTGCAAAAATTCAGGCAAGAAAAGTCTCTCTTCTGTTATCTATATTTATTTTCCAAAAAAATATCCGCCTGGAGCTGGAATTTATCTGGACAACAGGTTATATAAAGGATTTAATGGAACAGCCGGAGAGATAAAATATATTCCTATTGGTGTAGACTGGAATAATATGGATTATTCTTTAAATGAAAATATTATAAATTCAGCAGGAAAACTTCTTACAGCTGTATCTGCAATGTTTAATCCGCAGGAAATTATTATCTGCGGAGATTTCTTTACAGAAAAGATTTTAAAAGAGATAAAAAAAATATGCAGAAACTCCTTAAAAGAGGTTTTTGTCCCCGAAATATCTCTTTCAAAAAATTTTATATATGATTTTGAAAAAGGAATTACAGAACTTACTTTAGATTTATTAATACCAAAATTATCATTACAGGATAAATAAAAAGAGGGATTTAAAATGACAGAAAAAGAAAAAATGAAAAAGGGACTTTGGTATGATGCCAATTATGATAAAGAGCTGTTAGAAGAGAGAAAAAAAGCAGAAGATTTATGTTTTGAATTTAATCACACAAAACCTTCAGATTCAGAGAGAAAAAAAAGGATATTAAAAGAACTTCTTCCAAATATGGAAAAAGATGTAAGCGTTTCCTCTCCTTTTTACACTGATTATGGATATAACTGTATTATTGGAGAGAAAACATTTATAAATCATAATGCATATCTTATGGATGGAGCTTTAATAACCATAGGGAAAAACTGTTTTATTGGACCAAACTGCGGAATATATACAGCAAAGCATCCTGTTATTCCTGAAGAGAGAAATCAAGGATTAGAAAAAGCTGAAAAAGTAACGATAGGAGACAATGTATGGTTTGGAGGAGATGTGACAGTTCTTCCGGGAGTCAAAATTGGAAACAACTGTGTTGTAGGTGCAAAAAGCGTTGTAACCAAAGATATACCTGATAATGTTATTGCAGGAGGAAATCCCTGCCGTGTTATCCGTACAATAACAGAAAAAGACAGTATTTTTTTTAATAAAAAAGAGGTTGAAAATATGAATAAAAGCTGGATAGATTTACATATGCATTCTAATATAAGCAATGACGGAGATTTTACTCCTGCTGAACTTATGAAAAAATGTTCTGAGGCTGGGCTTAAAGTTATTGCTGTTGCTGACCATAATTCAACAAGAGGAATCCAGGAGGCTTTAAAAGCAGCTGAAAAATATAATTTAAAAGTTATTCCTGCTGTTGAAATAGACTGTACATATGGAGAATATAATCTTCATGTAGCAGGATATAATATTGACTATACAGATAAAATTTTTAAAGAGATAGAAGAGAGTATTTTGGAGCAGGAAATAAAAGCCGGAAACAAAAGAATGGAGCTTGTGAAAAAAGCTGGTTTCTTTTTTTATGAAGAGAAAGTAAGAGCTCTTTCTCCAGATGGAACTATTACAGGGGAAATGATAGCAGAAGTTATTCTTGCTGATGAAAGAAATAATAATAACCCATTAATACAGCCTTATTTAAAGGGTGGAAACAGAAGCGACAATCCTTATGTTAATTTTTATTGGGATTGGTGCTCTAAAGGAAAACCTGCTTATGTGGAGATAAAATATATCACAGTTAAAGAGGCTGTAGATATTATCCATAAAACAGGAGGAAAAGCTGTTTTTGCTCACCCAAATAATAACATAGGAATGAATGAGAAAGTTTTTTCTGAAATTATTTCAAATGGAATAGACGGAGTTGAGGCATACAGCAGTTATCATTCTCCTGAAGCAGTAAAATTTTATGTTGAAATGGCTGATAAACATAATATAGCTGTTACATGTGGAAGTGATTTCCATGGAAAAACAAAGCCAGCTATAAAACTTGGAAATATTTTCTGTGATAATAGAGAAGATGAAATTTTCTCATTTGTTAAATAGAACACTGTAAAAATTTTAAACAAAATACCTAAAAAGTATGTCTTATAAGATGTACAGTTATATTAAAATTTTTACAGGAGGAACAATGAATAATAATATATTTGGTTTAAAAGGAAAAACAGCAGTAATAACAGGTGCTGGAAACGGAATCGGAAAAGCTGCTGCTCTTATTTTGGCAGAAAACGGAGTTAATGTTGTGTGCGGTGATCTGCACAAAGAAACAGCAGAAAAGACAGCAGAAGAGGCTAAGAAATTTGGAGTAAAAGCTGTTGGAGTTTCATGTGATGTTACAGTTGAAAAAGATTTGGAAAATCTTGCTGCAGAAGCTGTAAAAGCAATGGGAGGAATTAATATTCTTGTAAACAATGCAGGAGGCGGTGGAGGAGGAAGAGAGAAATTTGATACTCTTACTCTTGATTATATAGAAAAAATTTACAAATTAAATGTATTCAGTATTTATAAACTTTCACAGCTTTGTGCACCTTATATGAATAAAGATGAATATGGTTCAATAATTAATATAAGCTCTATGGCAGGGCAGATGACATCTCATAATATGAGTGTTTATGGAAGTTCTAAAGCTGCAGTAAATCAGCTTACAAAATATATGGCTGTAGATCTTGGACCTCATATAAGAGTAAATGCCATTGCACCAGGAGCTATAAAAACAGATGCCTTAAAATCTGTGCTTACTGAAGATATGGAAAAGAAAATGCTTGTAAATACACCATTGAAAGTTTTAGGTGAAACTAAGGATATAGCAAATATGATACTATACTTTGCAAGTCCTCTTTCAAAATGGGTAAGCGGACAGATAATTGCTGTCAACGGCGGAGGAGTACAAAGTTTAGACTAATAAAAATTTACTTGATTATTGAAAGGAGCATACATGATTGAAAGTTTGACAGCAGGAGAAAATATCAGCATTATTCTTGTTTTTTTAGGAGGAGTATTATCGTTTTTTTCTCCTTGTGTAATTCCACTGATTCCTGTATATATGGGCTATCTGGCAGGAAATACAAAAGATGAATATAATGACGGCGTAATACAGTATAATCAAAGAAAAGTGTTTTTCCATACAATATTTTTTATCTTGGGAATATCTGCTGCTTTTTTTATACTTGGTTTATCTTTTACAGCTTTAGGCAATTTTTTTAACAGCAATAAACTGTTATTCTCAAGAATAGGCGGAATAATAATTATTGTACTTGGGCTTTTTCAGCTTGGAATTCTTAATTTTCATTTTCTTCAGAAAGAGCATAAGCTGAATTTAAAAGAAAGAGAGATAAATCCTTTTGTAGCATTTATCACAGGATTTACTTTTAGTTTTGCATGGACTCCATGTATAGGACCTATTCTCTCTTCTGTTTTAATTATGTCCTCAAGTGCAAAAACAAGTTATACAGGAAATATACTGGTTTTTGTATATTCTCTGGGGTTTGTTCTTCCTTTCCTTATTTTAGGAACAGCCACAACTAAAATATTAAATTTTTTAAAAGGAAAACAAAGACTGCTGAAATATACAGTTAAAGCAGGAGGTTTTCTTCTGATAGCAATAGGGATTATGACTTTTACAGGAATGATGAATGGATTGTCAGAGTATTTCAGTTATTCTGGGAACAATACTTTAAAGTATGAACAAAATACTATTCCTAAAAATGAAGTTAAGGAAACAGTTCCCTCTGCCGAAAGTTCTAAAAAAGATGAAAGACCTAAGATAAAAGCCTTTGATTTTATTTTAACAGATCAATATGGCAAGGCACATAAACTTTCTGATTATCAGGGAAAAACAGTTTTCTTAAATTTCTGGGCTACATGGTGTCCTCCATGTAAAGAGGAGATGCCTTATATAGAAGAGTTATATAAAGAATACGGCTTTAATGAAAAAGATGTTATTATTCTCGGTGTAGCTAATCCAAAATCTAAAGATTATCCTTATTCACAAGATGTGAGCAAGGAAGAAATAAAGAATTTCTTAAAAGAGAATAATTATAGTTTTCCTGTGGTTTTTGATGATAGCGGGGAAGTTTTGAACAATTACTATATAAATGCTTTTCCTACAACATTTATGATTGATAAAAACGGAAATATTTACGGATATATTCCGGGAGCTTTATCAAAAGAGATGATGATTGAGATAATTAAACAGACAAAAGAAAATAACTAAAATAAATAAAAAAGAATAAAATTTTCGATATTTTTTCCTAGAAAATTTTATTCTTTATTATTTTCAGTTATTTTATTTATTCTTGTATGAAAGAAGTTTTTTCTCCATTGCCTGAGATGTTCTGTTTATTGCAGCCTCTGCCTCATCTTTATCCAATCTGTAAAATTCATTAAACAACAGATCAATAACAAAAAGCTGCGCCATTCTTGCTGCAATACTTCCTGTCTGCTTAGGGCTTTCTCTTGAACCGCATAAGAGAATTATATCAGCATGTTCACTGGCAAAACTTTTACGGTGATGAGTTATAAGAATTGTTTTTGCTCCTCTTTTTCTTGCCTCTGCTAAAAGTTTAGGTCCGTCCTCTGTTGCTCCTGAATAAGAAAACAGAACCACTACATCATTTTTATCACAATTTGCCACAGTAATTGTCTGAAGATGAGTATCAGGAATATATGAAAAATTACTTGATACTGTTATAAATCTCGCCCACAGTTCCTGTGCCATAATTCCGCTGCTTCCCTGCCCGAAACAATAAATATGCTTTGCAGCTTTCAGATATTTTGCAGCATCACAGTAAGAATCTTTATCTATTAATTGAAGTGTCTGATTTACAGATGTCATATTATATGCAAAAAGTTTTTTTGCCATTTCCATAAAAGAATCATCCGGCAGAATCTCTTCATAAGCATCTATCTCTCCATCTATAAGCTTTGCACTGTTTGCCTCAGCAAGAGCATATTTAAATTCCTTATACCCTTTAAATCCAAGTATCTGACAGAAACGAAAAACTGAAGACTCACTTACAGAACATACAGCTGCCATTTCATAAATTGACATATACTGAGGTTCTGATGTGTTAGAAAGAATATAGTCTGCTATTCTTTTCAGTGGTTTGCTGAATGTAAGATATTCATTTGTTATTTTAGTTAAAACATTATTTTTTATGATAACCACCTCTTTATCTATTCTACAATATTTTATTTTTTAATAATTTTTTTCCGAAATTTTTATCTATTTTAAATACATTATATCATTTTTTGGCAGCAAATAAAACTTTTTTATATTTTTTTATGTTTTTAAAATAAAATTTTATTTTTTTTGAAAAGAATATTGACATTTTATTTTTTTTTTAGTATTATATCATTGTAAGTTAACAATGAGTGTTTTAAATATAAACTTAATGAAAAAAAATAAAAATAAAGGAGTGATTTTTAAATGAGAAATCTTGAAAAATTTCATGGTGTGATTCCTGCATTTTATGCTTGCTATGATGATAATGGAAATGTAAGTCCTGAGCGTGTTCGTGCTTTTACTCGTTACCTGATTGAGAGTGGAGTTAAAGGTGCATACGTTGGAGGTTCTTCTGGAGAATGTATATATCAAACTGTTGCTGAAAGAAAACTTGTTTTAGAAAACGTAGTTGACGAAGCAAAAGGAAGATTAACTATAATAGCACACGTTGCTTGCAACAGTACAAAAGAAAGTATGGAATTAGCTAGACATGCTGAGTCTCTTGGAGTAGATGCAATAGCTGCAATTCCTCCTATCTATTTCCGTCTTCCAGAGCATGCAATTGCTAAATACTGGAATGATATTTCAAGTGCTGCACCTAATACAGACTTCATCATTTACAACATTCCACAATTAGCTGGTGTTGCTTTAACACCTTCTTTATTAAAAGAAATGTTAAAAAATCCTAGAGTTATAGGAGTTAAAAACTCTTCTATGCCTGTACAGGATATCCAAACATTCAAAGCAATAGCTGGAAAAGAAAGCGTAGTATTCAACGGTCCGGATGAGCAGTTCATCGGTGGATTATTAATGGGAGCTGATGGTGGAATCGGAGGAACTTACAGTGCAATGCCTGGATTATTCCTTAAAATGTTAGAACTTTACAAAACTGGAACTCCTGAAAACCTTGCTTTAGCAAGAGAAATTCAATACGCAGTAAACGATATTATTGCTGGATTATGTTCTTGTAAAGGACAAATGTATGCAGTAATAAAAGAAACTCTACGTATCAACCACAACTTAAACATTGGTGGAGTTGCTGCTCCATTTGCTAACCTTTTCCCTGAAGATATGGAAAAAGTTCAAGCAGTTGCTAAATTAATAAGAGATACTGAAGCAAAGTATCTATAAAATTACTCATGCCAAAAGAGACTATGAAATTTCATAGTCTCTTTTTATTTTTTGCATAAGAACAACTAGCATTTTTTAAGAATATGTGCTTTAATAGTTAAGGAAGAAAAAAATGAAAGATTAAAATAAAAAAACAACTGTTTAAATACTTAAACAGCTGCAGATATTTTCAAATTATATAATGGCGGTCATATGAGGGATCGAACCCCAAACCCTCTGATCCGAAGTCAGATGCTCTATCCAATTGAGCTATATGACCAAGCCATATATTATGATATCACAGCTTGAGAATTTTTCAAAATATTTTCTTAAATTAAAAATAAAAAATTTTTTTATACTATAAATTTTGCACATATTTAGTAAGGGGGAAATTATTATGACATTAAAGGACTTACCAATCGGAAAGATGGCAACTGTTCTTTCTGTTGGAGGAGAGGGAGCACTGCGTCAGCATTTTCTGGATATGGGGATAATACCAAAAGCTGATGTTGTTATGATGAAACATGCTCCTATGGGAGATCCGGTGGAACTGCGTATAAACAGTTATGAACTGACACTTCGTAAAGCAGATGCAGAAAAAATTGAAATTATAAATGTTCGTGACAGGGAATATTCTGAAGAGAAAAAAATCAAAGTTAAAAAACCTATTTCACACCCGGGATTAGGAGAGGGAGGAAAATATCACGTTAAAGCAAACGAAAATCCTCTGCCTGATAATGTAAAACTTACTTTTGCTTTAGCAGGAAACCAAAACTGCGGAAAAACTACACTGTTTAACCAATTAACAGGTTCAAATCAGCATGTGGGAAATTTCCCTGGTGTTACTGTTGACAGAAAAGACGGTGTAATAAGAGGATATGATAATACTCTTGTTACAGATTTACCCGGAATTTATTCAATGTCACCTTATTCAAATGAGGAACTTGTAACCAGAGAGTTTCTTCTTCATGAAAATCCAAAAGGAATTATTAATATTGTAGATGCTACAAATATCGAAAGAAATCTTTACCTGACAATGCAGCTTATGGAACTTGATATTCCAATGGTACTGGCTCTTAATATGATGGATGAAATCAGAGAAAACGGCGGTTCTATATTGGTAAACGAAATGGAAGAGATGCTTGGAATCCCTGTTATTCCTATTTCAGCTGCTAAAAATGAAGGAATATGGGAGCTTATAGACCATGCTGTCCATGTAGCAAAATATCAGGAATGTCCTGGAAGACAGGATTTCTGTAATGAAAATGAAAATAACGGAGCTGTGCACAGATGTCTGCACAGTATTATGTATCTCATAGAAGACCATGCTAAAAAAGCAGGAATCCCTCTTCGTTTTGCAGCAGCGAAACTGATAGAAGGCGATTTACTGATTTTAGAAAAACTTGAACTTGATGAAAATGAAAAAAATACTTTGGAACACCTTATACAGCAGCTTGAAAAAGAAAGAGGATTGGACAGGGCAGCAGCAATAGCAGATATGCGTTTTTCTTTTATCAGAAAAATCTGTGATGCAACAGTAATCAAGCCGAGAGAGAGCAAAGAGCATATAAGAAGTGTAAAAATAGATGAAATTCTTACAGGAAAATATACAGCTATTCCTGCTTTTATAGGAATTATGGCTTTGGTTTTCTGGCTGACATTTAATGTTATAGGAGCATGGCTTTCTGGAATACTGGAAACATTTATTTCATGGGCAACAGATGCAGTGCAGAATCTTCTTACAGCAGGAGAAGTGAATGACGTACTTAGTTCTCTTATTATTGATGGGATATTTAACGGTGTTGGAAGCGTATTAAGTTTCCTTCCTATAATAGTTACACTGTTTTTCTTTTTATCAATTCTTGAGGACAGCGGATATATGGCAAGGGTTGCTTTTGTTATGGATAAACTTCTGCGTAAAATAGGACTTTCAGGAAGAAGTATTGTTCCTATGCTTGTTGGTTTTGGATGTACTGTGCCGGGAATTATGGCAAGCCGTACTCTTCCTTCAGAACGTGACAGAAAAATGACAATTCTTTTGACTCCTTTTATGAGTTGTTCTGCTAAACTTCCTATTTACGGATTTTTTGCAGCAGCATTTTTTCCTAAACACGGAGCAGCAGTTATGGTATCACTATATTTCACAGGAATAATTGTGGGAATTTTAATGGCTCTGCTTTTAAGAAAAACAATGTTTCAGGGAGAGGCTGTTCCTTTTGTTATGGAACTGCCAAACTATCGTATGCCTGGAGCAAAAAATGTAGGTCATCTTCTTTGGGAAAAAGCACAGGATTTCCTTCAAAGAGCCTTTACAGTTATATTTATAGCAACTATTGTAATATGGTTCTTACAGACTTTTGATATTGGTTTTAATGTAGTTGAAAATTCACAGGACAGTATACTTGCAGCTGTGACTGGAATAATTGCTCCTGTTTTCAAACCTCTTGGATTTGGTGACTGGAGAATTTCCACAGCTTTAATCAGTGGATTTATGGCAAAAGAAAGTGTTGTGGCAACACTGTCTATTCTTTTTGGAACAACAGAAAATCTGCTTAAGACAATTACACCTCTTACAGCAGTAAGCCTTTTAGTCTTCTCTCTTCTTTATACTCCTTGTGTGGCAGCTGTGGCAGCTGTTAAAAAGGAGCTTGGAGGAAAATGGGCTGTAATAGTTTCTTTAGGACAATGTATTATTGCATGGATAGCAGCTTTTATTGTTGCAGCAGCAGGGAATCTTCTTGGAGGATTTTAAAATATGAATATTTTAAGTATTGTTATAGTTTTGGTTATTATATTTTGTATAGCCGCAGCCGTTTTTTCCATTTATAAAAATAAAAAAAATGGAAAAGGCTGCTGCGGCAGCTGTACAAACTGTTCTCAGCACTGTAAAAACATAGGGAAATAAAAAAAGCCTGTGAGTTTTCACAGGCTTTTAGATTTTCAAACTATTTAACTACTACTACGTTAGCAGCTTGAGGTCCTTTTTGTCCTTCCTTAACTTCGAAAGTAACTTTTTCTCCCTCTTCTAAAGTTTTGAATCCTTCTTTTTTGATTTCAGAGAAATGTACGAATAAATCTTTTCCTTCTTCAGAAGTGATGAATCCGAATCCTTTCTCAGCGTTAAACCATTTTACTGTACCGTTCATTGTACTACCTCCATAAAATACTATTTGTTACATAAATAAGAAATTTGTTGCAGTTAAACATTAAAAGTATTTTATAAAGCTACAAAGATACTTTAAAACAAACTAATCAAAAACTTTCTAAATTTATATTACCTACTCATAGTATCATCTTATGAGCATTTTGTCAAATTTTTATTTAATTATTTCTGTTTTTAAAACAGTGTAATTTTTATGTGAAAAAGGCATTGACTTTACTTTTTTTTATTATATACTATAATAGACAGCATCTCTCAACAAGGAGGTAAAGCTATGAAAAAAATACTGCTGTTTTTATTTTTTATTTTGTCTGTCTGCTCTTCTGCTGAATTTAAAATGAAATTTGTAGAAAGAAAGGACGGTTTTAACGGATTTCCTGTTTATACTTATACAACTAACGATTACGACAGGGACACAGATTTGAAGTTTCTTATAAAAAAGGCTAAAGAACTTAAAGAAAAAGAGCAGGTTGATGAAATAACTGTTCTTTTGGAAATGGACGGAGTTTACGGCTATATAGACAGAGTGGATCTTCAGGAAGACAAATTTTATATAGATGTTGAAAGTGATGATGACTATGTTCAGCTTTTAGTTAACGAAGATAATTTTATTAAGTATAAAAAAGCGGGACTTGTTAAATAATAAAGTTGTAATTAAAGTTTTAAATCATGCCAATATATAAAAATCATCCGGGAGGAAATTTATGAAGAGAATCAAATTAAATGTTTTTATGATTAGTATTTTAGCTGTGCTTATGCTGCTTTTCAGTGGATGTAAAAATTTCATGGTTAAAAACACTGAGCCTGCAAAAATAGGAATTTCTTGGGAACGTGATTTCCCTGATGGAATTTCTGAAGATGTACAAATGTATGTTGACTCTGTAAAAAGAGCTGGAGCTGAACCTGTTCTTCTGCCTCAAATAAAAAATGCAGAAGAAGCAAAAGAAGTTTTAAAAACTGTTGACGCAGTTATTTTAACAGGTGGAGAAGATATAGATCCTTCTTACTATAACGAAAAGCCTCATCAAAAAGCTGAAAAACCTAAAGCTGACAGAGACGTTTCTGACTACTGGCTGCTTAAAACAGCTATCGAAGAAGATTACCCTGTATTAGGAACTTGCCGTGGAATGCAGTTTATGAACGCTGTTCTTGGAGGAACTTTATATCAAGATCTTCCTAGCGAATATAAATCTGATATAGTTCACAGAGATCCTAAGAGAGAAAACTTTGTTTACCACAGTGCAACTGTTACTGACAAAAACTCTTTCTTATACAAAATGGTAAAAGCTGATGTTATAACTGTTAACTCTTGGCATCACCAAGCTGTTGACAAGTTAGGAAAAGGATTAAAAGTTACTGCTGTTTCTCCAGACGGAATAGTAGAAGGTGTTGAACTTGAAGGAGCAACTTTTGTTGTTGGAACTCAATTCCATCCAGAGTGGCACGTAGGATCTGATGATAATCTTCAATTCCTTCCTGTTTTTGAAATGCTTAGAGATTATGGTTTAAAACACAGAAAACAAGTAAAATAACATTCGTTTGAAATTTTGGCTGATTTAAAAAATAACTGCTGCGTAATGCAGCAGTTTTTGTTTACAACAATTCTATCATTTTCTTAGCAGGATCTACAACAGTAAGATTTGTCATAGAAATAATTTCATCTTTTATATATGGAAAATGAGTACATGCCAGAATAACAGCTTTTGACTTTATCTGAGGCTCTATTTTCTCAAGAAAAGAAAGCATTTCTTTGATTGCTGCCTGTTCAAGAATATCATCTTTTGTTCTGCAGCTTTCAATTTTATTTACAAGAGTGAGAAATCCAAGAGATAAAAACTTTATTTCAGGATTTATTCTTTTAATAAACTCTTCAATATTCTTTGTTGAAAGGCTGTTTGCAGCCAGAATATACAGAAATTCATAATCATTTCCTATAAGAGCATAAGCATCGAAAGGAGTTATTATTTTAAAATCAAGTTTTTCTGCAAGCTTTTTAAAATCAACAGCACTGCTTAAAGAATTACAGTATACAAAACATGAATCCATTCCCTTTTCTTTCATATTGATAATTTTTTCTGAAACAAGATTTTCAAGCTCATCTTTTGACAGATACTGCAGCCTGTCCTGTTCATAACAATTTTTTGACACAGAATAACCGTAAGCATCAAATCCCTCTTTCTTTAAAAGTTCAACTCCCATTTGTGTATCAATAACAGTTCCTGCCATAACCCCGATTTTTTTCATATTTCCCCCTATATAAACCCTAAAAATATATTGCTTGAATTATAACATACTAATATTTGAAATTCAATTCTTTTAGAAAAATATTACAGAAATAATCTTTAATATTGATTTTTTTTCTCAGATAAGTTATTCTTTATGTATGCAATGTTGCTTGGAGGTATAAAATGAAAAAAGTTTTAATTGCATTTTTTCTTGCTCTTTTTATGATTTCATGCGGAGATAAATTTGATGAAAGAGGATTTTATCTTACAGGAAAAAATGCAGGTATTAATAAGATAACAAATACTATTTATGATGAGCAGGGATATGATATAAAAGGCTATAACAAATATGGTTTTGATAAAAACGGTTATGACAGTAAAGGTTTTGACAGTGAAGGCTTTGATGTCAACGGGATAAATAAAAGAGGCTTTGACAGACAGGGAAATTATCAGAATGAATATATGTTCAACAGAATGATGACAGAAAAATCTATCGATTACCAGACTGCCAAAGAATATATGGCGAGAAAATATTCTTTGAAAAACACTTATATGTATTCAGCAGGAAAAGGAGAGTTTGAAACAACAAAAGAATATAAAATCCGTCTTCAGAAAGACCAGAAAAAATATTTGGAATATCTTGCAGACTCATATTTTATGTATGATGACGGTAAAATGGATATACAATATAATGCTGACTCTCAGGAGATGATTTTCACAATTTATTCTTATGAGGACAGTGAAACAATCACAACAAGTGACGGAAAACTTGAAAGAAAAATCAGACATTTCTCTCTTCCTTTTAAGTCAAAAGAGGAATTTAAACTGAAAATGACTGTGGAAGAGGCTAAGAATTTTGACAAAGATAAAGTAAAAATAAAAATGATTTTAAGCCCTACTTATGAGGCAATCTTAGGAGATACAAGATTTATAAAAGAATACGGTGTAAAAGAAAAAGAAGAGAGAAACATTGACTATGACAGAAAAACAGATGATTACAGAAGCATTATAGGTTACAGAATATATGATGATAATAAAATATATTATGAAAATATGATGGATATTAAAATGAGAGATGCTTTTATGAAATATGCGGAAACTCTTATTGACAGCCGCAGTGTACAACAGCGTTATCCTGCCAGAGTTTATATGAAAAATGATAAACTTCATTTTGTAAGAGAAGACTATGTGAGAAATTCTTATAAAAACAAATTCATAAGATATGTTTATGATTTTAAAACCAAAACAATTACACGAGATAAAAAATTAGAGAATTATACAAGTTACGAAATAAAAAAATTATATAAAGATTGGGAAAGGTTTTAACCTTTCCCTCTCATTATTTTTATAAAAAAATTAATTAAAATGTTTTTCAATAAGTTTTGCAAAAGTTCCGTCAGCTTTTATTTTATCGATTGCTTTGTTGATCTCTTCTAATAATTTAGCATCTTGTTTTTTAACAGCAATAGCATAATCTTCAGCTTCTCCTTTTCCTTCAGCAAGTTTTAATCCGCTGTTTTTAGCTACATAGTTGTTTGCAGTTTCAGAATCAAGAACTACTGCATCAACTTTTCCATTTTGAAGAGCCATAATTCCTGCATAAGCAGCATTGAATCTTTCAACTTTAACATCTGCCATTTCACTTACAACAACGTCCCCTGTAAATCCTAACATAACAGCTACAGCTTTTCCTTTTAAATCAGCAAAATCTTTGATATCTGTGTTATCTTCAGCAAGAATTATAACTTGATTAGCTGAATAGTATGGCTGAGAGAAATTAACAGCTTTCATTCTTTCTTCTGTTGCTGTCATTCCTGCAATTACAACATCAACTTTATTTGTCTGCAATGCTGGTAAAAGACCGTCAAAACTCATATCTTTAATAACAACTTCTTTTCCCATTTCAGCAGCGATAGCATTGATAAAATCAATATCAAATCCAACCACATTACTTCCTTCAAGATACTCGAAAGGAGGGAACTCTGCATTTGTTCCAACATAAATTTTTTCTTTTTTCTCTGCTCCGTTAGCAGTGAAAGCGAAAGACAACATCAACACAAAAACACTTAACAATTTTACAATTTTTTTCATTTTAGCCTCCTTAAAACATTATTAACGGTTTAAAACTTTATTTAAAAACTCTTGTGTTCTTTCGTGCTCAGGATTGCTGAACAGTTTTTCCGGAGTTGTGTCTTCAAGTATAGTCCCTCTGTCCATAAAGAATACTCTGTCTGCAACATTTTTTGCAAATCCCATCTCATGTGTAACAATTATCATTGTCATTCCCTCATCAGCCAGATCTTTCATAACATCAAGAACCTCTTTTATCATTTCAGGGTCAAGAGCTGATGTAGGCTCATCAAACAAAATTACTTTTGGATCCATAGCAAGTGCTCTTGCTATTGCAATTCTCTGTTTTTGTCCTCCTGAAAGCTGATTTGGATAAGCTTCTGCTTTTTCTTTAAGTCCTACTTTTTCTAAAAGCATAAAAGCTTTTTTCTCAATTTCATCTTTTTTAGCATTTTTAACTTTCATAGGTGCTAAAGTAAGATTTTCTAAAACTGTTTTATGCGGGAAAAGGTTAAAGTGCTGAAATACCATTCCAACATCTCTTCTGATAAGGTTGATATCAGTTTTATCATCCATCAGATTTTTCCCTTCTATATATATTGCTCCTGCTGTAGGTTCTTCCAAAAGATTAAGACATCTTAGGAATGTTGATTTTCCGCTCCCTGAAGGTCCTATTACAGCTATAACTTCACCTTTTTTTATTGTTGTTGAAATATCTTTTAAAACTTCAAGCTGTCCAAAATTTTTATATAAATGCTCTACCTTAATCACTTACTTTCATCCCCTTTTCTACGCTTCTCATAAATTTAGTAAATATTCCTGTCATAATAAGATATATAATACCTACTGCAAGCAGTGGTTCAACTCCTCTGTATGTCTGGCTTGTAATAATGTTTGCAGAACGAAGAAGGTCAACTCCTCCGATAAATCCTACGATAGATGTTTCTTTTAATAATGTAATAAATTCACTTACAAGTGCAGGAAGAATTTTTTTAACTGCCTGAGGAATTATTATCTCTTTCATTGCTGTTCCATAAGGCATTCCCAAAGCTCTTGCAGCTTCCATTTGTCCTTTATCAAGTCCTTCAATACCTGCTCTTATAATTTCAGAAACATAAGCACCAGAGTTGATACCGAAAGATAAACTTGCTATTAAAAATACAGGCATATCTCTGAACCCTGCAAAAATAACGTTTGCAAGAATCATAAGCTGAACAACTGCCGGAGTTCCTCTTATAATATCAGTATACCATATTGCAACCCATTCTAACGGATTAAAATTTTTAAAACCTTTTGTATGCTTTAATGGATAGAATCTTGATATTCTCATTAATGCAAACATAATTCCAAGAATAATTCCAATCACTGCTGAAAACAGTGTTACTCCAACAGAGAAAGTAAGACCTTGAATTATATAGTTGTATCTTTCTCCTTCAATAAAAATTTGTTTTAATGTATCAATGTATTGAAACATTTTTCCCTCCTCCTAAAGTATATATTAAAATATTTTATAACCTTATATAAATAAAAAAATTCAGTGCTGACAGACTGAATCTTAAAATAACTGTGAAAATAAAAACCAATAGAATAACTATTGGCTAATATAATCAATCTATGCTCATTAAAATATTTTAAAAATTTAAAAAACTTAAATTTAAAATCATTTTCAATCTTTACAAAAGAAATTAAAGTTATTATTCAGCCATATCAAAAGAAACGGATAATATTCTGTTAATTAAAATTACCTATTCCTTTCTCTCCTTATGATTAATAACATTTTTTTCCTCCAAAAAATATTTTTATAATTAGATTAATGTTAGCAGATAAAAACTCATCTGTCAATCTATTTCTTAATAATTTTTAATTAAATTTAAAATTGTTTTCATAAATTAAAATTAATGGTAGAATATACAGGGATATTAAAAACTTGGAGGAACAATTATGAAATTAGTAATATCAGATTTAGACGGAACACTTTTAAACCAAAACAGTCAGATATCTGATGAAACAAGAGATGCTGTAAGAAAACTTGCAGAAAAAGGAGTAGATTTTGCTATTGCAACAGGAAGAGGTTTAGGATCTATCAAAACTTTCAAAGAAAGACTTGGAATAAATCTATATGCTGTATGCAACAATGGTGCAAATATCTATGATAAAGAAGAAAATCTTATTTTTGAAAAAGTAATGGATGAAGAACTGGTTGAAAAAATAATCACATATTTCAGAAAAAGAAACATATCTTATAATGGATTTTACAAAGGAGATATTTTTACAGATGAAGGTACAAAAGAATCTATCGTAACATTGGAAACAGGATTTAATCTTGTTCAGCTTAGAGACTGCAAAAAATTTCCTGTTATGACTAAAATAATAGTTAAAGACAATCCTGAAATTATAAGAGCACTTTATGATGATATGAAAGAGATATTTTCAGATATTACTGATATCACTATTTCACAGCCGAGATGTCTTGACATAGTTCATAAAGAGTGCAGCAAAGGAAAAGGTGTCAAACTTATTTCTGAAAAACTAAATATTCCTTTAGATAAGATTATGGCTTTTGGTGACGGCGAAAACGACTTTGATATGCTGCAGGTTGTAGGACACCCGGTTGTTATGGAAAACGGACTGGATTCTATGAAAGAAAAAATCAAAAACAAAGCTCCTAAAAATACAGAAAATGGAGTAGCTCAATATTTAGAAAGATATTTTAACTTAAAATAAAT
The DNA here is from genome assembly GCA_900542625.1 of uncultured Fusobacterium sp. Taxonomy (GTDB): domain Bacteria; phylum Fusobacteriota; class Fusobacteriia; order Fusobacteriales; family Fusobacteriaceae; genus Fusobacterium_B. The sequence goes on from UQOH01000022.1 coordinate 21,942, forward strand.
TGCAGTTTCCTGAAAAATAATTTATAATTTGATTGAGGCATTTTATCAAGTAACGGAGGTTTTGTCTTATGGGGATATTAGACGTTTTTAAAGACAAAGATAATACTACTAACAAAGAAATCGAGGCTCTGAATTTAGCCTTAAAAGAGAAAGAGCTTGAAATTCAAAGGCTCAAAATAGAAACAAATACTATGAAAGAAACATATATGTCTCCAAAGCAGATGGAGCTTCTTGAAAAAAATCTGAAGTCTTTAAGAGAAGAAAACAATAGATTAAAAAAAGAAAAAGCAGAGCTGCTTGAAAAAACAAGTACTTCTCCTTTAGATATTTTTAAATATAAACTTCCAGTTGAAGAATTTTTTTCTGCTGCAAAATTTAATATGGTAAGAGACTTTCTTGCTGATGCAGGAATTGTTTTTATCCAGGATATAGAAATAGTTCTTTCTTCTCCTGAATTTGCCAAAGTTAAAAACGCTGCTTCTGCTATAAAAAAATATTCTGCTTTCCGTGACAGCAAAGAGGTTTCATGGGATAACAGAATTTCTTTGTGCAAAGGGGAAAAAGTTCAGAAAGTTTTTAAAAAAAGCAGAAAGTTTATCAATTATCTTGCTGACAACAACATAGAATTTATGGACGATATGGCTGATTTCAATTTTGATGAACTTGCTGTAAAAGGCGGATTTACAACCGCTATGGTATCAGAACTTAAAAATATTGCTGATGAATATTTTAATACTTATAAAATGAAATAAATAATAAAATATAGGAGATTTTTATGAAAAATGTATTAGTAGGGGTATGCGGAGGAATTGCTGCCTATAAAACTGCAAACATAATTTCAAAACTTAAGAAAAAAGGATATAATATTAAAGTAATAATGACTGAAAATGCCACAAAAATAATAACTCCTCTTACTCTTGAAACTCTTTCAAGAAATAAAGTTGTCGTTGATATGTGGGACATAAACAGAGGATATGAAGTAGAACATATATCTCTTGCTGAATGGGCAGATGTAATGCTTATTGCTCCTGCAACATATAATATTATAGGAAAAACAGTAAACGGAATTGCTGACGATATGCTGAGCACAGTTATTTCTGCATGCACAAAGCCTAAATTTTTTGCTCTTGCAATGAATGTTAATATGTATGAAAATCCGATTTTAAAAGAAAACATAGATAAATTAAAAAGATTTGGATATCATTTTATTGATGCTGACGAGGGATTTTTAGCATGCAATGCAAATGCTAAGGGACGTTTGAAAAATGAAGATGATATAGTTGCTGTTCTTGAAGATTTCTTTGCTGAAAAAGAGAAGAAACTGGCAGGGAAAAAAGTTCTTATCACTGCAGGAAGAACAGAAGAGCCTTTAGACCCTGTAAGATATTTAAGCAACAATTCAAGCGGACAGATGGGATACTCTCTTGCTGAACAGGCTGTAAAAATGGGAGCAGAGGTTACTCTTGTGTCAGGACCTACAAATTTGGAAATTCCTAAAGGATTAAAAGAATTTGTGCAGATAAGAACAGCTATGCAGATGTTTGATGCTGTAATGGAAAGATTTGATAAAACTGATGTTGCAATAGCATGTGCTGCTGTGGCTGATTATAAACCAAAAGTATGTGCTAAGGAAAAGATAAAGAAAAAAGAGGGAGATTTAATAATAGAACTTGACCGAAATCCTGATATTCTTTTTAATATGGGACAGAAAAAAACTCATCAGATACTTATAGGGTTTGCTGCTGAAACAGAAAATATTATTGAGAATGCAAAAGGAAAGCTTAAAAAGAAAAATCTTGATATGATTGTGGCAAATGATGCACATGTTATGAGAAGCAGCAATAATGCTGTTACTCTTATAAAAAAAGATGAATCACTTACAGTAATTTCTGAAAAACCTAAAAAAGAACTGGCTGCTGATATTTTAAATACAGTAGCAGAAATATCGTAAAAAATTGTAGAGGCTGTCGCATTTAAATCTAAAATAAAATTCTCTAGGAAAAAATATCAGCTATTTATATTGCTCATTCATCTAAAAACGATAAACTCACTTCGTTCAGACATATCGTTTTTTACGATGAACTCGCTGCATAAATTACGCAGATATTTTTAAAATCGAGAATTTTATCTTAGTTTATTATCTTACAGCCTTTTTATTTTTCACAATTTTTTTGAAAGTTTTTTATCTGTATTTCTAATATACATAATGATATAATAAAATCAGGAGGGAGATAATATGATATTAGGTTCTATTGAAGCAGGAGGAACAAAATTTGTTTGTGCTGTAGGAAATGAAGAGGGAAAAATAATCGAAAGAGCAGAATTCCCGACAACAACACCGGAAGAAACAATGAATATGGTTGTTGATTTCTTTAAAAATAAAAATATTGAAGCAATGGGAATAGGGTGTTTTGGTCCTATATGTCTTAATAAAAAAAGTGCTGACTACGGCTGCATTACTACAACTCCGAAACTTTTATGGCAGAACTATAATATAGTTAAAAAAATTAAAGATAATTTTAATATCCCTGTGGGATTTGATACTGATGTAAACGCAGCTGCCCTTGGAGAATTTACCTGGGGAAAAGCGAAAGGATTAAACTCATGTGTTTACATGACAATCGGTACAGGAATTGGTGCAGGGCTTATAGTTGAAGGAAATCTTGTTCACGGACTTCTTCATCCTGAAGTAGGGCATATGATGATATGCCACGAAGAGAGAGATTTGTTTAAAGGATGCTGCCCTTTCCACAAAAACTGTCTTGAAGGAATGGCATCAGGTCCGGCTATTGAAAAAAGATGGGGTAAAAAGGCTTATGAACTTCCTGAAGAACATACAGCATGGGAAATAGAAGCACACTATCTTTCAGTAGGGCTTATGGATATAATTCTTATGATTTCTCCTGAAAAAATAATTCTTGGCGGAGGAGTAATGAAACAGTCACATCTTTTCCCTATTATCAGAAAAAAAGTTCAGGAAAGATTAAACGGATATATAAGCTGTCCTGAAATATTGGAGTACATAGACGATTATATTGTTTATCCTGAACTGGGAGACAATGCAGGTATATGCGGAGGACTTGCTCTGGCATTAAAAGAATTGAAAAAATAATACAGATATGGAGGTAATTTTACAATGTATCCTATTAAATTTAAAAAATGTTTTATTGATAAAGTCTGGGGAGGAAGAGCTTTTGAAAATGTTCTTGGAATGACTCTTCCAGAAGGAAAACAGATTGGAGAATCATGGGAAGTAAGTTCTCATAAAAATGGAATGTCTGTTGTTGAAAACGGAATATTTAAAGATGTAACTCTTCAAGAACTTGTTGAAAAATATGGAGCAGAGCTTTTAGGAAAAGAAGTTATAGAAAGATTTGGAGGAAAATTCCCTATTCTTATAAAATATCTTGATGTCAATGACAGATTATCTGTTCAGGTTCACCCAAGTGACGATTATGCTCTTAAAGTTGAAGGAGAGTTTGGAAAAAGTGAATGCTGGTACATTATAGATGCAAGCGAAGATGCAAAACTTATACTAGGGCTTAAAGGGGAAATGACAAGAGAGACTTTCCTTGAAAAAAGCAAAAATAAAGATTTCACAAATATGTTTAATGAAGTTCCTGTTAAAAAAGGCGACTTCATAAATATTGCTCCTGGAGTAGTTCATGCAAGTCTTGAGGGAAGTGTTCTTCTTTGTGAAACTCAACAAAACTCAGATACTACATACAGAATTTATGATTTCGACAGACTTGTAAACGGAGAGCCAAGACCTCTTCATTTAGAAAAAGCTGCTGATGTTATAAACTTTGGAGAAAATCCTGTTGTTACAGAAGATGCAAAAAGACAAAATATCAGATTAAGAAATGCTGTTAAACAAGAGCTTGTGAGAGGACAGTATTTCAATGTTGATAAAATTGTTGTAGATGGAATTTTCCATGATGAAATAAACGAAAACTTCAAAGTATATTCTATCTTGGAAGGAAAAGGATTTATTATTCATGAAGGAGTAAAATATTCTGCTGAAAAAGGAGATACATATTTTATCCCTGCTAACCTTGATGTTACAGTTGACGGAGAAGTGGAAATCTTTAAATCTTTTATCTAAAACTTATTATGAGTTATCGTAAGAATATAAAAAATAGCGCGATTGTCCATCTCGCTTTTCTTTTGTATAATATATTTATGAATTCTAAGTCTTCTTCTTTAAAAACT